>NZ_CP025025.1:1539511-1871097 GCF_002874535.1 Mesobacillus jeotgali
GGCTATAATAACAGGAATCGCGAATCAAAATGGAAATCAATTACTCGCAAAACTAGAAGAAAACGATTTGCAGACATTAAAGGCATTAAAGCTTTTGGAATTAATGACTAGATATGCTGATGGGAACGAATATAAAAGCTCTGATCCTGTTAAAGAATCTCTGAAGAATCTTGGTGAGGAATTAAAGAATCTTTTAGATACGAGTAAACAAAATCCTCATGCGGATTATTTACAAAAGAGATTTACCCAGTTAGCGAGTGATCTAAACCTTGCAAACTCAAGAAAAATATCATTACCAGAGAGTAGCTCGGGATTAAAGACGGACGGTCCAGCAGGAACTGTTGCTTATCTTCCACAGATGACAAAAGCTGAGCAATTAATGTTAACAATGAATAGTCCTGAAAGGCCGGTTTCACCTGAACAATTAATGAAGCAATTTGAATCGATTCTTTCGAAATCCCATTTCATGAATAGTGGGGGAACTCAAAAACTATTCATAAAATTATTCCCTGAGCATCTTGGGAGCATCCGTATAGAGCTTTTCCAAAAGGATCAAACGATGATGGCGCGAATCATAACTACTTCCGGGAAGGCGAAGGAAACGCTGGAATCACAGATTAATGGTCTCAAACAGGCCTTTGCGGCACAAAACCTTTCAGTAGAAAGAATTGAAGTGACTCAGCAGCAGGCCCAGCAAGAGCGATTCCTGAATAGAGATTCTCAGCAGCATGAGAGGCAGCCTGACAGAGGGAAGCAGGAAAAGAAAGAAGAAAAAGGCGATTTTAACCTTTCCTTCGAAGAAGCACTGCTAAATACTGAAGTATAGGAGATAGACAATGGTGAATAGTATTAATTCTTCTTATCTGCTGTCGAATCTTCAAAAGGACAGGAAAGCTGGTTCAGATATTCTTGGGAAAGATGATTTCTTGAAAATCCTGATGACCCAGCTTCAGAATCAAGATCCTTTGAATCCGATGCAGGATAAAGATTTTATTGCCCAAATGGCAACATTTTCGACTCTTGAGCAAATCACGAATATGGGGAAGTCAATCGATCGATTTGTACAGGCTGAACAGCAAAATAAGATGATTTCCTATAGCCAGTTTGTGGGCAAGGAGATTACATGGCATAAGATTGAAACAGTAAATGGCGAGGAAACCGTTCAACAGGGAAATGGGAAGGTTGCCTCTGTGCAGTTCAAAGAAGACACCGTTTCTTTTGTGCTTGAGGATGGCACGATTCTGGAACCGGCGAATATTTCCCAAATCAATGAGTTATCAAGTGAAAATCATATGTTGCAGGCGAGTATGCTGATTGGGAAAACAATTACCTATCTTGATGAAAATAAACAAGAAAAATCAGCTAATGTCCTTTCTGTTTCATTCAAGAATGGCAAAACATCCTATTTACTAGATGATGAGAATAATACAAGCATCATTTCTTCACAGATAACCAAAATTCAATAACGTAAGGAAGTGATGTAATGGATAAAACAAACTTTCATCCAATTCATTCACTGCCTGTTAACAGGACACACCATAAACCTGTAAAAGCCAACAAATTAACACAAACATCTTTTTCCTTGCAATTGCAAAGTGTTATCCAATCAAAGAATGGACTAACAATAAGTAAGCATGCAACTGAACGGCTGGAGCAAAGGGGAATTAACATTTCCCAGGAGCGCTGGAACAGAATTGAGGAAAAAGTAAGTCAGGCTAAGGCCAAGGGCGTGAGTGATTCACTCGTTCTGCTAAAGGATGCGGCACTGATTGTCAGTGCAAAAAACAACACTGTCATTACCGCAATGGGAAGGCAAGAAGCAGCGGAACAAATATTCACCAATATAAATGGAACCATCGTTATGGAAAATTAAAATGAATAGGCTGGACCTTTACGGAGGCCTGGGCTGTGGACCGATTGAAGCAGCCCCCAAATCGAAAGGAGTTCAATAAAATGCTTCGTTCAATGTACTCAGGAATCAGTGGGATGAAAAACTTCCAAACAAAACTTGATGTAATCGGAAACAATATTGCCAATGTAAATACATACGGCTTCAAAAAGGGCCGTGTTACTTTTAAGGACACTATGAATCAAACAATCTCGGGCGCAAGTGCTGCTACCGAAAATAAGGGCGGCAAGAACCCAATGCAGGTTGGACTTGGTTCTACCATTGCCAGCATCGACTTGATTGATACTCAATCAAGCTTGCAAACAACAGGACGCGCTCTTGACCTGGCGATTTCAGGAGATGGCTATTTTGTTGTGAAACAGGGACAGTCCCAGATGTATACACGTGCAGGAAACTTTTATCTGGATGATAATGGGACATTGGTTACTGGTGAAGGGTTTAAGGTGCAATCCTATAATCAAATCGGTCAGTTAGAAGATATAACTGTTAACGTCAATGCGCTTTTGCCAGCTAAGCAGACGACTGAATTAGTAATGAAGGGTAACCTTCCAAAGGACGCGAAGGGCAATTCAGAATTACTTCAGCAAATCAAGGTAGTGGATGATGATGGTATTGAGCATGTAATTGATTTAAAAATCTCCCCTGTGGATGCTTCTTCAGGATCTTGGAAGTTAGCCTTTACTGATAAATCAATCACAGTTGATCCTAACAATCCAAACGCAAATCTTGTAGAGCGAACAATCACAATACCTGATTTTGATCCAACAAATCCGCCAGCAGACTTATCCATTACTCTAAAGGTTAATGATGGCAGTAATGGTGCCAAGGACCTAACTGTTCTCATGCCAATCAAAGATTTAACCAAGGAAGGCGGCAGCATGGACGCCAACGCTTATCCTGACGGAAATACCCAGGGTGCTTTGGAGAGTTTCAACATTGGTTCTTCTGGAGAAATCAACGGGGTTTTCTCCAATGGGTTAGTACTCACTCTTGGCCAATTAGCGCTTGCAAAATTCAGCAATCCATCTGGCCTTTCGAAAATCGGAAATAACACTTTCCAGGAGTCAGTCAACTCTGGTACAGCCAATATTAATGTTCCTGGTGAAGGCAGGGGTTCCATTGCGGCAGGAGCTCTTGAAATGTCCAATGTAGACCTTTCAGAAGAGTTTACTGAAATGATCACGGCTCAGCGTGGTTTCCAGGCGAATACCAGAATCATTACAACATCTGATGAAATCCTCCAGGAGCTCGTAAACCTAAAACGATAGACTAGGAGAGGAGCAGGGCTGAAAGGGTAATCCTTTTAGCCCCTGTGAATTAATGTGATTAAAGTAACTAAATTAAACGGTAAATCATTTAGAATTAATTCATTATTTATCGAAGTGGTTGAAGCTTTTCCGGACACAACGATTACATTAACCAATGGGCGAAAGTATGTCGTAAGGGAAAGTGAAGATGAAGTGAGCAAATTAATCCAGGAATTTTATCAGAGTGTCGGCCTTCTTGGAGGGCGAGTGTTGGAGGAACAGAATCATGAAGAATAATAAACTGGTAATGATTATGTCGGTCATGCTGGTAGCCATATTGCTAGTAGGGACTATAGCAGTTGTGGCGGTTATGAAGCTTACGGCTGAGGATGAAAAAAAAGAACCGAGCATCGATGAGGTACTGGAAGCTTCGGTGGACATCCCTGAGGTAACAACGAATTTGGCATCAAATGATTTTATTAAGATTTCTTTTAAAATTGAAACAGACGGCAAAAAAGCAAAAGAAGAGTTGCAAAAGAGAGATTTTCAGGTTAAAAACCTGATTATTTATGAATTGTCCGAGAAAAAGGCGGAAGAGCTGCAAGGCAAGGAAGGCAAGATGAACCTTGAAGAAACCCTCAAAGCAAAGCTGAATGACCTGATGCTTGATGGAAAAATCAAAAAGGTCTACATAACAGGTTCTCTCCTCCAATAGCAGAATGAATTAAATAACCGTAATCACATGGAGGTGAAGAGAATGTCGGGAGAGGTATTATCGCAAAGCGAAATAGATGCTTTGTTATCCGCTTTATCAACAGGAGAAATGGATGCGGATGAATTAAAGAAAGAACAAGTAGAAAAAAGGGTTAAAGTATATGATTTTAGAAGAGCTTTGCGTTTCTCGAAAGACCAGATCCGCAGCCTTACCCGAATTCATGAAAACTTTGCCCGGCTATTGACGACCTTTTTCTCAGCTCAGTTAAGGACGTATGTCAATATTAGTGTCGCGTCAGCCGATCAGATTCCTTATGAGGAATTCATCCGCTCCATTCCCAAGATGACAATCTTGAATGTATTTGATGTAGAACCTCTGGAAGGCAGAATCCTGATGGAGGTTAATCCGAATATTGCATACGCGATGATGGACAGGCTGCTTGGAGGAAAAGGGACAAGCCATAATAAAGTCGATAGCTTGACAGAGATCGAAACCAGGATCATGTCAAATATGTTTGAGAAAGCTTTTGAAAACTTTAGGGAGGCATGGGGTTCTATTTCAGAGATCGATCCGCAGCTATCAGAGTTTGAGATAAATCCACAATTTTTGCAAATGGTTTCGCCGAATGAAACCGTCGTGGTGATTTCGCTGAACACTACGATTGGAGAAGCCAGCGGAATGATCAATATATGCATCCCGCATGTAGTTCTGGAACCGATCATCCCTAAATTATCAGTTAAGTATTGGATGCAATCCGATAAGAAACAAAGCTTGCCTATCGAAAATTCAGTATTGCAAAGTGAAATCCAGAAAGCTGATGTTTCAATTACAGCTGAAATTGGTTCATCTGAAATATCGATCCAGGACTTTTTAATGCTTGAGATCGGCGACGTGATTGAATTGAATCAGCAGATTGATAAACCATTACTGATAAAAGTCGGAGAGATCCCTAAATTTGTAGGACAGCCAGGGAAAATTAACAAAAAGTTAGCCATTCAAGTGTTTGATACATTTAAGGGGGGAGACGATGATGGTGAGCGATGACATGTTATCTCAAGATGAAATTGATGCGCTTCTTAGAGGAACCTCTGATGAGGCAGAAGAAACAGAAAATACCATTAATGTAGATGACTATTTTTCTTTTATGGAAAGAGATGCGTTAGGAGAAATAGGGAATATATCATTTGGCAGTTCAGCTACCGCACTATCAACTTTATTGAACCAGAAGGTGGAAATTAATACCCCTACGGTTACAGTTGTGCACAAGTCAAAACTTGAAGATGAGTTTCCAGATCCTTATGTGGCCGTACAGGTTTATTACACAGAAGGGTTTACCGGCAGCAATATGCTTGTTATCCAGCAAAATGATGCAGCGATTATCGCCGATTTAATGCTTGGAGGCGATGGATTGAACCCAAGGGAATTACTTGATGAAATCCAGCTGAGTGCCGTACAAGAGGCAATGAACCAGATGATGGGTTCTGCAGCAACTTCGATGTCGACAGTGTTCAGTAAGAGAGTCGATATTTCACCTCCAAATATAAACCTGTTGAATGTCGTTGAAGGTGAAGGCACTGAATCGATTCCAGAAGATGATATTTTGGTGAAAGTGTCCTTCTCGTTAAAAATTGGCAATTTAATAGATTCAAATATTATGCAGCTTTTGCCAGTCACTTTCGCAAAAAGTCTGGTTGATGAATTATTGAATCCCGGTGGTTCACCGTCGCAAGCACCAGTACCTGAAACGCAGGCACCAATTATGCCGCAAAATAATCAGGTGGATATAAATAATTCAAATGCAAGTCAAGAACATCAGGACTACGCTCAATATCAGCAAGTCCAGCAGCCGGTGTATCAGGGCCATCAAGAGCAAATTTATAATCAGCAGCCAGCTAATCAGGGATTTCCACAAGGACATGGCTATTCTCAGCCAATGCAATCGGCACCACAGCATATAGGCAATGTGATGCCAGGCGCACAGCCAACGGTTCAACCCGCTGTATTCTCAAGTTTTGATACAGTACAGGTACAGCAGGCCGAGACAAAGAACCTGGATATGCTGCTTGATATTCCGCTGCAGGTCACAGTTGAACTGGGCAGAACGAAACGTTCGGTTAGAGACATCCTCGAATTGGGATCGGGTTCAATCATCGAACTAGACAAACTAGCTGGAGAACCAGTCGATATTCTTGTCAATAATCGCCTGATTGCACAGGGTGAAGTAGTTGTTATTGATGAGAATTTTGGAGTCCGTGTTACGGATATAATCAGCCAGAGTGATCGCATTAAAAAATTGAAATAATCTACAGGGGGAATTCCAATGGCAAACAAGATTTTAGTCGTAGACGATGCGGCTTTCATGAGAATGATGATTAAGGATATTTTGACAAAAAACGGCTTCGAAGTCGTCGCAGAGGCAGCTGACGGTGCACAGGCACTTGAAAAATATAAAGAATTCCAGCCTGACCTTGTGACAATGGATATTACAATGCCAGAAATGGATGGCATCACTTCCTTAAAAGAAATCAAAAAAATCAACCCGAACGCAAAGGTCATCATGTGTTCAGCAATGGGCCAGCAAGCGATGGTCATCGATGCAATCCAGGCTGGTGCTAAAGATTTCATCGTGAAACCTTTCCAGGCAGACCGCGTTATCGAAGCGATTTCAAAAACATTGGCTTAGTGAACTTTTATCATTTAGAGGGTGCGGCAATTGTTAAGATTAATCCGAACTGCCTCGACAATTCTTTTCCTATTAGCTGCTCTGTTCAGTCCGATTGGCTTGGCGAACGCAGAGCAGCTAAATAAAAGTGTGAAGGATTGTTTGAAAGATCAATCGTGTGATGATGAACAGGCAGATAATACAACAAACATATCAGACGATAAAAAATCCCAGGTAGGGGTCAGTTTCCTTGATTTCGTCAGGATGATCCTTGCTACCGCGTTTGTGGCAGCATTAATTTACTTTCTCCTTAAATTCATCAATAAAAAGAGTATTGTATATAAAAGCTCGCAGCTTGTAGAGAACCTTGGAGGCACAAGCCTTGGCGCTAACAGGTCGGTCCAGATCGTTAAAGCGGGCAATAAGCTGCTCATCGTTGGAGTGGGAGAAAATATACAGCTATTAAAAGAAATAGACGACCCGGAAGAGTACAGCCAAGTCATTCAGGAATATAACAATAAAATGGAGCAGCTTGTACAGCCAAGCGATATTGTGACAAAGTTGCTTAAAAGAACGAAGAAAGATGGCGGCAATCAGCGTTCAGAATTTTCCGCGTTACTGAAGAATCAACTGAGTGATATGGCGAGCGGAAGAAAGAAAATGCTTGAGGAGATACAAAAGAAAGGGTCAGAAAAAGATGAATGAGTTTATGGAGTTTTTCAACAGCAGTACTCCTGAGAGTGTATCGACATCCGTAAAGCTGATGCTCCTGCTGACTGTACTTTCTATTGCGCCAGGCATCTTAATTTTAATGACAAGTTTTACAAGGATCATCATCGTTCTTTCCTTTGTCAGAACGGCGCTTGCAACACAGCAAATGCCGCCCAACCAAGTGTTGGTCGGGCTTGCGATGTTCCTGTCATTCTTCATCATGGCACCAACTTTCCATGAAGTGAATGAACAGGCACTGACGCCTTTATTCAATGAAGAAATCAATTTGGAGCAAGCCTATGAGAGGGCATCTATCCCTTTCAAGGAGTTCATGAGTGCTCATACGAGGCAGAAGGATTTAGCATTATTCCTTGAATATTCAAAGGCTGACACGCCTGAATCCATTCAGGATATCCCTCTGACAGCTCTTGTCCCGGCATTTGCTATCAGTGAAATCAAAACCGCTTTCCAAATCGGGTTCATGATTTTCATCCCTTTTCTGGTGATTGATATGGTAGTGGCAAGTGTCCTTATGTCGATGGGTATGATGATGCTGCCGCCAGTCATGATTTCACTTCCATTTAAAATTTTGCTTTTTGTCATGGTAGACGGATGGTATTTAGTCGTGAAATCGTTATTACAAAGTTTTTAAGCAGGTGAATGAAAATGACTTCAGAAGCGGTTATTTCGATAGCTGAACGAGGAATTTATACAGTATTAATGATTTCAGGGCCTTTGCTGATTTTAGCGCTGGTAGTTGGTTTGATTGTCAGTATTTTTCAGGCAACAACGCAAATCCAGGAACAGACACTGGCTTTTGTTCCAAAGATTGTGGCCGTCCTTGTCGGAGTCGTTTTCTTTGGTCCGTGGATGTTAAGTTATATGCTGAGCTATGCGAGTGAAATATTTTCAAATCTTACAAGGTTTGTAGGCTGATGAGATGCTAGATTTTATTCCATCGTTTCCGGCATTCCTGCTGGTTTTTGTAAGGGTGACGTCCTTTTTCTTGATGATGCCTTTATTTTCATATCGGACGATACCTGCATCACATAAAGTAGGGCTTGGATTCATGCTTTCCATCATCATGTTCACTGCAATAGGTGCTCCAGAAATCGCAGTAGATAGCACGTATTTCATGCTGGTCATCAAGGAAGCAATGGTTGGATTATTCATAGGCTTCATTGCTGCGTTAATGATGGCTGCCATCCAGATAGCAGGGGGATTCATTGATTTTCAGATGGGGTTTGCGATTGCGAATGTCATCGACCCACAGACTGGAGCGCAGAGTCCGCTGATGGGACAATATTTATATACGATCGCTCTTTTGTTTCTGCTGACAGTCAATGGCCATCATTTGTTGATGGATGGAATATTTTACAGCTATGATTTTATCCCGATCGATCAGGTGATGATTCCGTTCGGAAATGAGAATATTGCAGAATTCATCATCCTGGCTTTTAACAAAATGTTCATTATTGCCTTCCAAATGTCCTTGCCGGTTGTCGGCAGCTTATTCCTGGTTGATGTTGCACTGGGAATTGTAGCGAGGACCGTCCCGCAATTGAATATATTCGTTGTCGGACTGCCTGTTAAAATTGCTGTCAGCTTTCTCGTACTTATTGCGGTAATGGGCGTGCTGATAATGGTTATAACGGATCTATTTTCCACCACTCTTGCGACAATGAGAGGATTGATGGAATTGATCGGAGGAGCTTAAATGGAATTTATAAGGTTAGACCTGCAATTTTTTGCGGGAGAGAAGACAGAAAAAGCGACTCCTAAAAAGAGGCAGGACGCACGGAAAAAGGGACAGGTTGCCAAAAGCCAGGATGTCAATACAGCTATTGTCCTCCTTGCTGTGTTTTTGTTTTTGATGTTTTTTGGCAGTGTGATGATGGAGAGACTTATCGGAGTTCTTCGCCATTCCTTGCAAAACTATATGTTAATGGATTTGACAGCAAACAACATGGAATCCATTGTAATTGAAATTTTGGGTGAACTGATCATTTTCCTCGGCCCGGTCATGATTGTTGCGTTGATCGCAGGGGTGGCTGCCAATTACATTCAAGTTGGCTATATGTTTTCTACGGAAGCAATACAAATGAAACTTGAAAAAATTAATCCGATCAGCGGCTTCAAGAGAATCTTTTCCATGAGGGCTATCGTTGAATTGCTAAAATCGATCCTCAAAATCACTTTTGTAGGAGTGATTGCTTTCTCAGTTCTGTGGTTGCGGTTGGACGAGGTACTTCTCCTCGCTAATAAGAGTGTGGGTGCTGCATTGGCAACTATTGCCGGGCTGACGCTCCAAATGGGCCTTTTTGCTTCCGGAGCATTGCTATTTTTATCATTATTGGATTATCTTTACCAAAAATATGATTATGAGAAAAGTATCCGTATGTCAAAGCAAGACTTGAAAGATGAGTATAAAAATATCGAAGGTGATCCTCTGATCAAGTCGAAAATCAAGCAGAAGCAAAGAGAGATGGCAATGCGGCGGATGATGCAAGAAGTCCCAAAAGCGGATGTGGTCATAACAAACCCGACCCATTTTGCGATTGCGTTAAAGTATGACGAACAGAAGTCCGATGCTCCGATTGTTGTAGCAAAAGGTGTCGATTTTGTTGCACAGAAGATTAAATTGATTGCCAAGGAAAATGATATTATTTCTGTCGAGAACCGTCCTCTGGCAAGGGCTTTATACAGCCAGGCTGAAATCGGGGATGCCATTCCCGAGGAATTTTTCAAAGCGGTGGCAGAAATCCTGGCCTATGTGTATCAAACAAAAAATAAAGTGCTGTAATTCTTAGGTATGCAGTGTTTAGGAGAGAAGTACTATGTCAGCAAGAGACCTGTCCGTCCTGCTTAGTGTCATATTAATCGTAGCCATGTTGATCATTCCTTTTCCGCCATGGCTATTAAGTGTACTAATCATGGTAAACATCTCAATTGCACTTCTGGTGCTATTGAACACAATGAATATGACCGAGCCGCTCCAGTTTTCTGTTTTTCCTTCACTGCTGCTGTTGTTAACTTTATTCAGGCTTGGCTTGAATGTATCGACAACACGTTCAATTCTGTCAAAAGGTGAAGCCGGAGGGGTGGTTGAAACCTTCGGGACCTTCGTTGTCGGGGGGAATGTTGTTGTCGGGATGGTCGTGTTCCTGATCTTGATCATTATCCAATTCATCGTCATCACGAAAGGTTCAGAGCGTGTGTCAGAGGTTGCAGCAAGGTTTACACTTGATGCGATGCCAGGTAAGCAAATGAGTATTGATGCTGATTTGAATGCCGGGATGATTTCTGAACAGCAGGCGCGAGAACGACGGGAAAAAGTAAGCCGTGAAGCCGATTTTTACGGCGCGATGGACGGTGCGAGTAAATTCGTAAAAGGAGATGCGATAGCGGGGATCATCATCGTTCTAATCAACTTGATCTTCGGGATTGTCATCGGCATGACTCAATTAGGGTTAAGCATTGGAGATTCAGCACAAAAATTCTCGCTATTGACAGTAGGAGATGGGATTGTCAGTCAAATTCCGGCACTGCTTATTTCGACAGCGACGGGTATAGTGGTTACACGTGCTGCGTCTGACGGTAATCTTGGAATTGATATTACCTCACAGTTACTTGCTTATCCTAAAATGCTGTATGTCGGAGCAGCAACGATTTTCCTGTTAGGGTTTTTTACGCCAATCCACGATATGCTCACAATTCCAATCGCGGCACTGATGGCTTTTGGCGGCTACTCTTTCTCCCGTATTCCAGAGCCGGATAAACAGCAATTGCAGGAAATGGAAGAAGACATTCAGATGGATGAGATGAAGAGTCCTGAAAGTGTTGTAAATCTATTAAATGTTGATCCGATTGAGTTTGAATTCGGCTATGGGTTGATCCCGCTTGCAGACGCTAATCAGGGAGGAGACCTACTTGACCGGATTGTCATGATAAGAAGGCAGCTGGCCATTGAGCTTGGACTGGTCATTCCCGTGGTCAGGATCCGGGACAATATTCAGCTCCAGCCTAATGAATACAGACTAAAAATCAAAGGGAACGAAATGGCAAGGGGAGAATTACTCCTAGATCATTATCTGGCAATGAGTCCTGGTATTGATGATGATTCTATTGAAGGAATCGATACAATCGAACCAAGCTTCGGTTTGCCTGCTAAATGGATCACGGAAGAAATGAAGGAACAGGCTGAAATCTTCGGATACACCGTTGTCGATCCGCCTTCAGTTGTGTCGACCCATATTACTGAAGTGATCAAGGCTAATGCACATGAACTGCTGGGAAGACAGGAAACGAAGCAACTGATCGATCACCTTCGTGAAAGCTACCCGATCCTTGTCGAGGAAGCAACACCTAATCCATTATCAGTTGGTGAAATTCAAAAAGTACTTGGAAAGCTGCTTAAGGAGAATGTATCAATCAGGAATCTGCCGATTATCTTCGAAACTCTTGCTGATTACGGAAAAGTAACAACAGATACAGATATCCTTGCTGAATACGTGCGGCAGGCGCTTGCTAGGCAAATCACGAACCAGTATTCGCGAAATGGAGAAACCTTAAAGGTGATTACACTATCAGGACGAGTGGAAAAGGTAATTGCAGAAGGTGTCCAGCAAACAGAGCACGGAAACTACTTATCTCTTGACCCGGCAGTTTCTCAAGGGATTTTGGAATCGGTGGCAAACCAGGTTGAGCAATTGAGCATAATGGAACAAACACCGATTATTTTATGCTCACCTGCGGTCAGGATGTATGTACGCCAGTTAACTGAAAGGTATTTTGCGCAAATTCCTGTATTGTCTTATAACGAACTTGAAGCAAATGTTGAAGTCCAAAGTGTCGGAGTGGTGAATGTAGAATGAAAGTAAAAAAGTATACAGCTTCATCCATGCCGGAAGCAATGAAATTAGTCAGAGGGGAATTGGGAAGTGATGCAGTAATCCTGAACTCTCGTGTCGTCCAGACAGGAGGGTTCATGGGCTTTTTTAAGAAAAATAGCATTGAGGTAATTGCCGCCATTGACCCAGACACTGAAGTGAATCCAAAACCTGCCAGTATGGATAAGCCAAATAAATTTAAGCCGTCCGTGAACGATGGCGAATTAAAAAAAGACACACAAACTGTAAGGATGAACCCTATAACGGAAACACCTCGAAAAGCCGACAAGGATCTTTTAAAAGAAATATCTCAGCTTAAGGAATTGTTAAAGGGAACGGGGAAATCCGAAGGGGTCTCTTTGCCAGAACCAGTGAGCAGACAAATCCAATACTTGAGAGATCAGGAAGTAGACCATGAGATCATTGATGAATTGGCTGCAGTCCTTCTTGAAAAGTGGTACCTCGGCGGAGCTAAAGCAAGTGATGAGGAAATCAATGAATGGATTGGCACAGCTGTTGGACACAGGCTTTCTCCACTTTCTTTTGAAGGTGTTTCATTTAAAAAGAAGTTCGTCAATGTCATTGGACCGACTGGAGTAGGGAAAACGACAACGCTGGCAAAGGTTGCTGCTGAATGTGTATTGAAGCATCAGAAGAAGGTGGCTTTTATTACGACAGACACCTATCGAATTGCGGCAATTGAGCAGTTGAAAACATATGCCAAAATCCTCGATGTCCCAATCGAGGTTTGCTACAATCTGGATGATTTCAAGGCTGCAACAGATAAATTCGCTGAGTATGACCTTGTCTTTATTGATACAGCTGGACGGAATTTCAGAAATCAAAAATATGTAAACGATTTGAAAAATGTGATTGATTTTGGTAAGGATATGGAAACCTACCTTGTCCTCGCTTTGACTGCGAAACAAAAAGATATGGAAGAAATACGCAAGCAATTTTCACTGATTCATATTGATCAATTCATTTTTACTAAATTGGATGAAACGGCGGTTTACGGGTCGATGCTTAATATGGCAATAAAGTTCTCGACTGGAATTGCCTATTTGACCAATGGACAAGATGTGCCAGATGACCTGATCGAGGCAAATCCTGAAATGATTGCAAAAACTATCCTTGGAGCAAGCACCTATGAATGACCAGGCAGAAAAATTAAGAAACCGTCTTAAAATGGATACTCCAGCGAAGGAAGCGAAAACACTTGCAGTGGTCAGCGGTAAGGGGGGAGTCGGCAAATCGAATTTCTCACTTAACTTCTCAATTTCTCTTGCCAAAAAGGGCTTCAAGGTATTGCTGTTTGATCTTGATATAGGAATGGGGAATATCGAGATTTTAATGGGTAAAAATTCTTCGCTCTCCATTGCCGATTTCCTTTCAGGCAAATCCTCGATGGAGGAAGTTATTTTTCAGGGTCCGCACGGCGTCGAGTATATTTCAGGTGGTACAGGATTAAGCCAGTTGGTCAGGATGGACCGTGATAGCGTCGAATATTTTACTTCCAGCTTAAGTGAAGTACTAAGGAAGTATGATTATCTTATTTTTGATATGGGAGCCGGATTGAACGAAGAAACATTATCAATCCTGCTATCTGTAAACGAAATATTCGTAATCACTACGACTGAACCAACTTCATTGATGGATGCATACGCCACTATGAAGTTCATCCATCTTGCAGATTCAGAATTGCCTTTCTATTTAGTGGTTAACAGGGCGGGTTCTGCAAAGGAGGGCAATGACACGATGGCAAGGCTCGAGGATGTTCTTGTGAAATTTTTGGGCAGGACGCCTACCAAGCTAGGGATACTGCCAGATGATAAAACAGTTCAGGAAGCCGTGAAACGCCAAATCCCTTTTACAATGTTCAATGAAAGGTCACAAGCTTCTAAAGGAATGGCAGCGATTATCGAAAAATATATCAATAAAGAGAGCTACAATGCCGAAAAGAGAGATAAGAGGAGTTTTACAGCAAGATTGAAGCAATTCCTTTTCGAAAGGTAGTGGTCGAGTGGCAAAAATCAGAGTTCTCATCGTAGATGATTCGGCTTTCATGCGTAAGCTGATCAACGACTTTCTATCAGAACATCCAGAAATTGATGTTATTGGCACGGCTCGAAACGGAGAGGATGCCATTAAAAAATGGCGGGAATTACGTCCTGATGTCATAACACTTGATGTCGAAATGCCGAAATTAAACGGGTTAGAAGTCTTGAAGACGATTATGAAAGAACAGCCGCTTCCGGTTGTTATGCTTTCAAGCACCACGAAAGAAGGCGCAGACACGACTCTGCAGGCGATTCAAGCGGGAGCTGTAGATTTTGTGGCAAAGCCATCAGGTTCCATTTCAATTGATTTACATAAAATCAAAACGGAGTTAATCAAGAAAGTTTTATCCGCCAGTAAAGCTAACTTAACCAAAATAAACTTTCTGGAAGACTCCAAATCAGTTGGGAAGAAACAGAACAGTTCAATAGATTCAGAGTTAAAGGTAGCTGGGCGTGTAACAACCAGGGGATTTACCCGCGAATCCAAAAAGATTGTCTGCATAGGCACATCAACCGGGGGCCCTCGGGCATTGCAGCAGGTTATAACTTCATTGCCAAAAGATATAGATGTACCTGTACTTGTCGTCCAGCATATGCCGCCAGGTTTTACAAAGTCCCTTGCCAATCGACTGGATTCCTTAAGCCAGATCAAAGTAAAGGAAGCGGAAGATGGAGAGCTTTTACAAAAAGGGACGGCATATATAGCTCCAGGTGGATTTCATCTGGAGATTAAGAGTTTAGGAGCAACGCTGGCAGTCAGCCTTAGCTTATCTCCGCCGCGAAATGGCCATCGTCCTTCCGTTGATGTGATGTTCGAGTCCATCAGTACAATTAAGAACTACTCAAAAATTGCTGTCATCATGACCGGAATGGGGTCAGATGGTTCCAAAGGACTTGTTGAAATGAAGAAAAATGGCATAGTTAAAGCGATTGCCGAATCGCAGGATACATCAATCGTTTTCGGGATGCCGAAAGCAGCAATTGCAACGAACATGGTTGATGAGGTAGCGAATGTAGAAAACATCGCTCAATCAATCATGAATTATATTTGAGGCCGGAGGTGCTGAGCACATGGAATTGAATCAATATCTTGAAGTCTTTATTGAAGAAAGTAAAGAACATTTACAGGCCTGTAATGAACAATTGCTGGAATTAGAGAAGAATCCACAGGATCTATCCATCATTAATGAAATTTTCAGGTCAGCCCATACTCTTAAAGGGATGTCAGCGACAATGGGTTATGAGGATCTGGCAAGCCTTACTCATCAAATGGAGAATGTATTGGATGCAATCCGGAATAACAGATTGACAACTACACCTGAAATTGTCGATGTTATTTTCATGGCTGTCGACCACCTGGAAGATATGGTTCAGTCGATCGCTTCCGGGGGCGATGGCAAAAAGGACGTTACTGAAACAGTCGAAAAGTTGAAATTGATTGAAAAAGGGGAACCTCTCTCAGGTTCTGCCAAGAATGAGGTAGCTGCTACAGCAGTTTTAGAAGCAAATCAACAATCACACTATGATGAATTTGAATTGACCGTATTAAAGCAGTCCAAAGAACAAGGATTCGGTGTTTATGAAATTGCTATCGCTTTGCGCGAGGATTGCTTACTGAAAGCTGCCCGGGTCTATATGGTTTTTGAGGTGCTGGAGCAGATTGGTGAAGTAATCAAAGCAAACCCTTCAGTAGAGCAACTTGAGGAAGAACAGTTTGACGATGAATTTACTGTAACCATTGTCTCCAAAGAGGAACCAGAGGATATTAAAGGCAAGATCATGAAGGTGTCTGAAGTTGTGAAAACTGACTTAAGGTCATTTGATTTTGCTGAAGAAAGCAATGACACGTATGGTGAAGTGTTGGCAAATTTAAACACCCAGGTAGAATCTAATACTCCTGCCTCCGAACAACAATCCCAATCGATTGGAACTGAAGTTTCATCGGTTAATGATAAAAAAGGCAGTGTCAAACAGCAAAGTAATAGCAGCAAAACGATACGAGTAAATATCGAACGTCTTGATATTTTAATGAACTTATTTGAAGAGCTTGTAATTGACCGCGGCAGACTAGAGCAAATTTCCAAAGACCTTGAAAATAGCGAACTTACTGAAACAGTCGAAAGAATGTCAAGGATCTCAGGTGACCTGCAAAATATTATTTTGAATATGCGGATGGTCCAGGTTGAAACGGTATTCAACCGCTTCCCTAGAATGATTCGTCAGTTAGCGAGAGATTTAAATAAGAAGATCAACCTTGAAGTCGTAGGTGCAGAAACAGAATTGGATCGCACGGTAATTGATGAAATTGGTGATCCTCTTGTGCATTTATTGAGAAATTCGGTTGACCACGGCATTGAATCACCTGAAGTGCGGAAAGCAAAGGGCAAGAATGAAGAGGGTACTGTCGTACTTCGCGCTTTCCATAGCGGAAATCATGTGTTCATTGAAATCGAGGATGATGGTGCCGGAATCAGCAGGGATAAGGTACTGAAAAAGGCGATCAGCAAAGGTATCATTACCGAACAATCCGCTGCGGGCTTTACTGATAAACAGGCGTATGAATTAATTCTTTCATCCGGCTTCTCTACAGCTGAAAAAATATCAGATATTTCCGGACGCGGAGTAGGACTGGATGTTGTAAAGAATACGATCGAGTCATTGGGAGGATCGATTTCTATCGATTCAAAGGAAAATGAGGGAACTATTTTCTCGATTCAGCTTCCGCTGACATTATCGATCATTTCTGTTATGTTAGTCGAAATCCAGAAAGAAAAATTTGCTATTCCTTTATCATCTATTATCGAGACAGCCATAATTAAAGACACTGACATCATGAATGCGCATAATCAAAAGGTGATTGATTTTAGAGGCAAGGTCGTGCCGCTGCTGTACTTAAAGGATATCTTCGAGGTACCGTCAGAGCAGGTTGATGATCAATTCCACTCTGTCATTATCGTTCGAAAAGGAGATAAAATGGCTGGTTTGATTGTAGATTCATTCATCGGCCAGCAAGAAGTAGTCCTTAAATCATTAGGAAATTATTTAACGAATGTATTTGCGATTTCCGGAGCTACGATCCTTGGAGATGGACAAGTAGCTTTGATTGTCGATTGCAATGCCTTAATTAAATAGATTCCTGCTTAACTCAATGACGATGATATTTTAGGAGTGATGAAAATGGCTGAAAATCTGGTTTCAGACTTGAAAGTAATCGTGTTCCAGCTGAATGATAAAGAGTATGGTGTTCCAGTAAGCCAGGTGAAATCAATTGAAAAAATCATGCATATCACAAGGGTCCCTCATACAAATCCTTTTGTAAAAGGGGTAATGAACCTTCGAGGAGTAGTGACTCCGCTTTTGGATTTGCGTGTCAGGTTTGGCATAGAGGAACAAGCATACAACGAAAGTACTCGTGTAATCATTGTTTCTGTAGAAGATAAAGAAGTTGGGTTAATTGTAGACGGCGCAAATGATGTCATTGATATCCCAACAAGCTTGATTGAACCACCGCCTGAAGTCGTGGGTATAGCAGCTGAAGGTTTTATTGATGGAGTAGCCAATCTGGATAAGAGGTTATTGATTTTAATAGACTTGAACAAAATCCTTGAGTCCGACGAAGTTAAAGCTTTGTAAGTGAAGGGAATATAACTATGACTTTTCTAAAAAGCATTTCGGACATTCACCTTGATATATTAAAAGAGGTAGGAAATATTGGCGCAGGACATGCTGCGACGGCTTTATCAACTTTATTGAATAAAAAAATTGATATGAAAGTTCCCAGTGTCAGGGTCGTATCCTTTGATGAAGTGATGGACCTCGCTGGTGGACCCGACAATGTGGTAGCAAGTGTTTTTCTTCGGATAGAGGGCGATGCTCCAGGGAGCATGTTCTTTATCCTTCCGCTTCCACAGGCGGAGAAATATATTGGCCAACTTACAAAAAACCAATCATTCTCGTTTTCCGAAGAACCAGATAATGAACTGGCATTGTCCGCCCTCCAGGAATTAGGCAATATTTTATCAGGGTCATATTTATCTTCTCTTTCGGATTTTACGAAACTGAGCCTGTACCCTTCAGTTCCGGCTTTAAGTATAGATATGGTAGGAGCAGTCATCAGTTTCGGACTGCTGGAATTGTCCCAGGTGAGTGATTATGCAATCGTGATCGATACGGCTTTGGATGAAGAGGAAGCTCAGTTGCCAGACAGCGTGAATGGTCATTTCTTTCTATTGCCAGACCCGGATTCGTTCCATATCATTTTTTCTGCACTAGGAGTAAGGGTTGATGCATAAAACAGCAGAAATCATCAAAGTTGGCATTGCTGATATGAATATCGTTAAGGTTCCTGATTTAATACGGACTACGGGTCTTGGTTCCTGTGTTGGTGTGGTATTGTATGATCAGGCAAGGGAAATCGCTGGTATGGCACATATTATGCTGCCAGATTCATCATTATCTCGAGCGGAGCCGCTGAATAAAGCCAAATTTGCTAATACAGCCATTAAGGAACTGTTAAATGCCTTGGTAAAAATAGGAGCAAGACCTTCAGGAATAAAAGCGAAGATTGCTGGCGGCGCGCAAATGTTCCAGTTTTCCGGAAGCAGCGATATGATGAGGATTGGACCTAGGAATGTGGAAGCAGTTTTACAAGAATTGAAGGAACTCAGGATTCCGGTTTTAGCCCAGGATGTTGGTGGGAATAGCGGAAGGACGATTGAGTTCGACCCCAAAACCGGTTTGATGCAAATCAGGACTGTTAATAAAGGGAATAGTGAAATTTAATGGAAGTTGATTTATCTGATAGCTTCAAAGAATAATGCGTAATGCGCGTGAGGAGGATTACAATGGTACGAGGATCCACTTCGGAAGAACAGGTAACATGGGATAAATGGGTACAGTTCCGTGATCCGGATGCAGGTAATTTGCTGATAAAAAAATATATGCCACTTGTTTCCTACCATGTGCAAAGAATTTCAGTGAGTCTTCCGAAAAGTGTGTCTAGAGATGATCTAAAAAGTCTGGGAATGATTGGTTTATACGATGCTCTAGAAAAATTCGATCCAAACAGGGATCTGAAATTTGATACATATTCTTCATTTCGAATTCGTGGAGCGATTTTAGACGGATTAAGAAAAGAAGACTGGCTGCCAAGAAGTACTCGGGAAAAAGCCAAAAAGATTGATGCAGCGATCGAGCGACTTGAACAGCGGTTTATGAGAAATGCGACCATCGAAGAAATTGCCAGCGAACTGAACATGGATGAAACAGAAATTTACACAACAATAAATGAACATTTTTTTGCGAATGTACTATCCATAGATGAACATCCAAGTGAAAATGATGAACGGGATAACCAATCATTTGTGATCAAGGATGAAAAAGCTGAAATTCCTGAAGATAAACTTATTAAGTCTGAATTGCTGGAAGAGATAGCTGAAAAAGTTTCAAAATTAAATGATAAAGAACAACTCGTATTGAGTTTGTTTTATAAAGAAGAATTAACACTAACAGAGATTGGTCAAGTCATGAATTTATCTACATCGAGGATCTCACAAATTCATTCAAAAGCGATATTTAAACTGAGAAAATGGTTAGAGACAGCTTAAAAGAAGGCAGGAGATCAACTTGGCGATGGAATATAAGGTGAAGTTATCCCATGACAGGCTTGCAGCTGAATTGATTCTGGATATAGGAAATAAAGAAAAAGCTTTTTCCGTAGACGAATTAATGAATATATTAAAAGAAGAAAAGATCGTGTTCGGTGTTAAGAGGGATGTTGTAACAAAAATCTCCGAAGATCCTAATTCTATCGAGTATCCAATCATTATTGCTGCAGGAGAACCTAAAGTGGATGGTGCAGATTCATATTTGCGCAACGAACTCCAACAAAATAGTCTTGAGGACCATAAAGTCTTTAATTTTCGTTCTGTCATCCATATTCCCTCTGTTAGAAAGGGTCAGTTGTTGGCATCTGTAGTCCCGCCAATGAATGGAAGACATGGGACAGATGTCACTGGGAAGACCATTCCAGCCAAGCATGGGCGTCCCCTCAGGATCAAGCCGGGAAATAATGTGATTCTTGAATCCGAACAGTTCTTTGCAGCATGTGATGGGCAGGTCAGCATTACCCAAAAATCAATCTCGGTCAATCCTGTATTCGAAGTGAAAGGTGATCTTGATTTAAGGACAGGCAATATTGACTTTGTGGGGAATATTGCAATTAGAGGGAATGTGCCAAGCGGGTATGAATTGAAAGCTGGGGGAGACATCGTAGTTGATGGACTTGTTGAGGCAGCCAATCTCTATGCAGAAGGCAATATCATCATCAAGGGTGGTGTAGCCGGAGCGCTGAAGGGTAAGGTTTCAGCGGGGGGGAGTGTACTGGCGAATTACCTGAACCAGGCCAATGTAAAAGCAGGACAGGATATAATCGTGAAGTCTTCCATACTGCACAGTAAACTTACTGCTGCCGGCAATGTAGAATGCCGTACTGGAACTATCATCGGTGGGACAATTTCTGCTGGCCGAAATATTTCCGTAAAGGAATTAGGCAATGAGCTTTTTACCAAAACCGAGTTAGCCGTTGGCTGGGATCCATTGCTGGAAAAAGCAGAGCTCGAAACTCTCCAATCCATTGAAACAGCAAAAGCTAATATCAGAAAGCTTACTGAAATAGAAGTGAAGCTTGCTGAAATTGGCAACCGGTCAGGTGCACTTACTGCTGAACAAAAACAGATGATTGTGAAACAGCGAAATACAAGGCAGAATGTTGAAGCTGATTTAGCTCAATTGCTGTCTGAACTCGAGTTTTTACAAATTGAAAAACAGGATAGATTACTCTCATCCTTGTTTGTTTTCGACAAATTATTCCCGAATACAAAGGTGTTTTTCGGAAAGTATGCGTTCTTGACAAACCAGGTTTACAGGAAAGTTAGCTTTCATCTGGAAAATAGCGAGATTTCAATTCATCCGATTATTGATACTGAAAGTCCACTAGTTAGGAAGTGACACGATGAGCCTCAAAGCAATCGAAATGCAGATTGCGCTTCCGAGGACACATGATGCCGGCAAGATACAGGAACAACTTCAGCAGCGGGGACAGCATCTTCAGGAGCATGCGGCACAAAGTGTGACAAAGGAAGATGATTTAAAGCGCAAGACCGTGGTTAAAAATAACCAAAAGCAAGAAGCCCGCCTGAATCAGGAGGGAAGCCATTCGGGCCACCAGGAGCAAAATGGCAGGGGGGATAAAAGGAACAAGAATGACCAACCTGCACAGCACCACCATCCTTATAAAGGGAAGGTAATTGATTACAGCGGATAGAGGGATGTTATGACCACTTTTCTACTACTTTTAAGCCTCATTTTAAACGGTGCAGCAATCTTCGCAATTATCCTATTATACCTACGCCAAAATCGGCTTGTAGAAGCAGAGAAAAAGCAGGAAAAAATCATCAAAGAGATTGAAGAGGTATTTTCAGCTTATCTCTTTGAATTAAAAGAGGAAAATGATAAATTCCTCGAGGTGATGACTAAAACAAAAGTTAAAAATCAACCTAATGATAAAGATACGGTTGCCATCGAGGCGTCAGATAAGGAGCCGGAAAAAGGCTACGATCATATAAAACAGGAAAAACATCCTAATCGACTTGGCAAAGGCATTGCCTACCATGCTGCAAGGAAGGCGTACCAGCAAAACCATGAACCAGTATCAACTGATTTACATGTGGCTGAGAATGATATAATCGCAGTGGATTCACAGGAAAATACCGTTGAATTAAATCAGTTAAGTTTTATTGACCAGGTTCTGTACATGAAAAAACAGGGATTGACGATTGAAGAAATTGCCAGGGACCTGGATAAAGGGAAAACAGAAATAGAACTTTTGCTTAAATTTCGGCAAAAAACGCAAGAATAACTTGAATGTCAGTTTTATTTATGCTATATTATCTCATGGTGTTAATACACACGTTCATTGATTCGGCCAGATGGTGCTGTTTCGTCAGTTCCTGGCTGAAGATGATTTGGACGGAGGAAATCAAAACCATTAGGAGGAAACACAATGTCAGTAATTTCAATGAAGCAACTGCTTGAAGCTGGTGTACACTTCGGTCACCAGACTCGCCGTTGGAACCCTAAGATGAAGAAATATATCTTCACTGAGCGTAACGGCATCTACATCATCGACCTTCAAAAGACTGTTAAGAAGGTTGAAGAAGCATACAACTACGTGAAAGAGCTAGCTGGTAACGGCGGTACTGTTCTTTTCGTAGGTACTAAGAAACAAGCTCAAGATTCTGTTAAAGAAGAAGCAGCTCGTTCTGGTATGTACTATGTTAACCAACGTTGGTTGGGTGGTACTCTAACTAACTTCGAAACAATCCAAAAGCGTATCTCTCGTCTTAAGAACATCGAAAGAATGTCAGAAGACGGAACTTTTGAAGTACTTCCTAAGAAAGAAGTAGTTCAATTGAAGAAAGAGCAAGAGCGTTTAGAAAAGTTCTTGGGCGGAATCAAGGACATGAAGGGCCTTCCAGATGCTCTTTTCATCATTGACCCACGCAAAGAGCGCATCGCTGTTGCTGAAGCACGCAAATTGAACATTCCTATCGTTGGAATTGTTGATACAAACTGTGATCCAGACGAAATCGACGTAGTTATCCCTGCGAACGATGACGCGATCCGCGCTGTTAAATTGCTAACTTCTAAAATGGCTGATGCTATTATCGAAGCAAAGCAAGGCGAAGAAACTACAGAAGCTGTAGAAGCTTAATTTAAAATAAGGTGATATAGGGAAGCACCCTTTATCACCTTTTTTTAAGACTTATATTCCGTATAAATTCCAATGGGGTTTATATTGGCGAAATCAAGTTAAAATAAAGTATAGTTACATATAACCAAGATTTTAGGAGGAATTTCATTATGGCTATTACTGCACAAATGGTTAAAGAATTGCGTGAAAAAACTGGCGCAGGTATGATGGACTGCAAAAAGGCACTTCAGGAAACAAATGGTGATATGGATCAGGCAATCGATTTCCTTCGTGAAAAAGGAATTGCTAAAGCAGCTAAGAAAGCTGACCGCATCGCTGCAGAGGGTACTACTTACATCCTTGCAGAAGGCAATGAAGCTGTAATCCTTGAAGTGAACTCTGAAACGGACTTCGTAGCAAAAAACGAAGGCTTCCAGGTTCTTGTTAAGGAAATCGCTGAGCACCTTCTTAAGAACAAGCCTGCATCTGTTGAAGAAGCTAACGCTCAAACAATGGAAAATGGCGAAAATGTTGAAACTCGCATCAACAATGCAATCGCAAAAATCGGTGAGAAGCTTTCCCTTCGCCGCTTTGAAGTGAAAACTAAAACTGACAGCGATGCATTCGGTGCTTACCTTCACATGGGCGGCCGCATTGGCGTTCTTACTGTTCTTGAAGGAACTACAGACGAAGCAGCTGCTAAAGACGTTTCCATGCACATCGCTGCATTAAACCCTAAATATGTTTCTCGTGACGAAGTATCTCAAGAAGAAGTTGAGCATGAGCGTGAAATCCTTACTCAACAAGCTCTTAACGAAGGCAAGCCAGAAAATATCGTTGCTAAGATGGTTGAAGGCCGCCTGAGCAAATATTTCGAAGACGTTTGTGTTCTTGACCAGCCATTCGTTAAGAACCCTGATCAAAAAGTACGCCAGTTTGTTGAATCAAAAGGTGGAACACTTCGCGAGTTTACTCGTTACGAAGTAGGCGAAGGCATCGAAAAGCGTGAAGATAACTTTGCTGAAGAAGTAATGAACCAAGTAAACAAGAAATAATTTTTACTAGCCTATGTAATTGCAGGGAACACTCCAGTGTTCCCTGTTTTTGGACATAGCTTTAAATAGGCTCTTACTTAAGCATACACGTGCTTATGAGAGGCCTTAAATTACATATGGAGGTACCCTATGACGAGCCCTAAATACAAAAGAGTTGTTTTAAAGTTAAGTGGAGAAGCATTAGCCGGAGAACAAGGATTTGGCATCAATCCGTCGGTAATCAAAAATGTTGCAGACCAGGTGAAGGAGATTGCAGAACTGGATGTGGAGGTCGCTGTTGTAGTAGGCGGAGGAAATATCTGGAGAGGCAAAATCGGTGAAGAAATGGGAATGGACAGAGCGACGGCAGACTACATGGGCATGCTCGCTACCGTCATGAATTCCCTATCTTTACAAGACAGCCTGGAGCAAGCGGGAATCGAGACAAGGGTTCAAACTTCCATCGAAATGCGCCAGGTTGCAGAGCCGTACATCAGAAGAAGGGCAATCAGACACCTGGAGAAGAAGCGAGTCGTCATTTTCGCAGCCGGAACAGGAAATCCGTACTTCTCAACGGATACGACAGCTGCATTACGTGCTGCTGAGATCGAAGCAGATGTAATCCTTATGGCAAAGAATAACGTTGATGGCGTTTATTCTGCAGACCCGCGTGTTGATAAAAACGCAACTAAATATGATGAACTTTCATACCTGGATGTATTGAAGGAAGGTCTGGCTGTCATGGATTCAACAGCTTCATCTCTATGTATGGACAATGATATCCCGTTAATTGTATTCTCTATTATGGAAAAAGGTAATATTAAACGAGCAGTAATGGGTGAAACAATCGGAACAATCGTGAGGGGGAAAAACTAATGCCAAAACAAGCAATTGCTAACGCAAAAGAAAGAATGTCAAAAGCGATCCAAGCTTATACACGCGAACTTGCCAGCATCCGTGCAGGCAGAGCAAGCGCCTCTCTTTTAGACAGAGTACAGGTGGATTATTATGGAGCACCAACTCCAGTCAATCAACTAGCTGGTATTTCTGTACCGGAAGCGCGTCTTTTGGTTATCCAGCCATATGATAAGTCAATCCTTGGTGAAATTGAAAAAGCGATCTTAAAGTCTGATCTTGGCCTGAATCCTGCAAACGATGGACAAATCATCAGGATCGCGATTCCTCAGCTGACTGAGGAACGACGCAAAGAGCTTGCAAAGCAAGTTAAAAAGGAAGCTGAAGAAGCAAAAATCGCGATCCGCAATATTCGCCGCGACGGCAACGAAGATCTGAAGAAGCTAGAGAAAAACGGAGAAATCACAGAAGATGACCTCCGTGGATACTCTGACGATATTCAAAAGCTAACGGATGAACATATCGCAAAAATCGATCAGATTACAAAAGACAAAGAAAAAGAAATCATGGAAGTGTAAGGCTTCTATTGTAATCAACATCGAAAACCCTCTGTTTTCCAGGGGGTTTTTTCTCTATACATATTATGAAGAATAATGAGTTGATAATCTGGCTGTGTTAAGGTTTTCGTTGTTTTATAAGTCCAGTTGAATGGAGCGGAAGGCGCATATACTCATCCGGAAATGCTACCGCATTTCCATCGTCCGTGGACGGTTTCGGGGGAGCTCAGTCAATATCCTCCGGTATCAGCTGGACAGGTGAACTCCGCAGGAGCATCCTCCTGGAACGGTAATTACCAGCCTAATTAAAGGCAGTTTATTAATACAAAGAGTTTACGTAAACGGCCAAAATGATAGAATATAATAATGTTTGCTGTTATATTCTGTTTTACTACTAGACAACATATTCTGTATATAAGGCTCCTTTTGTTCAGTAGCAGGCTGGTTCTTTAGAATATTAAGGTGTTGTCCAACGGTTTATAGAGATATCTTTTTTCTTTTTTGGTATGATAGTGGCATATGGAATTGAAAGAGATAAGAAAAGGATCGCTTTTAATAAGCAGTCCGGCTTCAGCGCCAAACGAATGCCAGGCATAGTCAGCGCCTGGATGTATGACTCATTGGAGCTAAAGATAATCTTTTGGGGGAGCTGTCCGAATGTTAAATAAAATGAATCCGTGGAAGAAGGATCAAAATCCTTCCAGTTTCCGTGATCGCGTACTTCAAATTAAAGACCATGAAGTCCCTTCCCATGTTGCCATTATCATGGATGGTAATGGGCGTTGGGCTAAAAAACGCGCTTTGCCCCGGGTTGCTGGCCATCATGAAGGCATGAAGGTTGTCCGCAAAATAACCAAGCTGGCCAATGAACTTGGTGTTAAGACCCTTACTGTTTATGCTTTTTCTACAGAAAACTGGAAAAGGCCTAAAATGGAAGTTGATTTCCTGATGAAACTGCCAGAAGAATTCCTTGGCACCTTCCTTCCTGAATTAATTGAAGAAAATGTCCGTGTCGAAATGATTGGATATAAGGATAAACTTCCTGAGCATACGAAAAGGGCAGTCGGAAAAGCGATGGAAGATACAAAGAATAATACCGGCCTTGTCTTAAACTTTGCCCTTAACTATGGTAGTCGGGCAGAAATCATTGACGGCGTTAAAAGAGTAATGGATGATGTTAAAAATGGTAATATTACCGAGAGTGAGCTGAACGAAGAAGTCTTCTCTTCTTATCTCATGACAAAGTATTTGGATGATCCTGACCTGTTAATAAGGACAAGTGGTGAAATTCGCTTAAGCAATTTTATGCTTTGGCAGCTGGCATACACGGAGTTCTGGTTTACAGATGTACTGTGGCCAGATTTTGATGAAGAACATTTTGTCGAAGCAATTGAAGCATTCCAGGGCCGGCAACGGCGTTTTGGAGGAGTATAAAAAAGGTGTGAATAAATAAATGAAGCAAAGAATCATTACAGCAGTCATAGCAGCAGCTGTTTTTCTTCCAATCGTTATTTTTGGAGGCTGGCCATTTATTGCGATGGTTTACCTAATCGCTTCCGTAGCATTATACGAAGCACTCAAGATGAAGCAAATAAAGCTTTTCTCCGTTCCGGGGATTCTTTCTTTGTTATTATTATGGATTTTCTTGATTCCAGACCAATATAGTGGCTTTCTAAAGGAAATTGATTATACAAAACTTGAGCTTTTCTTTCTTGGAGTGCTTTTATTTTTGACATATACGGTCATAACTAAAAATCGCTTCACTTTTGAGGAAGTAGCTTTTTCAATCATGTCTACACTTTATGTCGGACTTGGTTTTTATTTCTTCATTGAAACAAGAGAAGCAAGCTTAACATTTGTGTTTTATTCACTTTTCATTATATGGGCTACCGATTCAGGAGCCTATTTTATCGGACGTGCAATTGGCAAACATAAGCTTTGGCCTGAAATCAGTCCGAACAAGACAACAGAGGGCTTTTTTGGCGGAATAGTTTCTGCCCTTGTTGTTGCTGTGCTGTTCAGTATGTTTGGAGATATGAAAGTACCGACATTAATCCTTCTAATGGCGACTGCATTTTTGTCTGTGTTCGGCCAAGTAGGGGATCTTGTCGAGTCAGCACTGAAACGTCATTATAATGTTAAGGACTCCGGGAATATTCTTCCTGGCCATGGCGGCATGCTTGACCGCTTTGACAGCTTGCTGTTTGTCTGGCCGTTGATTCATTTATTCCATTTGTTATAACGGAGACAAGGTTGTTCTTCATATGGATAAAACTGGATTGACAAAACCATTTAATTTTGATTATACCGGGTATGTACCATTTCCCGTTGGAGATATTAGGAGTGAAATTTGTGAAAAGAATCAGTTTGTTGGGAGCGACAGGATCGATAGGAATCCAAACGCTTGATGTAATCAGGGAGCATCCTGAAGAGTTCAAGCTTGTATCGATGTCTGCCGGCAGGAACGTGGAACTTACCAGGAAGATCATAACTGAATTTTTGCCAGAACTGGTTTCTGTGCAAGACAAAGACGATGCTGAACGGTTAAAGGCAGATTTTCCACAAGTGAAGGTTGTGCATGGACTGGAAGGTCTCGAGGAGGCTGCAGTTTTTCATAAGGCGGATATACTTGTAAATGCAGTTCTCGGGAGTGTTGGGTTAAGCCCAACACTGGAGGCAATCAGATCGGGGAAAAAGATTGCGATTGCGAATAAAGAAACACTGGTTACTGCAGGCCATATCGTGATGGAAGAGGCAAAGCGGTATAATGTGCCGATCCTTCCTGTTGACAGTGAGCACTCGGCAATTTTTCAGGCCTTGCAGGGAGAAAAAGAAAAAAATATTGAGAGACTGATCCTCACGGCATCGGGAGGAAGCTTCAGAGATCGGACCAGAGAAGAGCTGCAGGGCGTTACAAAAACAGATGCATTAAACCACCCAAACTGGTCGATGGGAGCAAAAATTACAATTGATTCTGCAACCATGATGAATAAAGGGTTAGAAGTCATTGAAGCGCATTGGCTATTCTCTCTTCCTTATGATGATATTTCTGTCATCCTCCATCGCGAAAGTATCATTCATTCGATGGTAGAATTCCATGACACGAGTATTATGGCCCAATTGGGAACACCGGATATGAAAGTGCCAATTCAATATGCTCTTACATACCCAGACAGGCTCCCGTTAGTTTCAGGAAAAAGACTTAATCTGGCGGAAGTTGGCCGGCTTCATTTTACAGAAATGGATTTCGACCGGTTTCGCTGCCTGAAGTTTGCTTATGAAGCAGGTCGGGCGGGTGGCACTTTGCCGGCGGTCATGAATGCTGCAAATGAAGCAGCGGTAGCCGCCTTTTTGGACGACAGAATCACTTTCCTCCAAATTGAAGACTTGATAGAGAAAGCAATGGAAACCCATAGCATCATAGAAAATCCTGACCTTAAAACGATTCAAGAGGTTGACAAAGAGACAAGAATGTATGTAAAGTCACTACTATAAATTTAAGTCTCAAGAGTGGATTCTTATCCTATTAAAAGGTGGTTAGAAAATTTGAATACAGTTATTGCCTTTATCGTCATTTTTGGCGCCCTGGTTTTCTTTCATGAACTTGGGCACTTGATTTTCGCTAAACGAGCAGGTATCCTCTGCCGTGAATTTGCAATTGGATTCGGTCCAAAGGTCTTTTCTTTTAAGAAGAATGAAACGACTTATACCATCCGCCTCCTTCCAATTGGAGGGTTTGTCAGAATGGCTGGCGAAGATCCTGAAATGATTGAGATCAAGCCTGGGCATAGAATAGGTTTGCTTTTTAACAAGAGTGAAGAAGTTCAAAAAATCATTCTGAATAATAAGGAAAAGTTTCCTGATGCACGAATAGTTGAAGTGGAAAGAGCCGATATTGAACACGAACTTTTTATTAAAGGTTATGAAGAAGGGGAAGACGACAGCAAGCTGACAACCTTCCCAATTAGTAAAACGGCAGTCCTTGTTGAAAATGGGGTAGAGACGCAGATTGCTCCATTTGACAGGCAATTCGGTTCCAAGACGCTTGGGCAAAGAACAATGGCAATCTTCGCTGGACCTATGATGAACTTTATCCTGGCGATGGTGATCTTCATCATACTTGCTTTGTTCCAGGGAATCCCTTCGAACGAACCTGAGTTGGGTAAGCTTACTCCAGATGGAAGTGCACTCAAAGCAGGACTTCAAGAAGGGGATGTTGTCAACAGCATTGAGGGGTCTGAAGTTTCCAGCTGGCAGGATGTTGTGGAAATCATTCGAAAGAATCCAGGAAATGAACTGGACTTCTCGATTGTGCGTGACGGAGAGAGTATGGAGGTTCCCGTTACACCTGCAACACAAGATGTTGAAGGGGAGAAAATCGGATTGATCGGTGTATACAACCCTGTGGAAAAGTCACCGCTAAAGTCGCTTACCTACGGTGTGAAGGAAACATATTTCTGGACAGTAGAAATCTTTTCAATGCTAGGCAAACTTCTGACCGGCCAATTTTCGATAGATGCATTATCAGGACCGGTGGGCATTTATGTTTCCACTGACACGGTTGCCAAATCCGGTATCTTCTATCTGATGAAATGGGCCGCGATCCTGAGCATCAACCTGGGAATCATGAATCTCCTGCCATTCCCGGCACTTGATGGCGGCAGGTTGACCTTCTTTGCGGTTGAAGCGCTAAGAGGAAAACCAATCGACAAGCAAAAGGAAGGAATGGTCCACTTTGTTGGCTTCGCATTATTAATGCTGCTGATGCTAGTGGTAACCTGGAATGATATTCAAAGATTCTTCCTGTAAGTTAACATATCCACTGACACAATTACTTCCTGCCCGGACCGTACCGGGCAGGAACATTTTTTTTAAAACATGAAATAATCCTATGAGGTGTAATCAATGAAGCAAAGTATGTCGCTTATTCCTACTCTAAGAGAGGTACCATCAGATGCAGAAGTAAAGAGTCATCAGTTGTTGCTCAGGGCTGGATTCATCCGCCAAAACGCGAGCGGTGTTTATACATACATGCCATTAGGGCGCAAGGTTTTGCAAAAAGTCGAGGCGATCATCAGAGAAGAGATGAATAATGCAGGTGCTGCTGAGTTATTCATGCCAGCACTGCAGCAAGCCGAATTGTGGCAGGAATCGGGCCGCTGGTATTCTTATGGTCCGGAGCTTATGAGATTGAAAGACAGGCATGACCGTGAGTTCGCCCTGGGCGCCACACATGAAGAGGTCATTACAAGCCTGGTACGTGACGAGGTGAAATCCTATAAACGCCTTCCGTTGACTCTTTACCAGATCCAGACTAAATTCCGTGATGAAAAACGACCAAGGTTTGGTCTGCTTCGCGGCCGTGAATTCATCATGAAGGACGCATACTCTTTCCATGCGACACAAGAGAGCCTGGATGAGGTTTATGAGCGTCTCTTTCAGGCTTACTCCAATGTGTTCAAACGTTGTGGTTTGAACTTCCGTGCCGTAATCGCTGATTCGGGCGCAATGGGAGGAAAGGATACTCATGAATTCATGGTCCTTTCAGATATCGGGGAAGATACGATTGCTTATTCCGATACGTCTGAATATGCCGCCAATGTCGAAATGGCTCCAGTAACTGCTGTTTATGAAAAGGTCAGTGATCCTGCACAGGTACTTGAAAAAGTACACACAGAAAACAAGAAGACCATTGAAGAAGTCTCTTCCTGCCTTGATGTAGAGTCTAAAGATTGCATCAAATCTTTGCTTTTCAAAGTGGATGATCGCTATGTACTTGTATTAGTGCGTGGAGACCATGACGTGAACGATATTAAATTAAAGAATCACTTTGGGGCTTCAGTTGTTGAACTAGCAGATACAAAGACGACGAAAGAGGTTCTGGGCTGCTCAGTTGGTTCTCTTGGGCCGGTCGGAGTCGATAGCGTTGAGGTAATCGCAGACAATGCCGTGCAGGCAGTAGTAAATGGTGTTTGTGGAGCGAATGAAGAAGATTACCATTTTAAGAATGTAAATCCAGAACGTGATTTCAAGGTAACTTCATATACAGACCTGCGTTTCATCAAAGAAGGAGATCCGTCTCCAGATGGCCAGGGAACAATTGTCTTCGCAAAAGGCATTGAAGTCGGACATGTATTCAAGCTTGGCACCAGATACAGTGAGGCGATGAATGCCGAGATCCTTGACGAGAATGGGAGAACAAAGCCAATGATCATGGGCTGCTATGGAATTGGCGTCTCCAGGACAATGGCCGCTGTAGCAGAACAATTCAATGACGAAAACGGCCTGGTATGGCCTACCAACATTTCACCATTCGATGTCCATCTCATTGCTGTGAACATGAAAGACAGCGCCCAGGCAGAATTGGCTCAAGAACTTTACTCAAGCCTGCAGGCAGCAGGAATGGAAGTACTCATGGATGATCGCCAGGAAAGACCTGGAGTGAAATTCGCAGATTCAGACCTGATTGGTTTGCCTGTAAGAGTTACAGTCGGCAAGAAAGCCGGCGAAGGAATCGTCGAAGTCAAAATCCGTAAAAACGGCGAAATGCAGGAAGTCCACAAAGATGAGTTAGCGGAAACTTTGAAAAATATTTTACGAGAGCTATAATCATTCAGCGGATCCTAACAGGGTCCGCTTTTTTGGCGATTTTGAAATCCTCCTTATTCATCGTAGCATTAAAGACGATAATGTGCGGATAACCTAGAATCTCCCTGATTTATCGTTACATTAAAAAATCATCACGCAGTATCTAGAAAAAATATTGCGGTCGCCTGTGTATCGTGGAGGTTAGTTATGTTCTAGAAATTGAACTGAAAGTGTCTGACACCACAAGAATTATATTCCTAATAGAACACCGAAATGGTAATATCAAACACAAGTAACGGAGCATTCATTTTATGTTATAATAACCTTTGCTATTAAACACGTTTTGATACAATTAGACAAACGGGCAATTTCGCCCGATAGATAGAATTTAAGCTTTTCAGATGGGAGAGAAATAACCATGGGTGATCTTTCTTCAGGGAAAAAAGAAAGGTTTCAGCTCCTGCTGCAACAGCTGCAGCTAACAGAAGATACAATTGTCACTCATTTTCAAAATGCTGAAATTGACAGGGTAGTGATTGAAAAACAGGCTAGGAAATGGCATTTCTTTTTTCAATTTGAAAGAATTATTCCTTGTCAGCTGTATAGCACTTTCATAGGCAAGCTGGAACAGACTTTCTCACATATTGCGAAAATATCATACTCGGTAAGAGTACTTGAACAGGCAATCAGTGACCAGGAAATCCTTGATTATTGGAAGTCTTGTATTAAAGAAATAGATGGTATTGCGCCTCCATTGTTAAAGCTCCTGAATGAACAAGTTCCCCAAGTCCAGGGAACAAAACTCATTTTAACAGCCAGGAATGAAACTGAAGTACTTGCTCTTAAGCGTAAGTACGGCAGCATTATTGCTGAGATTTATCAGAGTTTCGGTTTTCCTTTATTGACGATTGATGCGGTCGTAAGTGAAGAAAGCTCTTCAGACGAATATGAAAAATTCATGAAGGCAAAAGAGAAGGAAGACCAGGAACGCGGTCTGATGGCGATGATTGAGATGCAGAAGAAGGAAGCTGAACAAGCCAAAGGAGATGGCCCCCCGCAGGATGGGCCTGTTAATATTGGGCTCACGATTAAAGACGATGCTGACTTCCGCAAGCTTGAAGACATCGTTGATGAAGAACGCCGTGTAGCCGTTGAGGGATATGTATTCTTTGCCGAAACGAAAGAACTTCGCAGCGGCAGGACGCTTTTGACATTTAAAATCACTGATTACACAAGCTCTATCATGGTAAAAATGTTCTCGCGTGATAAAGAAGACGCAGCTATTTACCAGCGTGTTTCAAAAGGAATGTGGCTAAAGGTAAGAGGAAGCATCCAGAACGACACGTTTGTCCGCGATCTTGTCATGATTGGAAATGACGTAAATGAAATCAAACCCAAGGGAAGAATTGATTCAGCTCCTGAAGGCGAAAAAAGAGTCGAGCTTCACCTTCATTCACCAATGAGTCAGATGGATGCAGTGACTCCTGTCAGTGCACTGGTTGCCCAGGCAGCAAAGTGGGGTCACAAAGCTGTTGCAATCACTGACCATGCAGTCGTGCAATCCTATCCAGAAGCATTTGGGGCTGGAAAGAAAAATGATATTAAGATTCTGTACGGTGTGGAAATAAACCTGGTTGATGATGGTGTGCCGATTGCTTATAATGATGCGCACAGAGTGCTTGCAGATGATACGTATGTCGTATTCGACGTCGAAACAACAGGTCTTTCAGCTGTATACGATACCATCATTGAACTGGCTGCTGTTAAAATACGCGGCGGAGAAATCATCGACCGGTTCGAGTCATTCGCAAACCCGCATCACCGTTTATCGGCGACGACCATCAACCTCACCGGTATTACCGATGACATGGTACGTAATGCACCGGAAGTAAGTGAAGTGCTGCAAAAATTCCATGAATGGACTGACGATAGTGTCCTGGTTGCCCACAACGCATCATTCGATATGGGCTTCCTGAATGTCGGCTATAAGAAAATCGGATTGGGCAAAGCGCCAAATCCAGTAATTGATACACTCGAACTTGGCCGTTTCCTTTATCCTGACATGAAAAACCATAGATTGAATACATTAGCCAAGAAATTCGATATTGAATTGACACAGCATCACCGTGCGATATATGATGCCGAGGCTACGGGCTATCTATTGCTCCGTATGCTGAAGGATGCTGCTGAAAAAGGGCTTGAATACCATGACCAACTAAATGACAATATGGGCCAGGGTAAAGCCTACCAGCGTGCGCGTCCTTACCATGCAACATTGCTGGCTCAGAATGAAGTTGGAATGAAAAATATCTTTAAATTAGTATCAATAGCACATATTGATTATTTTTACCGTGTGCCACGAATCCCAAGGTCCGTTTTAAATAAACATCGTGAAGGGATCCTGATAGGATCTGGCTGTGACAAAGGTGAAGTTTTTGAAGGTATGATGCAGAAGGGGCCTGAAGAAGTCGAAGAAGCAGCACAGTTTTATGACTACCTCGAAGTCCATCCCAAGGCTGTTTATGCACACTTGCTTGAACTTGAATTAGTTCGGGATCAGAAGGCACTTGAAGATATCATTAACAATATCGTCAAGCTTGGGGAGAAGCTGGACTTGCCGGTAGTTGCTACAGGCAATGTTCACTACCTGAACGAAAATGATAAAATATACCGAAAAATCCTGGTCAACTCCCAGGGAGGGGCAAACCCTCTCAATCGTCATCAGCTTCCTGACGTGCATTTCAGGACTACGAATGAAATGCTTGACGCTTTTAAGTTTTTGGGAGAGGAAAAGGCGAAAGAAATTGTTGTTGAAAATACAAACAAGATTGCTGACATGATCGATGTCATCAAGCCAATCAAGGATGATCTTTACACGCCGAAAATTGAAGGCGCAGACGAAGAAATGCGCAGCATGAGCTATGGAATGGCCCGCAGTATTTACGGGGACGACCTTCCTGAAATCGTTGAGGCGCGTCTTGAAAAAGAATTGAAGAGTATCATAGATAACGGGTTTGCGGTCATCTACCTGATTTCTCATAAACTTGTTAAAAAATCATTGGATGACGGCTATCTTGTAGGTTCGCGTGGTTCGGTTGGTTCTTCTTTCGTCGCGACGATGACAGAAATCACCGAGGTCAATCCTCTTCCGCCGCACTATGTATGTCCTAAGTGCAAAAAATCAGAGTTCTTCAATGATGGATCAGTCGGTTCAGGCTTTGACCTTCCCGACAAGGATTGTCCGGATTGTGGAATCAAGTATAAAAAAGACGGCCATGATATCCCGTTTGAGACCTTCCTTGGTTTCAAAGGGGACAAGGTTCCCGATATCGATTTGAACTTCTCGGGTGAATATCAGCCGCGTGCCCATAACTATACAAAAGTATTGTTTGGAGAAGATTATGTTTACCGAGCGGGAACAATTGGTACTGTTGCGGATAAGACGGCCTATGGTTATGTAAAAGGCTACCAGGGTGACAATAACCTGCAGCTTCGCGGTGCGGAAATTGACCGTCTTGCATCCGGCTGTACTGGTGTAAAGCGGACGACTGGCCAGCACCCTGGAGGAATCATCGTTGTTCCGGATTACATGGATATTTTTGATTTTTCACCAATCCAGTTCCCGGCAGACAGCAGCACATCTGAATGGAAAACAACCCATTTTGATTTCCACTCGATTCACGATAACTTGTTGAAGCTGGATATTCTTGGGCACGATGACCCGACCGTGATCAGGATGCTTCAGGATTTAAGCGGAATCGATCCTAAGACTATACCGACTGACGACCCTGAAGTAATGAAGATTTTCAGCGGAACAGAATCTATCGGTGTGACTGAAGAACAAATCATGTCGAAGACTGGATCATTGGGTATTCCGGAATTCGGTACGCGCTTTGTTCGCCAGATGCTCGAGGATACGAAGCCTACGACATTCTCTGAACTTGTACAGATCTCCGGACTTTCCCATGGAACCGACGTATGGCTCGGAAATGCACAGGAATTGATTCATAACAATATCTGTAATCTTAGCGAAGTAATCGGCTGCCGTGATGATATCATGGTATACCTGATATACCAGGGACTTGAGCCGGCATTTGCTTTTAAAATCATGGAATCGGTCCGTAAGGGTAAAGGCCTGTCAGATGAAATGGAAGAAGAAATGCGCAAGAATAAGGTGCCGGAATGGTACATCGATTCTTGTAAAAAGATCAAGTACATGTTCCCTAAAGCCCACGCGGCTGCTTATGTTTTGATGGCGGTGAGGATTGCGTATTTCAAAGTGCACCATCCGCTTATGTATTATGCAGCATACTTCACAGTCAGGGCAGATGACTTCGATGTCGATGCAATGGTCCGTGGTTCAGAGAGCATCCGTGCGGTGATTGAGGAAATCAACGCTAAGGGACTTGAAGCTTCGACAAAAGAGAAGAACTTGATGACCGTCATGGAACTCGCGCTTGAAATGTGCGAGCGTGGATTTGGATTCGCTAAAGTTGATTTATACAAATCGAGCGCGTCAGAATTCATCATCGAGGGCGATAAGCTGATTCCGCCGTTTAATGCTATACCTGGACTCGGAACGAACGCGGCGATTAACATCGTTAAAGCCCGTGGAGAAGGAGAATTCCTGTCTAAGGAAGATTTGCAGCAGCGCGGTAAAATCTCCAAAACTATTCTTGAATACCTGGACAACCATGGCTGCCTTGAGGGCATGCCAGACCAGAACCAGTTATCATTGTTCTAATATAGCTTTTGGAAAAGCAAGCTATAACTGTCGTTTGTTTGCAATAAATATCTGGTTATGTTATATTTTTATTGGAAATACTAAGGATATCTCTGGCAGATGAGAGTGGGGCAACCCGCTCTTTCTTGTTTGTTAGGCACTTTTACGGGGATAAAAACCAAATAGTGATTAAGTAATGAGGTTGTGTCAAAGGAGGGATTTTATGAGCAAGGTTACCGAAGTTGTGGAAGAGCTAGTAACTCCCATCTTAAATGAAAACGAACTAGAATTGGTAGACATCGAATATGTCAAAGAAGGAAAGAACTGGTTCCTGCGCGTATACATTGATAAGGACAACGGAATTGATATCGAAGAATGCGGCATCGTCAGTGAGCGCCTTAGCGAAAAGCTCGATGCCATTGATCCAATCCCGCATAACTACTTTTTGGAAGTCTCCTCACCAGGTGCAGAACGTCCGCTGAAAAAGGAGAAAGATTATCAAAAAGCAATTGGCAAGAATGTCTTCATCAAAACCTATGAACCAATCGATGGGGAAAAGGCTTTTGAAGGAGTCTTAACTGATTACAATGGGGAAACTGTCACTGTTGATGTGAAGATTAAAACTCGCAAGAAAACAGTCGTTATTCCATTTGATAAGATTGCCAGCGCGAGACTCGCTGTCACTTTTTCATAATCTGTCCAGAAAATATCTTCAGTTAATTAATCAAAGGATCGTTTCGGACCTGTTGTTTTAGGCAAAGCTCAAGCATGCTTAAACGTAATCCTCCCCTTGGAGGCAGATGAAAATGTTTAAGGTTTGAGCTGGTGGACAGAGGGCAGAGTTTCGAAAAGAGCCTTACAAAGTAGGGTAGTAAAAAAGGGGGATTTATATCTCATGAGCAGCGAATTGATGGATGCTCTTACGATTCTTGAAAAAGAAAAAGGAATTTCCAGGGACATCTTAATTGATGCAATCGAGGCGGCGCTTATTTCAGCGTATCGACGTAACTTTAACCAGGCGCAAAACGTACGTATTGATTTAAACCTTGGCAATGGTTCCATGCGCGTTTTTGCGAGGAAAGAAGTAGTCGATGAAGTTTTCGATCCGCGTTTGGAAATCTCATTAGAAGAGGCACAGAAAATTAATCCGAATTACGTGGTTGAAGATGTCGTTGAACTTGAAGTCACGCCTAAGGATTTCGGAAGGATTGCTGCGCAGACTGCCAAGCAGGTAGTTACTCAGCGTGTCCGTGAAGCAGAAAGAGGAATCATCTATTCTGAATTCATTGATCGTGAAGAAGATATCATGACAGGTATCGTTCAGCGCCAGGATCCTAAGTTCATCTATGTAAGCCTGGGTAAAATCGAGGCGATCCTGCCAGCGAATGAACAGATGCCGAACGAACATTATAAGCCTCACGACCGCATCAAAGTATTTATCACCAAGGTTGAAAAAACCACTAAAGGTCCACAAATCTTCGTTTCCAGAACCCATCCGGGACTGTTAAAGAGACTTTTCGAGATTGAAGTTCCTGAGATTTATGATGGAACTGTTGAAATTAAATCAGTGGCGCGTGAAGCAGGGGACCGCTCTAAAATCTCTGTTCACTCAGACAATCAAGAAGTGGATCCAGTTGGTTCATGTGTCGGACCTCGTGGAAATCGTGTCCAGGCTGTCGTCAATGAGCTTAAGGGTGAAAAAATCGACATCGTGAAATGGTCTGAAGACCCAGTCGTATTTGTTGCCAATGCGTTAAGCCCATCGAAGGTTCTTGATGTTATTGTCAACGAAGAAGAAAAAGCGACTACGGTTATTGTTCCTGATTACCAGCTGTCGCTTGCAATTGGAAAGCGCGGGCAAAATGCGCGTCTTGCCGCTAAGTTGACTGGTTGGAAGATTGACATCAAAGCAGAAACTGAGGCAAGGGAGTCCGGGATTTATCCTCGCGATAATGAGCCGCTTTTATCTGCAAATGACGATTTTGAAGATGAAGACATCGATTAAGGTGAGGTGAATGATCGTGAACAGCCGCAAAAAGGTTCCTATGCGAAAATGTGTCGCTACCGGTGAAATGAGACCGAAAAAAGAACTAGTTCGCATCGTTCGCTCCAAGGAAGGGGAAGTATCGATCGACCTGACAGGCAAAAAATCAGGCCGAGGCGCTTACCTTTCTAAAGATAAAGAAGCAGTGCAATTAGCAAAGAAACGAAATATATTGTCCAAACAGCTTGAAACTCAAGTGGACGATGCAATATACGATGAGTTGAATGACCTCATCGAAAAGGAGAGCAGACTATCCTGATGAACTCAAATCAATGGATGTCATTGCTTGGCTTAGCCAATCGAGCACGGAAAATTATTTCAGGGGAAGAGCTTTCCGTCAAAGAAATCAGAAGCGGGAAGGCGAAGCTCATTTTGCTTTCTGCGGATGCATCCGCAAATACTACAAAAAAGATTACCGACAAGTGCAAATCCTATAATGTGCCTTACAAAGTGGTCCCGGACCGGTACCAGCTTGGCCAGGCAATCGGCAAGGAAGCACGTGTTGTAGTAGCCCTGTTGGACGAGGGTTTTGCAAAAAAACTGTTGACGTTGCTCGATTAATTCTAGCGGGGGTGAAGATATGAGTAAAACACGCGTTTATGAATATGCAAAGAAGCATAATTTATCGAGTAAAGACGTGATTATTAAGTTAAAAGAAATGAACATTGAGGTTTCTAACCATATGACTGCCATGGAAGATGAAACTATCAAGAAGCTTGACGCTGTCTATAATAAGAAAGAAGATAAGCCGCAGCAGCAAAGCCAGCAAAAAGCTGCACAGGGACAGAAACCAGCCCAGAACCGCAATCAAGGCCAAAAGCCTAATCAGGGCCAGAATCGCAATCAATCCCAAAACCAGCAAAGAAACAACAGCCAGGCACAGCCGAAAGCTCAGCTTAAGACAACAGCCAGTGCTTTTTCAGACGACGAGCGCCGCGCAACAACTCCTGAAAAGGTGAAAAGTTCAGCTGCTGCTAAGAAGCCTGGAAACTCCCAGCCTTTCAATAAAAATAAAAACAAGCAAAATAATAAGAACCGAAATCAGCAGAACCAGAATAAAGGCAGACAGAATCAGCAGCAGGCTCCACAACAGCCAAAGAAGGTTAAAGAGCTTCCATCAAAGATCACTTTCAGTGAGTCTTTAACTGTAGCTGAGTTAGCCAAAAAGCTTAACCGTGAGCCGTCTGAGATCATCAAGAAGCTCTTTATGCTTGGTGTCATGGCTACGATCAACCAGGATCTCGATAAGGATGCAATTGAACTGATTGCAACTGATTATGGAGTAGAAGTTGAAGAAGAAATCAAGATTGACACAACTGACCTTGAGGTTTACTTCACAGAAGATGATGAAGCATCTATGGTTGAAAGACCTTCTGTTGTAACGATTATGGGCCACGTTGACCATGGTAAAACAACCTTGCTTGATTCAATCCGCAACACGAAAGTGACTGCAGGAGAAGCAGGCGGCATCACTCAGCACATCGGTGCATACCAGGTTGAAGAAAATGGCAAAAAAATCACATTCCTTGATACACCTGGTCACGCAGCGTTCACAACAATGCGTGCTCGTGGAGCAAAGATTACCGATATCACAATCCTTGTTGTAGCTGCAGATGACGGTGTTAAGCCACAGACTGTAGAAGCGTTGAACCATGCAAAAGCTGCCAATGTACCTATTATCGTAGCTGTTAATAAAATGGACAAACCGACTGCAAATCCGGATCGTGTTATGCAGGAGCTAACTGAATACGGACTTGTTCCAGAGGCATGGGGCGGAGAAACAGTGTTTGTTCCGATTTCTGCCTTAACAGGAGAAGGTCTCGATAACCTGCTGGAAATGATCTTGCTAGTTGGTGAAGTTGAAGAGTATAAAGCAAATCCTAATCGAAATGCTATCGGTACTGTAATCGAAGCGCAGCTTGATAAAGGCCGTGGCTCTGTTGCTACTTTGCTTGTCCAAAACGGTACATTGAAGATTGGTGATCCAATAGTAGTGGGCAATACTTATGGACGTGTTCGAGCAATGGTAAATGATTTAGGACGCCGTGTTAAAGAAGCGGGCCCTTCAGCCCCTGTAGAAATCACAGGCTTGAACGATGTTCCGCAAGCAGGCGACCGTTTTGTAGTATTCGATGATGAAAAGACTGCCCGCCAGGTTGGAGAAATCCGTTCACAGCAGGCTGTCCAGGCACAAAGAAGCGAAAAAGCGCGCGTCAGCCTCGATACTTTGTTTGAACATATGAAACAAGGGGAAATGAAAGACCTAAATCTAATTATTAAAGCCGACGTCCAAGGTTCAGTTGAAGCACTTGCAGCAGCATTGCAAAAACTGGATGTGGAAGGTGTAAATGTAAGAATCATTCACACTGGTGTTGGTGCGATCAATGAGTCTGACATCACACTTGCAGCAGCTTCTAACGGGATCGTCATCGGTTTCAACGTCCGTCCGGACAATAATGCTAAGCGCGCTGCAGAGTCAGAGAGCGTCGATATCCGACTTCACCGCATTATTTACAAAGTGATCGAAGAAATCGAATCAGCGATGAAGGGTATGCTTGATCCGGTTTATGCTGAAAAGGTCATCGGCCAGGCTGAAGTCCGCCAGACCTTCAAGGTATCGAAAATCGGAACGATTGCCGGTTCATATGTTACTGATGGTAAAATCACCCGTGACAGCGGCGTCCGTTTGATACGTGACGGTGTCGTCATCTTTGAAGGGGAAGTCGATGCACTGAAACGCTTCAAGGATGATGCCAAGGAAGTAGCTCAGGGCTATGAGTGCGGTATTACCATTAAAAACTTCAAAGACGTCAAGGAAGGCGACGTCATCGAAGCATATATCATGGAAGAAGTGGAACGTTAATGGTAGTAGGCTTAGCAGCCTGTGAGTGCATCATCTATGATGCTCATTCTCTAAAAGAAAAGAGAGCTGTCTTGCAGCGGATTATTACAAGGCTGAAGCAGAAGTACAATATTTCTGTATCTGAGGTAGATCATCACGATGTTTGGCAGCGGACAACGATTGCAGTTGCAGCTGTATCGGCATCGAAGGTGTCCACTGAAAGAGAGCTTCAGAATGCCTTGAAAATGATTGATTCTTTTCCGGAAATAGAACGTACCATCACCGAAATAGAATGGCTTTGATAGAACGAGGTGATTGAAAATGGGTCATAGAGTAAATCGTGTTGGCGAACAAATGAAAAAAGAATTGGGCGATATCATCAGCCGTAAAATCAAGGATCCGCGAGTAGGTTTCGTAACAGTAACGGATGTCCAGGTTACAGGGGACCTTCAGCAGGCAAAGGTGTATATCTCTGTTTTAGGTGATGAACAGCAGAGGGAAGATACTCTTAAAGGGTTAGCGAAGGCCAAGGGTTTCATCAGGACCGAAATTGGCCAGCGAATCCGTCTGAGAAAGACTCCTGAACTGATCTTTGAATTTGATGAAACGATGGCTTATGGTAATCGTATCAATTCACTGATCCATGAGCTGCAAAGAGATGAGCAGCCTGGAGAAGAAGAGCAAGAAAAGGACAATGATTAAACGGATTGACAACTTGTCTGATCCGTTGATCCTGATATGAAAAATGGATAGACACTTTTGTCTATCCATTTTTTTCGATAAGCGTCTAAAAACGAATAATACATAAAAGAATCGAGGAAAAAGAAAATGGAAGGGATTCTGCCTCTATTTAAACCAGCGGGTATGACTTCGCATGATTGTGTGTTTAAACTCAGGAAACTGTTAAGAACGAAGAAGGTCGGGCATACAGGCACACTTGATCCTGATGTGACTGGAGTCTTGCCAATTTGTGTAGGCAAGGCGACAAAAATTGCCGAATACATTACAGATGCAGGAAAGGCATATGAGGGTGAAGTCACCCTTGGATTCACGACCACTACAGAAGATGCTTCAGGTGAGAAGGTCGAGGAAAAACAAATTGACAGGGTAATAACAAGAGACGAGATCGTACGGGTCCTCCAGTCGCTGGAGGGTGAAATTGAACAGACACCACCAATGTATTCAGCTGTAAAAGTAAACGGAAAAAAATTATACGAATACGCGAGGCAAGGAATAGAAGTCGAAAGGCCAACCAGGAAGGTCACTATTTATGGCATAGAGCTTCTTGATGACAGGGATTCGTTTGAAGGTCAGCAGGTTAGCTTTAAATTCCGTGTATCATGCAGCAAGGGTACGTACATTCGGACATTGGCAGTGACGATTGGTGAAAAATTAGGTTATCCTGCACACATGTCTTCCCTTGTGAGAACTCAATCCGCTGACTTCACTATTGAGGACTGCTATACTTTTGAACAGCTTGAAGAATTGGCCGAAAAAAGCGAGCTAGAAACTGCTCTGCACCCATTGGAAGCTGGTATTTCTTATTTGCCGAAATATCGCATTAATGATAAAGTAGCAGAGAAAGTGAAAAATGGAGCACTTCTTACTATCCCGGAGGATTTTAAGGGGATTGACGGTCCTATCGTAGTAGAAACAGAAGACGAAAAAGCGCTCGCGATCTACAGGGCACACCCAACCAAACTTGGGATGATGAAGCCTGATAAAGTACTAAGAAATGAGCAGTAGTCTATCTTTTTGCTTTTTCTTATAAATAAGCAATTATTTCAATTGTCTTGATAAATGAGCAGCTGGGTCAGAAAAGGTGAGTAATATCGTGAAATTGATTAAGCTAAACCATCCTCATGAATATAGAAGAGAAGACTTTCCACCGATGGCCATGGCACTAGGTTATTTTGACGGAGTGCATTTAGGCCATCAGCAGGTCATCAAAGAAGCGAAAAAAGAGGCTGAAGCCAAAGGCCTGAAGAGTGCGGTCATGACCTTTGATCCTCATCCTTCTGTAGTTCTAGGCAAAAGCGTCCAACACATGGAATATATAACACCCTTGGATGATAAAACTCGAATAATCGAGAATCTGGGTGTGGATTACTTATTTGTTGTCAATTTTTCTATCGAATTCTCAAGTCTTTTACCCCAGGAGTTTGTCGATCAATATATCATCGGGTTGAATGTACACCATGTCGTTGCAGGATTCGACTATTCTTACGGCAAAATGGGGAAAGGGAATATGGAGACAATCCAGTTCCATTCAAGAGGTAAGTTCGATTTTACAGTAGTATCAAAGTTGTCCACTCAAGAAGAAGAAAAGGTTAGCTCTACTTTGATCCGTACCTTTTTAAGGGACGGAAAGGTGGAGGAGATGCCAGCATTGCTAGGGAGATTTTACACCACTGAGGGAACGGTTATAAATGGAGAACGCCGCGGGCGCACAATTGGTTTTCCGACGGCGAATGTTCAGATAGAAGAACAGTACATTCTTCCTCCTACAGGAGTTTACGCGGTCAAGATTCAGGTTGAAGGAGCATGGCATGAAGGTGTCTGCAATGTCGGTTACAAACCCACCTTCCACAAGGAGAAAAAGGACAAACCTTCAGTGGAAGTCCACATCTTCAAATTTAATAAAGAGATCTACGGGGAGTCAGCAGTGATAGAGTGGCACCTCCGTCTTAGAAGTGAGCGGAAATTCGAGGGAATACAGCAGCTTGTTGCCCAAATCGAAAAAGATAAGCAAGAAGCAATGCTGTACTTTGAAAAAAACAAGGGTTAGACTTGCTTTTTGTCGTAAAAAGATGTATTCTTATTAACGTATCAAAAAAGAACCTTTGCTTGGCAAGTCGAGTCACCGACGCTTGCTCGGTAACAGGGGATTACTAATTGGAGGTGAAACGGATGGCAATCACAAAAGAACGTAAAAACGAACTTATCAACGAATTCAAGACTCACGAGAGTGATACTGGATCTCCAGAAGTTCAAATCGCTGTCCTTACTGCAGAAATCAACACATTGAACGACCACTTGCGCGTTCACAAGAAGGACCACCACTCACGTCGCGGTCTTTTGAAAATGGTAGGTAAGCGTCGTAATCTTTTGACTTACCTTCGTAACAAGGATGTTGCTCGTTACCGCGAGTTAATCAACAAGCTTGGTCTACGTAGATAGTCTGTAAAAGCGGGATTTATCCCGCTTTTTTATTAGGCAATTTTTTTGTAACCTACATAACAATTGATTGATATTAAGCGCTCCTTTTTGGAGCATAATATAACATAAAAGACTTTAACTGTCAGTCATTACTTGCTCTGTTGGACTAGCTTAGTAAAACAGACTGGATTGGCTGGTTCATGGTTTTATCATTCATTATAAAGGTATATTTGTTATAAGACATGCGTTTGCTGTTTATAAGAAAAGCGGAAGCGCCTTGGTCAGCCCCGACAAGCGCTGGAGGGCCGACCAGTGAAGTCGTTCTTTGACTTCATTGGGCGGGTCGAAGCGACTCGAGGGGATAGGCGCTGGAGCTGGACACTAATCTAAGTGTAAAAAGTTAATACTTATAAAGTTTATAAATTCCCGGGCAAAGCCAGGGTGTATTTAGTGTTAGAGAGGGGCTAAAAAAGCATGGAACAAGAAAAACAAATTTTTTCCTTTGACTGGGCAGGACGCAAGCTTACTGTTGAAATTGGACAGCTTGCAAAGCAGGCAAATGGTGCAGTCCTTGTCCGTTACGGAGATACCGCTGTATTAAGTACAGCGACTGCGTCAAAAGAACCGAAGAATTTAGACTTCTTCCCATTGACTGTCAATTATGAAGAAAGACTATATGCTGTCGGAAAAATTCCTGGCGGCTTTATTAAGCGTGAAGGGCGTCCAAGCGAAAAGGCTATTCTTGCGAGCCGTTTGATCGACCGTCCGATCCGTCCTTTATTCGCAGATGGCTTCCGTAATGATGTCCAGGTAATCAGCATCGTCATGAGTGTGGATCAAAATTGCTCCTCTGAAATGGCTGCAATGTTTGGTTCATCATTGGCACTATGTGTTTCTGATATTCCATTTGAAGGACCGATTGCTGGTGTGACAGTAGGAAGAATTGATGGAAAGTTCATTATCAATCCATCTGTTGAAGAGACGGAAAAGAGCGATATGCATCTTGTTGTTGCAGGTACAATGGATGCGATTAACATGGTTGAAGCCGGCGCTGATGAAGTTCCTGAAGAAGTAATGCTTGAAGCGATCATGTTCGGACATGACGAAATCAAGCGTTTGATTGCTTTCCAACAGGAAATCGTTGCACAAGTTGGTAAAGAGAAACGTGAAATCACTCTTTTTGAAATTGACAAAGAACTAGAAGCGGAAGTTCGTGGGATTTGTGAACAAGACATGCTTGCTGCCATCCAGGTACAAGAAAAACATGCGCGCGAAGACGCTATCAAAGAAGTGAAAAATGCTGTAGTTGCTCGCTATGAAGAGCAGGAAGCGGATGCAGACCAGCTTAAAATGGTGAAACAGATCCTTGATAAAATCGTCAAAGGTGAAGTGCGCCGCTTGATCACGGAAGAAAAAGTACGTCCAGACGGCCGTGGAGTCGACGAAATCCGCCCGCTTTCTTCAGAAGTAGGCTTGCTTCCGCGAACTCATGGTTCGGGCTTGTTCACAAGGGGACAAACACAGGCGCTAAGCATCTGTACACTTGGAGCTATGGGAGATGTCCAAATCCTTGATGGACTTGGAATCGAAGAAGAAAAACGCTTTATGCACCATTATAACTTCCCATTATTCTCTGTAGGTGAAACTGGACCGATTCGCGGACCAGGCCGACGTGAAATTGGGCACGGTGCGCTTGGTGAACGTGCACTTGAACCTGTTATCCCTAATGAAAAAGACTTCCCATATACAGTCCGCCTTGTTTCCGAGGTTCTTGAATCAAATGGTTCTACTTCACAGGCGAGTATTTGTGCAAGTACACTAGCTTTGATGGATGCTGGTGTGCCAATTAAAGCACCGGTAGCTGGTATTGCTATGGGTCTAATCAAATCAGGAGAACACTACTCGATTCTCTCTGATATCCAGGGTATGGAAGACCACCTTGGTGACATGGACTTCAAAGTAGCCGGAACTGCAAAAGGTGTAACAGCTCTGCAGATGGATATCAAAATTGAAGGGTTGTCCCGTGAGATTCTTGATGAAGCTTTACAACAGGCGAAAAAAGGTCGTATGCATATTCTTGAATCCATGCTTGCTACTATCAAAGAACCACGTGAACAGCTTTCACAATATGCTCCGAAAATCATTACGATGTGGATCAAGCCGGATAAAATCCGCGACGTCATTGGACCAAGCGGAAAACAAATCAATAAAATCATTGAAGAAACTGGCGTAAAGATCGATATCGAACAAGATGGTACGGTGTTTATTGGATCAGTAGACGAAGAAATGATCCAAAGAGCCAAGAAAATCATTGAAGACATCGTCCGTGAAGTCGAAGTTGGAGAGATGTATCTTGGTAAAGTCCGCCGCATTGAAAAGTTTGGTGCGTTCGTAGAAATCTTCCCTGGAAAAGACGGTTTGGTACACATTTCCGAGCTTGCTGAAGAGCGGGTAGGAAAAGTTGAAGATGTCCTTAAGCTTGGAGATGAACTTCTGGTTAAGGTCACTGAAATCGACAAGCAAGGAAGAGTCAATCTTTCACGCAAGGCAGTGTTAAAAGAACAGCGTGAAAAAGCTGAAAAACAATCATAATAAAGAAATGCTGAAGCGTCTTGGGCGGCCCCGACAAGTGTCTCGAGGGGCTAGGCGCGGCAGCTGGACATTAATCTCAGTACAACGAGTTAATTCTTTCTTATAAATCATTATAAGGCCGGGAGCAATCCCGGTCTTTTTGTTATTTTCTCACAAATCATTTTTACAACCCAATCTCATCCGCAGCATGTTCCACGCAAGCCAGTAGTCCCCATCTCTATTCTTTTATGGCCTGTAATCGTCTTTCGTTCTACCTTGTCCTTCTGGTTCATAAAGTAAAATAAGGCCCTTTACGCTTATCTGAAATTCGAAGCAATTTTATGAGGAGCCTTAACAGAAGAGGAGGCACATTAAATGAGAAAGTTCATATTAATTTCTGTCATGTTGATTGCGGGCTGGACCATGGTGAACAATCCATTCTCTAATACATATGTAACAGGCCTAAAAGCAGGGACAATTGCGGTGACGGGAAATGAGAATTCATTAATGTCAGAGATCGCAATGAAAGCAAAAGAATATGAAATTGAACCATCGGATGCGAGGAAGGATCCGGTCTGGAAGGTAATCCCTGGTTACAACGGTCTTAAAGTAGATGTCAAAAAATCATATAGCAAGATGGAGCAGGAAGGAAAATTCAATCCTGAAAAGCTAGTCTTCAAGCAGGTGCCACCTCAAGTCCATCTAAGTGACTTGCCGCCAATGGCAATCTATAAAGGACATCCTGAAAAGCCGATGGTAAGCTTTATTATCAATGTAGCATGGGGAAATGAATACTTGTCAGGAATGCTGGCAACATTGAAGAAGCATAATGTGACCGCAAGTTTTTTTCTTGAAGGCAGATGGGTAAAGAATAATCCAGGTATGGCGAAAATGATTGCCGATGCGGGGCATGAAATAGGCAACCACTCATTTACACATCCAAACATGAAACAACTTTCTGCTCCAAAAATCAATGAAGAGATTAGAAGGACAAATGAAGTCATTGAGGCAGTAACCGGAGTAAAAACTAAATGGTTTGCTCCCCCTAGCGGATACTACAAGGATGAAGTAGTTGAAATTGCTGCAGCCCATAATTTAGGGACTGTCATGTGGAGCGTTGATACAATCGACTGGCAAAAGCCATCGCCAGAAAAACTGATTAACAGGGTGATTGGGAAGGTTCATAATGGCGCAATGATTTTAATGCATCCAACAGAGTCGACGGCTGCCTCACTCGACCAATTGATCACACAAATAAAAGATAAAGATCTACAAATTGGAACGGTATCAAGTATGTTGAGTGAAAATCGGATAGTATCGGCAAAAAAAATGAAAGAATAGCATTGTATTTGGAAAAAGTAAGTTAAATGGACTATACTAAGTAAATGCAGAAGTTTTAGCAGCAGGTTCCAGAGGAGGAATATAATGATAAAGAAATATACATGCCAAAACGGTGTAAGAATCGTACTAGAACAAATTCCGACTGTCCGTTCTGTCGCAATCGGAGTATGGATCGGAACGGGCTCCCGTAATGAAAACCCAGAGAATAATGGGATTTCCCATTTCCTTGAGCATATGTTTTTCAAAGGCACCAAAACAAGGTCTGCCAGAGAAATCGCAGAGTCCTTTGACAGCATTGGCGGCCAGGTGAATGCATTCACTTCCAAGGAATATACCTGCTATTACGCTAAGGTGTTAGATAATCACGCACAATATGCACTTGAAGTTTTAGCGGATATGTTCTTTAATTCTACCTTTGATCCAGAGGAGCTTAATAAAGAGAAGAACGTTGTAAATGAAGAAATCAAGATGTATGAAGATACACCTGATGATATCGTGCATGATTTGCTTAGTCAGGCTGTATATGGTGACCATCCACTGGGGTATCCAATCCTTGGTACGGAAGAAACGCTCCAAAGTTTTACAGGAGAAAAATTGGAGCAGTATATGCATGATACTTACAGACCGGAAAACGTGGTCATTTCCATTGCTGGGAACGTTCCGGAATCTTTCATTAATAATGCTGAGAAATTCTTTGGCTCATATGAAGCGAGCAAAGAGAAGATGGAGTATGAGAAACCAGCGTTCCACGCAACACAGGCTTCCCGGAAAAAAGAAACTGAACAAGCACATCTGTGCCTTGGGTTTGAGGGTTTGCAAATCGGCCATTCAGACGTTTATAGCCTGATTGTCTTGAACAATGTACTGGGTGGCAGCATGAGCAGCAGATTGTTCCAGGAGGTACGTGAACAACGCGGCCTTGCTTATTCAGTATTTTCCTATCACTCAGCTTACCGTGATAGCGGAATGGTCACTATTTATGGCGGGACCGGTGCAAATCAGCTGGGCGTTTTATATGAAACAATCCAGGACACACTCACAAAGCTGCGCGCAGAGGGAATTACGGAGAAAGAACTCAACAACAGCAAAGAGCAGCTTAAAGGCAGCCTGATGCTAAGCCTTGAGAGCACAAACAGCCGTATGAGCAGAAACGGAAAAAATGAACTTCTGCTAGGAAGACACCGTTCCCTTGATGAAATCGTCGAACAGATCGACCAGGTGACCAAGGACAGCGTCGACGGCATGGCCAATAAGATCTTCACAGACAAATACTCGGTTTCGTTGATCAGTCCAAATGGCCAACTGCCAAACCTATAGAAACGTCTCACCGACAGCAGCTTCCAGGTGAAGCTGCTGTTTTTAAACCACTCCATAATAGGCACCGCGGAAAGTAGAATAACAGGCTGATTCTTGACAGCTTTATGATCTTCTCCTGAAAAGCTGTCAAGAAAACGAGGGAATCGTGACAGGTTTGGGGTCTGATACTGAAAAGCTGTCAAGAAAACGAAGGAATCGTGACAGGTCTGGGGTCTTCTCCTGAAAAGCTGTCAAGAAAACGAAGGAATCATGACATTCTTGGCCTCTACGCCTGATAAGCTGTCAAGATAACAGCAAATTCTTGTAAACAATACCCCTTTTTTCACGGATATGTATTCTAAAAAACTTCCCGGATTGATACATATAGAATAAGGACAAAGTGACAGGGGGAGGGCATCATGAAATTAAGTGAACTTGGTGGAAAAGAAATCGTCGATGTTAAGAGGGCAGAAAGATTGGGCGTACTTGGGCAGACAGATTTGGAAATCAATGAGAGGACAGGCCAAATAGAGGCCTTGATCATCCCTTCTTTAAAATGGTTTGGACTCCGCAAACAATCAGGAGAAGTAAGAGTTCCGTGGAAGCATATCAAAAAAATAGGTTCAGACATGATTATCATTGACATCCCTGATGACGAAGAGTAAAAGCGGGCCCAAAGCCGGCTTTATTTTTTTGCCTTTGTATTCAGGTATTATTGATTTGAAAACAACAGAATAATCCTTAGCTTATATTCAATTTTCAGCGCTGGCCAATGGCCGGCGCTTTTCTTTTATGGAAAACTCACCTATTCCAAGTCTGATACATATGATGTTGAAGTAGTTCATATTGAATGAAATATATTCCAGGATTAATGGAAAAGAAGGTGATTGTTCTCATGCTGACAGGAATGCAAATCGCGGTTATCGGCGGTGATGCGAGACAGCTGGAGATTATTCGCAAGCTGACAGAGCTTGATGCAAAGCTTTCTTTAATAGGCTTCGAGCAGTTGGACCATGCTTTTACAGGTGCCTCAAAAGAAAAGATAGATGAAGTTGATTTTTCCATACAGGATGCTTTGATCCTGCCTGTTCCAGGCACGAGTATGGAGGGCCAGGTCGAGACCATTTTCTCGAATGAAAAAGTAGTTCTTATAAAAGAAATGCTTGAAAAGACTCCTGAACATTGCTCAGTTTATTCAGGCATCAGTAATTCATATTTAAACGGGATTACAAATCAAGCAAACAGGAAACTCGTACAGTTATTCGCTCGGGATGATGTTGCAATATATAACTCGATCCCAACGGTCGAAGGAACGATCATGATGGCAATCCAACATACGGATTTCACCATCCATGGCTCAAGGGTAGCGGTTCTCGGACTTGGAAGAGTTGGGATGAGTGTCGCGAGAACCTTCCATGCCCTTGGAGCAAAGGTGAAGGTAGGAGCACGGAAAAGCGAACACATTGCAAGGATAACTGAAATGGGATTAGAGCCGTTCCTTTTATCCGATATAGGCAAGGCAGTCTCAGATTCCGATATTTGCATCAATACGATTCCTCATCAAATCGTTACTGCCTCCGTCATTTCGAGGATGCCTGCTCATACTTTGATCATCGACCTTGCATCCAAACCAGGTGGAACGGATTTTCGCTATGCGGAAAAACGTGGAATCAAAGCATTGCTTGCGCCTGGATTGCCAGGAATCGTTGCCCCGAAAACAGCGGGACAAATTTTGGCGAATGTTCTTTCTCAGCTGCTTATGGAAGACTTTATAAACCGAAAGGAGAAAGAAGGATGAGTTTAAAAGGTAAGAAGATTGGTTTTGGATTAACAGGCTCACATTGTACGTACGACGCTGTTTTTCCGGAAATTGAAAAGTTAGTGAATGCAGGCGCTGAAGTTTTACCTGTTGTCACATTCACTGTTAAAAATACAGAAACACGTTTTGGCAAAGGTGAAGATTGGGTACAGCGGATTGAAGAGCTAACAGGTAATAAAGTGATTGATTCGATTGTAAAGGCAGAACCTCTAGGTCCGAAAATTCCCCTTGATTGCATGGTTATTGCACCGCTGACGGGTAACTCCATGAGCAAGTTTGCAAATGCAATGACAGATTCGCCAGTCTTGATGGCTGCGAAAGCAACATTAAGGAACCAAAAACCAGTTGTCCTTGGTATTTCCACGAACGATGCATTGGGGCTTAACGGAGTAAACCTCATGAGGCTGATGGCGACAAAGAATATTTACATGATTCCTTTTGGCCAGGATGATCCTGTGAAAAAGCCAAATTCAATGGTTGCAAGAATGGAGATGCTTTCCGAAACAATCGTTGAAGCAATGAATGGAAAACAGTTACAGCCTGTATTAGTCGAGCGGTACAAGGATAACTAAGAAGAAAATCCAGGCTCTTTTTGAAAAAATTTGCTTGCATGTACTCAAATGTACGGCAACTAAGAAAAGAGCCCGGTAGATAATAAGATTTAGGAACAAGGGATTCAGAAAACCAACAATTAATAATGGAACAGTCTTTTTTACCATAAACATCAACACGAATACACCGTAATTTAATTTGGAAATGCTTTTCTCCGGCAGTGAAGCAAAATGTTTCTTTTCTTAGTGATTGATTATGATAAAATATAGGATAATATACTAGGCGGTTATTTCTTATAAACCGCCGTTTTATACTTATGGTTCAAACAACCTCAGCTTAAATGCGGGGTATTAAAACGATAATGGTAGTGGAAGGGGAAACAGCAATGTCAGAGAGAAAAGGTTACCGTGTAGCAGTAGTTGGAGCAACAGGAGCAGTAGGACAGCAGATGATCCAGACGCTTGAAAGCAGGGACTTCCCTGTATCTGAGCTATTATTGCTGTCATCATCAAGATCAGCTGGTACAAAGGTTCAATATAAAGGCAAAGAGCTGACAGTACAGGAAGCCAAGCCAGAAAGCTTTGAAGGTGTAGATATCGCTCTGTTCAGCGCTGGAGGAAGTGTTTCTAAGGAACTGGCACCAGAAGCAGTAAAACGCGGAGCAATCGTGGTAGATAACACTAGTGCATTCCGCATGGATGAGAACACGCCACTTGTCGTTCCTGAAGTAAATGAAGAGGATCTGCATTCACACAATGGAATCATCGCTAACCCGAACTGCTCTACGATCCAGATGGTCGTAGCATTGGAGCCATTACGGAAAAAGTTCGGCCTGGAAAAGATTATCGTATCCACGTACCAGGCAGTATCTGGTGCAGGTGCTGCTGCTGTCGAGGAGCTGGAGGAGCAGACTCAGGCAATCCTGAACGGAGAAGAATATGAACCAAAGATCCTTCCGGTCAAGTCAGCGGATAAGCACTACCAGATTGCATTCAACGCCATTCCACAGATCGATACATTCGTAGATAACGGTTTTACGTATGAAGAAATGAAAATGATCAATGAAACTAAGAAAATCATGCACATGCCTGAGTTGCAGGTTGCGGCAACATGCGTACGTCTGCCGGTAGGCACAGGTCATTCAGAATCGGTGTATATTGAAATTGGCCAGGACGGTGTTTCCGCAGCTGATGTAAAAGAACTTTTGTCTGATGCACCAGGAGTTGTCCTGCAGGACGATCCTGATCAGCAGCTGTATCCAATGCCAGCATTCTGCGTTGGCAAAAATGACGTATTTGTCGGCAGAATCAGGAAGGATCTTGACAACGAAAAGGGCTTCCATATGTGGGTAGTTTCTGACAACTTGTTAAAAGGTGCTGCATGGAACTCAGTCCAGATTGCAGAAAGTCTTGTAAAGCTTAGAATAGTAAAATAAACAAATAATTGATTTAATGACAGAAATTCTGAGGTGTTACGATGAAAATAATCGTTCAAAAATTTGGCGGTACATCTGTCCGAGACGAACAAAGCCGCATCCAAGCGATGAGTCATATTAAGAAGGCGATCGCGGATGGATATAAAGCGGTGGTAGTCGTTTCTGCGATGGGCAGGAAGGGAGATCCGTATGCTACTGACACTCTACTCAGCCTGATGGGAGGAAGTGACAGCAAGATCAGCAAGAGGGAGCATGATCTGCTTCTATCGTGCGGAGAAACGATTTCCAGTGTCGTTTTTACCAATATGCTGCTTGAAAATGGCATTAATGCAACTGCGCTTACAGGTGCCCAGGCGGGTTTCAGGACAAATAGCGAGCATACGAACGCAAGAATTCTGGATATGAAGTGCGACCGGTTGCTGAGAGAACTGGATCAGGTCGACGTTGTCGTCGTGGCTGGATTCCAGGGTGCTGCAAAAAATGGGGACGTGACAACAATCGGCAGGGGCGGCAGTGACACATCGGCTGCAGCACTTGGCGCAGCGTTAAACGCGGAGTGGATTGACATCTTTACCGATGTCGAAGGAATCATGACTGCTGATCCGAGAATTGCTGATAACGCACGGCCACTTTCGGTGGTAACATATACAGAAGTTTGTAATATGGCTTACCAGGGAGCAAAGGTAATTCACCCTCGTGCCGTTGAGATCGCCATGCAGGCAAAAGTTCCGATCAGAATCAGGTCTACCTACTCGGATGGCCTGGGCACGCTGGTTACTACTCTTAACCGTGAAAACAAAGGAACGGACATCAAGGAACGGCCAGTAACAGGAATTGCCCATGTTTCAAATGTAAGCCAAATAAAGGTTTTTGCAAAAAAGGACCAATACAATCTCCAATCCGAAGTTTTTAAGGCGATGGCCAATGAAAACATCAGCGTAGATTTTATCAATATTTCTCCAAATGGAGTTGTCTATACGGTTTTAGACGAAATGACGGACCGGGCAGTAAAAGTATTGGAAGGGTTGGGACACACTCCGCAAATTGAGAGACATTGTGCAAAGGTCTCCGTTGTCGGGGCAGGGATGGCAGGAGTCCCAGGCGTAACCTCAAAGATCGTTACAGCTTTATCTGAAAAAGGCATCCGCATCCTTCAGTCTGCCGACAGCCATACAACCATTTGGGTATTGGTCAAACAAGAGGATTTAGGAAAGGCAGTAAATGCATTGCATGATGCCTTCCAACTCGAAGAGGAAACAGCAGATTTCGAGCGTCAAGATATTTAAAAAGATTTTGCTTCCAGTCTCTGAAGCTGGAAGCCTTTTAAAAGAGGAGTGAACAGGAATGGTTCAATTCGGAAGAGTATCCACAGCAATGGTGACCCCATTTGACCACAAAGGTCACATTGATTTCAATAAAACGACCCAGCTAGTAAACCATTTGATCGATAACGGGACTGATTCCCTTGTGGTTGCAGGGACAACAGGTGAATCCCCAACTCTATCTAAAGAAGAGAAAATCGCATTATTCCAGCACGTCGTGAAGGTTGTTGACAAGAGGGTTCCTGTCATAGCCGGAACGGGCAGCAACAACACTTATGCTACAATCGAACTGACTAGAAAAGCTGAAGAGATTGGTGTGGACGCGATCATGATCGTAGCACCATACTATAATAAGCCAAACCAGGAGGGCCTTTACCAGCATTTTAAGGCAGCTGCTGAAGCTACCTCACTGCCAGTCATGGTGTATAACATTCCGGGCAGGTCAGTAGTCAACATTCTGCCAGAAACAGTCATCAGGCTTGCTGAAATCCCGAACATTGTCGCTGTAAAAGAAGCGAGCGGTGACTTGAACGCCATGACGCAAATCATCGCAAATACACCGGACGATTTCCTTCTATACAGTGGAGATGACGGATTGACTCTGCCAGTGCTTGCAATCGGCGGTACTGGAATTGTATCTGTAGCTTCACATGTAATTGGAAATGAAATGCAAGCTATGGTCGATGCATTCTTCAGCGGACGGAATGCTGATGCAGCAAACCTGCACCAGCGACTGCTGCCAATCATGCAAGGACTTTTCGCGGCTCCAAGCCCGGCACCAGTTAAAACGGCATTACAACTAAAAGGGCTTGATGTAGGATCTGTACGTTTGCCAATGGTGCCATTGACTGAACAGGAAAGATCCGCAGTAGCAAAACTATTCAAATAAATTTAAAGGCCAACCTTTTAGGGTTGGCCTTTTATATGTAAAAAAACAAATTTTGACCTTCAGAAATTCCGGAATGCCATTATGTCTTACTTATTCCGCTTAAGAAATGTGCTCATGCTTGAACATGTCTAATGATACAGTTTCCTGGACAATTTGAAAGTGCACAAGATCCAAAATGTCTAATAAAACCAGTTTTCAGGACATTTTGAATGTGCACAGACTCAAATGTCTATTAAGTTCAGTTATTTAGACATTTTGCCACCCTCCTGACCAATTGACGTCTCCTCCCAGGCCAATAAATAGCTAAGGTATTAAGTTGTCAAGATTTTCTGTCATCAAGTATAATGTTATTAATTGGTCACGGTCGGAGATATGACAACATAGGAGGAGCGTAGACTTGAATACGATGAAAAATGAAAATATTAAAATCATCGCACTTGGTGGAGTGGGGGAAATCGGTAAGAATATGTACGTCACCGAAGTGGACGGTGATATTTTTGTGGTTGATGCGGGATTAATGTTCCCTGAAGATGAGATGCTGGGGATCGATATTGTTATTCCGGATTTTTCATATTTAACTTCTAATAGTGAAAGGGTAAAGGCAATTCTTCTGACGCATGGGCATGAAGACCACATTGGCGCGTTAACTTATGTTTTGCGAAAAATCAATGTCCCTGTTTATGGAACAAAGCTTACAATTGCCCTTGCGAAGGAGAAGATGAAAGAACAGGAATTCTCTGGTGCAGTTGACTTTCATGAAATAAATGCAGATACTGTATTGAATTTCGATAGTGTTTCTGTTTCCTTTTTCAAGACCAATCACAGTATTCCTGATTCAGTTGGCATCAGCATCAATACTTCAGAAGGCGCAATCGTACATACAGGGGATTTTAAATTCGACCAGGCTGCAGGCCCACTATACAAGCCTGAAATCGGCAAGATGGCCGCGATTGGTGAAAAAGGAGTTCTCTGCCTGCTTTCTGACAGTACAGAGGCTGAGAGGCCGGGATATACTCCATCTGAATCAACCGTGGTTGCTGAGCTTTCTAATGTATTTTATAATGCACAGGGCAGAATCATTGCTGCCTGCTTTGCCTCAGATCTAAACAGAATTCAGCATCTCTTTGACAGTGCGGCTGCAAATGGCCGCAAAGTAGCAGTGGCAGGGAAAAGCCTGAAACGTGTCTTTGATATAGCGTTACAACTAGGCTACATACAGGTAGAAGAGGACATGATTATATCGGTAAATGATTTAGAGAACTACAAAGATAGTCAAGTGGTTATTTTAACGACAGGAAATCAAGGCGAGCCAATTGAAGCTTTGCAGAAAATGGCTAAACAAGTCCATCCCCAGGTGAATATCCACGCAGGGGACACAGTTTTGTTTGCAGCTTCTCCATTAAAGGGTAGTGAAGTATTTATTTATAAAACAATGGATATGCTTTACCGAGCGGGTGCAAATGTAGTATCAAGCAAAAAGAGTGTTCAGGTTTCAAGCCATGGAAGCCAGGAAGAACTAAAATTCATGATCAATTTGATGAACCCGAAATTCTTCATTCCTGTTCACGGTGAATACAAAATGCTCAAGGCCCATAAAAAGTTAGCACAATCATGCGGAATTTCGGAAGAGAATATTTTCATCCCGGACCGCGGTGACGTGATTGACATTTCTGGGGGAAAACTAAAGTCCACAGAGAAGGTACAAGCAGGGAATACATTGATTGACGGAATTGGGGTAGGAGATGTAGGCAATATTGTTCTCCGCGACCGCAGGCTGCTCTCGCAGGACGGTGTTTTAATTGTAGTCGTCACACTGAATAAAGCCGACAGAAAAATTGCTGCCGGTCCGGAAATTATATCGCGCGGTTTCGTCTATGTGCGTGAATCCGAAAAGCTGATGGTTGATTCAACTACCCTGGTAAAAGAAATTGTGGAGAAAAATACAATTAAAGAGTCATTTGATTGGAACAGTCTAAAACAGGACATACGTGATTCACTGAGCCAATACTTATATGAAAAAACAAAACGCCGCCCAATGATCATGCCAATCATAATGGAGGTTAAATAATCACGAGAAGCACTGGCTTAATGCCAGTGCTTTTTACTTTTTGCGTATTAAAAATTTTATGACCCCTTCGCTCTGGAATGAAATTGATGATGATGTTCATACTAAAATTATCATGCCTGAAGGGAGCATTAGGATATGAATAAATTCAGTTCAGAAAACCAGGAAGGCCAGCAAGGGGATAAGGAGAACAAACCATCTGGTCTTCTTGAAAAAATCCAACAGCTAGGTCAGACGAATGTACCTCAGCTGTCTCAGGATTCAAAAATTCATTGTTTGACGATTGTCGGTCAAATCGAAGGGCATATGCAGCTTCCACCTCATAATAAAACGACAAAGTATGAACATTTGATACCGCAAATTGTTGCAATTGAACAAAATCAGAATATTGAAGGGTTGCTTGTCATCTTGAATACCGTTGGAGGGGATGTGGAAGCAGGATTGGCTATATCGGAGATGCTGGCTTCACTCTCAAAGCCGACAGTTTCAATTGTCCTGGGCGGCGGACATTCCATTGGCGTGCCAATTGCCGTTTCATGTGATTATTCGTTCATTGCGGAGACGGCCACAATGACAATTCATCCAATCAGGTTGACAGGACTCGTCATTGGAGTTCCGCAAACTTTTGAATATCTCGATAAAATGCAGGAAAGAGTAGTTAACTTTGTTACGAAGCATTCCAATATCGCTGAAGAAACATTCAAAGAGTTGATGTTTGCCAAAGGAAACCTGACAAGGGACATCGGAACGAACGTTGTAGGCCATGATGCAGTTGAGACTGGTCTGATCCATGAAGTCGGCGGCATCGGACAGGCGATGAAAAAGTTAAATGAATTAATAGATATGAATAAACCACAGTCTGAAGTGATTGTACAATGATCCTTTATACTATGATGCCGCATGAACAGGTGTTTCCTCCAGAAGAAGGAGCCGTAAACCAGGTTATGGTGAGTTATAACGGAATTCCAATTATGGCTGAATTGACAGAGAATCACGAGTATCGGGTTGTCAGGGTAATGAGTACCGATCCAAATCATTATATGGAACCTGCATGTTTACCGGGTTCGACAATTACACTAACGTAGATAAGTCGATTTCTCGATATTAAGTAAAAATGACACTCGTGTAATACGAGTGTTAAAAATGTAAACAACTAGAAGCTTCCCCGAAAACTGCTCCAGGCCCAGCTATTTAATAAACGATTGTGCCGTTTCAACTGGCAAATATGATATAATATGGATACACTAAAGCATCAGCAGCCGAATAAGGCTGCTTTTCTTCTTACTGAAGTTTGAGAACAGCACTCGTTGTTTATGCTGATAGTGAAGCTATAAATATTCAGGTGATAAAATGGCCAAAAAGAAAAGACGGCAATCGAGAAAGAAAAGTACATTAAAAACAACAGTTCAATATGAACTTGCCGGGTTAGCACTGCTTGCATTGGCCATCATAGCGATGGCGGATTTGGGTGCTGTAGGAAGGGCGGTCGTGATGTTTTTCCGCTTTTTCTTCGGGGAATGGTATATGCTCAGTCTTGTAGGGCTGGTCGTATTCAGTATTTTTATTATGTGGAAACGCAGTCTCCCATTTATATTCCATACCAAATTGCTTGGTACATATCTGATTGTTGGTGCAATCTTGTTATTAAGCCACGTTACGTTATTCGAACTGTTATCCAATGGAGGCAAGTTCGAGGATCCAAGTGTCATTAAAAATACTCTTGATTTATTTGTCATGGAGGCAAAAGGAGAGACAAGCACGACAGACCTCGGAGGCGGGATGATCGGCGCTGTGATGTTTGCACTCTTTTACTATTTGTTTGATGCAGCGGGGTCTCAATTGATTGCTTTTCTTCTAATCATCATTGGAGCGATTCTCGTTACTGGAAAGACCTTTAGTGAAGTTGCGGGGAAAATACTTACACCGATTGGCAATTTTATTAAAGGTCAATGGAGTTCATTCATTGATGATTTAAAGCAATGGAAAGAAGATCAACATCATAAAAAGGAAGCCAAGAAGCTCGAAGCGAAACAGGCAAAGACCGAGAGCAAACAGGCAGATACGCAGGAAGCGTCTGTTGAAAAAACGATTGACCTTACTGAGGAGCCAGCTCCGGAGCCAATCATCTCCAGCTTTGCGGAGCGAGCCTATGCAAACTCTGCTGAAGCACAACCGCAGCAGCCGGAGAAGAAGGCAAAACCTGAAAATGACAAAGAAAATGACGTTGACGAATTGCCACAGTCCATTACTTTTACCGAGGTAGAGAATACTTCATATGAGCTGCCGCCGATAGACATATTGAAGCTGCCTAATAAAACCGACCAGAGTGGAGAATACGAAATGATCCATGCCAATGCGGCCAAGCTTGAACGAACATTCCACAGCTTTGGGGTAAAGGCAAGGGTTACCCAGGTGCATCTTGGGCCTGCTGTTACGAAATATGAAGTACACCCAGATGTCGGTGTCAAGGTCAGCAGAATTGTAAGCCTGAATGATGATCTGGCACTGGCTTTGGCTGCGAAGGATATCAGGATTGAAGCACCAATACCCGGAAAGTCAGCTATTGGAATAGAAGTGCCTAATTCCGAGGTGGCAATGGTTTCTTTACGTGAAGTTATTGAATCTAAGCAGCACAACAAACCTGGCTCGAAACTGCAAATTGGTTTAGGACGCGATATTACTGGTGAAGCAGTGCTTGCTGAACTAAACAAAATGCCACACCTTCTTGTTGCTGGTGCTACCGGAAGCGGCAAGAGTGTATGTATTAACGGTATAATCACCAGTATTCTCATGAAGGCAAAGCCTCATGAAGTCAAGCTGATGATGATTGATCCGAAAATGGTAGAGTTGAATGTTTATAATGGAGTTCCACATCTGCTGGCCCCTGTGGTCACTGATGCTAAGAAAGCATCCCAGGCACTCAAAAAAGTGGTCAGTGAGATGGAAAGGCGCTATGAGCTTTTCTCACACACTGGAACAAGAAACATAGAAGGCTACAATGAATATATAAAGAGGTATAATAGCGAGGAAGAAGCGAACCAGCCTCTGCTTCCATTCATTGTCGTAATTGTGGACGAGCTGGCGGACTTAATGATGGTCGCATCTTCTGATGTTGAAGATTCAATCACTAGACTGGCACAGATGGCCCGTGCTGCGGGGATCCATCTGATCATTGCTACGCAGAGGCCGTCTGTTGATGTTATTACAGGGGTAATCAAAGCAAATATACCATCAAGAATTGCATTTGCAGTTTCTTCGATGACAGACTCACGGACGATTCTTGATATGGGCGGCGCCGAAAAGCTGCTGGGAAGAGGAGATATGCTGTTCCTGCCGGTTGGTGCATCCAAGCCTGTCAGGGTGCAGGGAGCTTTCTTATCGGATGAAGAGGTTGAAGAGGTTGTAAACTACGTCATTGGCCAACAAAAGGCACAGTATCAGGAGGAAATGATTCCAGAAGATATACCTGAGAACACGTCTGAGGTTGAAGATGAATTGTACGGTGATGCTGTAGACCTCGTGGTGGAAATGCAAACTGCTTCTGTATCCATGCTGCAAAGGAGATTCAGGATAGGATATTCACGCGCGGCAAGGCTGATTGATGAAATGGAGCTCCGCGGTGTCGTTGGTCCTTATGAAGGAAGTAAACCGAGGACCGTCCTGGTGGCTAAGTCAGAGGAAGCATAAAATCGATACTTGTAAGGAGACAAAAGCCGGATGGTCACATCCGGCTTTTGCTTTTCATATAGGATATACCTCCTATAGAAGGTGTAATAATGTCATACTATTAAAACCGCTTACAAACTACTATTATATCAAAAAAATAGGTTATTTGTCCCGGAAAAAGTGACAATTTTGGTTATTCTAGCTTTTTTCGACAAATTGTTGAAACACTATTTATTTATATCAGAAAAAGTGTTATAGTATTTTCGATTAGTAGGAATGCTATACATCAGATGTCTGATGTCTTGAGCAAAGGTTGGAGGAACGCCTCATGTCGATCAAGTCAGATAACCGGCACCTGTATTTACAAGTAATCGATCACCTGAAGCAAGATATTCAAAAAGGTATATATAAAGAAAGAGAGAAATTACCTTCAGAATTCGATCTTGCCAAACAACTTGGAGTTAGCAGAGCGACTCTCCGCGAAGCATTGCGAATCCTTGAAGAAGAAAACGTCATTGTTCGCAGGCATGGTGTAGGAACCTTTGTCAACGCCAAACCATTGTTTGAGTCAGGCATTGAACAGCTTAACAGCGTGACGGGCATGATTGAGCAGGCAGGGATGAAGCCTGGTACAATCTTCTTAAACTCAACGACTACTGGGCCAACCGAAGAAGATATTCGTCGTTTTTCATGCTCGCTTGATGATGAAATCACACTCGTCGAAAGGGTCAGAACTGCAAACGGTGAACCTGTTGTCTATTGTCTGGACAAGATTCCCGCAAGCATCCTGCCGGAAGATTACTCTTTTGAGGATGAATCATTACTTCATCTTCTTGAGGTCAAATCGAACCGGAAGGTGACATATGCAGTGGCCCAAATAGAGCCAATCGGCTACCATGAGAAGATTTCACCCATCCTTGAATGCGAGCCGGAAACAGCACTGCTTGTATTGAAGCAGATGCATTTCGACGATAACGATGTTCCAATTCTTTATTCGGTCAATTACTTTAAAGCCGACAAGTTCAGTTTTCATGTCCTTAGAAGAAGAATTTAATTTTTTTAATGAAATGAAAACGCTAACTGATTGGTTTTTCAGAACATTCCTGCGAAATCACAAACATTCTCTGGGGGGTACAAACCTTGAAAAAGCGTAAATTTGGTTTGGTAATGTCATTGCTTTTAGCGGCAGGTACAATGTTGGCAGGTTGCGGAAGTGACGAAGGCGACAGTTCTAAGGGCAAGGAGTCAGACTTAAGAGTTGGTATGGTTACTGACGCAGGTACGATTGATGACAAATCTTTCAACCAGGGCACTTGGGAAGGAATCCTGAAGGCTGAGGAAGATCTTGGCGTTAAGACAAAGTATCTTAAGCCAGCTGGAACAACTGAAGCTGAATATCTAAAAGAAATCGGCAACTTATATGATGCAGAATATAAGTTTATCATTACACCGGGCTTTAAATTCGAAACAGCAGTTTTCCAAGCCCAAGATAAATATGAAGATGCTAAATTCGTCATCATTGACGGAAACCCACACAATGGCGACTATAATCCAGTCGTGAAAGACAACACTGTTGCAGTATTCTTTGCTGAGCATGAGTCTGGTTTCCTAGCTGGTGTAGCTGCAGCGGTTGAATTGAAGGAAGGCGAAGCTGGCTTCATCGGTGGTATGGAAATTCCTGCAGTACAAAAGTTCAACTGGGGCTTCCAGCAAGGACTTAAGTATGCAAACGAAAACCTTGACACTAATGTAACAATGAAGGCTGAGAACGTTGTATATCAAGGTTCATTCGACAACGCGGCTGCTGGTGGACAAATCGCAGCTCAATTCTATGACCGTGGCGTAGATGTCATCTTCACTGCTGCAGGTGGTGTTGGTGTTGGAGCGATCAACGAAGCTAAGAATCGTGCGAAGGCTGGAGATAACGTCTGGATCGTTGGAGTTGACGTTGACCAGTTTGAAGATGGTAAGTACGATGGCGACAAGTCAGTTATCCTGACTTCAGCAATGAAGAAGCTTGACCAGGTTGCTTTCGACATGGTCCAAGCTGAGATTGATGGCGAATTCCCAGGCGGAAAAAAATTGACTTTCGATGCTAAGAATGATGGAATTGGTCTTCCTGAGAAAAACCCTAACCTAAGCGAAGAAACTACGGGCAAGGTAAAGGAAGTTTACGAAAAGATCAAATCTGAAGAAATCAAGGTCTCTGCTGAACAAGGAGATTTATTCAAGTAAAAAAGTGCAAAAGAGACGGTCTCTTCCGTCTCTTTTGTCTATCAAACCCAAAACGGAAAATATTAGAAATTAAAGATGATGTGTTTAGCTATTTTCCATTTCAATATAGAAATGTACAGCTCCAGAGCCTGGCTTCCAAAACAATCGGCCCTCCAAAAGGAAGTGTCGCATCACTTCCCCAGGTAACCGGAACGTTCCTGAGAAGCTGACCAGGGCGCTTACGCTATTCTTAATAGGTATAGAGTCTAATACAAAGGTGAGTGCTACTATGAGTTATGTAGTTGAGATGTTGAATATTCGGAAAGAGTTTCCGGGTATCGTAGCCAACGATAATATTACCCTTACACTAAAAAAAGGGGAAATACATGCACTACTAGGTGAAAACGGTGCAGGAAAGTCAACCCTGATGGGTGTTCTGTTCGGCATGTATCAGCCAGAACGAGGCTTAATAAAAGTAAATGGCAAAGAAGTGAAGATTACTAATCCTAATGTTGCAAACCGTTTGGGAATTGGGATGGTTCACCAGCATTTTAAGCTTGTTGAAAATTTCACTGTAACAGAAAACATCATATTGGGCAGTGAGCCGCTTAGGGGCATGGTACTCGATATTGATAAAGCCGCAAAAAGAATTGAAGAATTATCAAAGCATTACGGTTTGAATGTAGATCCTCATGCGAAAATCGAAGATATTTCAGTAGGTATGCAGCAAAGGGTAGAAATTTTGAAGATGCTTTATCGCGAAGCAGAAGTACTGATTCTGGATGAGCCAACAGCTGTTCTTACACCAGCAGAAATCGATGAATTGATGAAAATCATGCGTAATCTTATTAATGAAGGTAAGTCTATTATTATTATCACTCATAAATTGAAGGAAATTAAGGCAGTTGCTGACCGCTGTACAGTAATTCGCCGCGGAAAAGGAATTGGAACTGTCAATGTAGCAGAAGCCAGTGAGGCTAGTCTTGCTGAAATGATGGTCGGACGTCATGTCTCTTTCAAAGTGGATAAGAAAGAAAGTACTCCTGGTGAAGTGGTACTTAAAATAGATTCTTTATCAGTCAAAAATAATAGAAAAGTTATGGGATTGAAGGATTTTTCATTGGAAGTCCGAGCTGGAGAAATAGTCGGTATTGCTGGTGTTGAAGGCAATGGACAGACAGAGCTTGTTGAGGCAATCACTGGCTTGAGGAAAGCTGAGTCTGGGACGATTTTAATCAGTGGTGAAGAAATCACAAACCTTCCAATCCGTCAACGGAATGAAAAAGGAATTAGCCATATTCCTGAAGACAGGCAAAAGCGCGGTCTTGTTTTGGATTATTCACTTGTATCAAACATGGTACTTCAAATTTATAACAAGCAGCCTTTCTCTAAGCGAGGACTATTAAATTTCCCTGCTATGAAAGCGTATGCTCAAAATATCATCGAAAACTTCGATGTGCGTTCAGGTGAAGGTGCTTCTTCGATTGCCAGGACTCTTTCTGGTGGAAATCAACAGAAAGCTATCATCGGCCGAGAGCTTGAGCTCGATCCAAAGCTCTTGATTGCTGTCCAGCCGACTCGTGGTTTGGATGTTGGTTCCATTGAATACATCCATAGAAGGATTATTGAGCATCGCGACAAAGGGAATGCAGTACTGCTTATTTCATTGGAACTTGACGAGGTTCTGCAGCTTTCAGACCGCATCGCCATCGTAAATAATGGTGAGCTTGTAGGCGAGGTAATCGCTGCGGAAACAAATGAAAATGAAGTTGGTCTTATGATGGCAGGCGTGGCTAAGGAGAGAAGCATATGAGAAATACCATCGTATCATTAATATCTATTATTTTAGGTCTGGTGGCCGGTGGCATTTTGATGCTGTTCATCGGCAGCAATCCAATTGAAGGCTATTCCTATTTGCTTCAAGGAGCTTTGAAAAACCTAGAGCGTATCGGTAATACTTTAGCAACAGCTACTCCGCTTATATTCACTGGTTTGTCTGTCGCTTTTGCTTTCCGTACAGGTCTTTTTAACATCGGGGCATCAGGACAAATGCTGGTTGGTGGCCTTGCTGCGACAGCAGTTGCCTTGACTTTTGATTTATCCCGGCCAATCCTGCTTTTGGTAATGATCCTTGCAGGCCTGGTAGCAGGTGCATTATGGGCTTTCGTTCCTGGTTTACTGAAGGCGAAGTTCAATGTTCATGAGGTAGTTTCGACAATCATGATGAACTGGATCGCCTACTGGACGATTTACTATGTTGTACCAGGTTATTTCAAGGGTGAATTCCTTGAGACTGAATCAAAAAAATTAGCAGAATCAGATACTTTGAGAACTCCATTCCTTACAGAGATGTTTGATGGATCCTATATTAACTTAGGTCTGTTTCTTGCTGTCATTGCAGTAATCATTATTGCCTTCATCATCGACAAGACAACCTTGGGATTCGAGTTGAAGGCAGTAGGGTTTAACAGATTCGCTGCAGAATATGCGGGTATGAAAGTTAATCGAAACATCATATTGTCCATGTTGATTTCAGGTGCACTTGCTGGAGTCGGCGGGGTAGCTTTGTACACAGGAAATGCTTCAAGCATTCAAATTGGTATTCTGCCTGCACAGGGTTACGATGGCATCGCGGTCGCTCTTCTCGGTGCAAATCATCCTGTAGGTGTATTCTTCGCAGCAGTGCTGTTCGGGATTCTATACTCAGGTACTGGGTTCATGAATGCTATGACTGAAATCCCACCTGAATTGGCAAATACCATTATCGCGATCATCATTTATTTTGCTGCAACAAGTGTAATGATTGAACGTCTGTTGAATAAATTCAAGGCGAGAAAATCAAACAAAGAAGATAAAAGTGGTCCTGTAGTCGAGAAGGGAGATTCATAAGATGTGGTCAATAATAGAACAAATTTTTCCTTACGCGATTATCTTTACAATTCCTCTTCTTATTACAGCACTAGGCGGACTTTTTAGTGAAAGAAGCGGTATTGTTAATATTGCCCTTGAGGGATTAATGGTCATTGGAGCCTTCTCTGGCGCTCTATCCATCCATTATCTGAGCGGCGTATTGGACAACCACACATTGGTACTCTGGCTTGGATTGCTGGCTGCTGTACTTGCTGGTATACTTTTCTCCATCTTGCATGCGTTTGCGAGCATTAATCTGAATGCAAACCAAATCATCAGTGGTACGGCAATCAATATGATTGCGACCGCCCTGACAGTGTTCCTTGCACGCAATATCACTGGAAGTGGAAACATAAGGATCTCTAGTGGTTTTTCACCATCAAATGTTCCTTTTCTATCTGATATTCCAGTGATTGGAGATTTGTTTTTCACAAAAACATACCCTACAACATGGTTTGTATTAGCTATTCTTTTTGTAAGTTCATTCATTTTATATAAAACAAGGTTTGGACTTCGTTTAAGATCATGTGGTGAATTCCCGCAGGCTGCAGAAGCAGCAGGAATCAATGTCAGGAAAGTCCGTTACAGCGGGGTACTGATCTCTGGTGCTTTCGCCGGATTGGGCGGAGCCTTGATTATTGTCACGCAGTCAGGTGAGTTCACAGGGACCGTTGCAGGTCTGGGCTTCCTTGCATTGGCTTCCCTGATTTTCGGTCAGTGGAAACCGCTAGGCGTGCTGGCAGCGACATTATTCTTTGGATTTGCCAGTACGATTGCAAACGTCTCTCAAGTAATTCCTGAGCTCGCTGTTATTCCACCAATCTTGTTGAAGATTTTCCCATATGTAGTGACGCTAATCGCACTTGTTATATTCTCCAAGTCATCACAAGCACCAAAGGCTGTTGGAGAAACATTTGACAGTGGAAAACGCTAACTCTGATACTGCAAAAAGAGGTACCTGCTCTAGGTGCCTCTTTTATTTCGTCATTTTTTTATATCATTCCCCAATAAAATATCCTTTGAAATTGTATATTCCTTTTAGATTAAATCTTCCATATGTGTTAATATAAAGGAAAAGTTTGCTAAAAATAATATCGTCAAGAGGGCATGCATATGAAACTATCATTATATATGGATGATCGTGAAACAGAAAAAATCTTTTCTTATTTACGCTGGATTTTCTTGTTGGTAGGGATTATGGTATTTTACTTCCCCCCTCTGGCTGACAGGCTTAATTTTACTAAAGAAACATTTCCCTTATTGTTGGCGATAGGATTTATATACATGGCCGTGACTCAGGTTGCTTTGAATAAAATGCCGGCGGGAAACGAGTATTTCAATTTGCTTACGAAAGCCGGAATCGTATTTGATTATATTGCATTGATGTGGCTTCTTGCTTTGACGAATGGAGTCTTGTCGCCGCTTTTTCCGATTGCTTATTTGGTTGTCATGCATGCGACCATTTACTGGAGAACGAAAGGGGCGATTTTATCCTCAATTTCGTTGACAGCAGGATACTCAACAATTTTTGCTGTACAGGCTCAATTCGATTTTAATACAACGTTTGCCTTTATTTTAAATCTCGTTTTCATCTGGATCATCGGTGTGTTCGGGTCGTTAATCGTCATTCGTGAAAGGAAGCATTTGAAACAGAAGGAAATTTTTCATGAACTGATGTTCACTGATTACTTAACAGGTTTATACAATCATCGGCATTTCCAGGAACAATTAAGGATCATGACGAGCGCACGGCAAAACTTCTTGCTCGTGATGGGAGATATCGATCACTTTAAGCAAATAAATGACCAGTTCGGGCATTTGACTGGAGATGAAATCTTAAAAAATTTAGGTGGAATTTTTCGGGACCTGGCTGATGATTACGATGCACAGGCCTTCCGTTATGGTGGAGAAGAGTTCGCTTTTCTACTGCCGGCAATCGAGGAAAACAGGCAAATTTGTTTTTTTGATGACCTATATGGAAGGTTATCATCTGAGAAATTCAGTAAAGAATGCATTAGTGTCACAATGAGCTTTGGGATTGCTGCTTCAAAAGGTGGAGTTTTGCCGGATAAACTGCTTGGATTCACAGACCAGCTTTTATACAGCGCAAAAGCTAACGGGAAAAATCAGGTGAAATTTGAATCAGGATATACATATTATTATTCGAAAGCTAAAGAAGAAATAGCCGCTTCAAAGCAATAAAAGCTTCCCAATCGGGAAGCTTTTGCCGTATTCGCTGCCAATTCCTTGAATTAGCCTGAATGTCAAAGGTATAGTTAGAGTATATTTATTGGAATATTAAATATAGACTTCACAACGTATACATATCAAAGAAGAATGTTTTATTTTCATCAATGATGTGAAGAAGAATAATTGTAAGCAAGTCCTGGTGTTATAAATAAAGGAGGATTTCAATGGCTGTCATTTCAGAAAGTATCAGAGATATGAAAGGCTACAAGCTCCATATTGTTAAAACCGAAAAATTCAAGACGAATACAATTGTTTGGAAAATGAAGGCACCGCTTACCAGTGAGGATGTAACGAAACGGGCACTGCTTCCGTACGTTCTCCAAAGCAGTTCTAAGGCTTACCCTTCCACTTCAAAGTTTCGTTCCTATCTTGATGAGCTTTACGGAGCAAATTTATATGTTGATGTTTCAAAAAAGGGGGAATATCAGGTCCTCAGTTTTTCATTGGAAATTGCTAATGAAAAATTTTTAAGTGACCGTGATCCTTTACTGAAAAAGGGAATGCAATTGATGGCGGAAATTCTGGTCAATCCGCTTGCAGACAATGAAGCATTTGACAGAGAAACTGTCGAAAAGGAAAAACGTACGTTAAAGCAGCGTATCCAGGCTGTCTATGATGATAAAATGAGATACTCCAATTTCCGGCTCGTCCAGGAAATGTGCAAGAATGAACCGTATGCGCTCCATGTCAATGGCGAGATTGACGACATTCCGCAAATCGATGAGAAGAATCTCTATGAATACTATAAAAAGGCCTTTGCTGAAGATGAGCTTGACCTGTTCATTATCGGGGATGTTGATGAGACAGAAGTCCAGTCGATCGCCCAGGAGCTCCTGCAATTTGACGAGCGCACACCGAAACTTAATGAAGCTTCGAAAAGTGTTCACGTTGAAGAAAAAACCGTCAAGGACAAAGAGGATGTCAAGCAGGGGAAGCTGAATATTGGCTACAGAACAAATGTATTTTATGGTGATAAAGATTATTATGCTCTCCAGGTTTTCAATGGGATCTTCGGAGGCTTTTCACATTCCAAGCTTTTCTTGAATGTCCGGGAAAAAAATAGCCTTGCCTATTATGTCGCAAGTCGTCTTGAGAGCCATAAAGGTTTGATGATGGTCATGTCAGGAATTGAATTTGAAAATTTCGAGCTGGCTGTAAAAATAATTCGTGAACAAATGGAAGCTATGCAAGCAGGCGATTTTACTGACCAGGAAATCGAACAGACAAAGGCAGTGATTGAAAACCAAATGCTTGAAACAATGGATACAGCAAGAGGGATGGTAGAGGTCCTGTATCATAATGTTGTGTCCGGACAAAATGTCAGCCTCGATGACTGGCTTCAGGGCATGAGTAAAACCACAAAAGAAGAAATCGTTGATGTAGCCAAAAAGGTTCAGCTTGATACGGTCTACTTCTTAACTGGATTGGAGGCGGACAAATAATGGAGAAGATCACTTTTGAACAGCTTCAGGAAGAAATGTACTACGAAAAGCTGAATAATGGGCTTGATGTCTACATCCTTCCGAAAAAAGGCTTCAATAAAACATATGCTACTTTTACAACGAAATACGGATCGATCGATAATCACTTCCTTCCGCCGGGAAAGGGTGATTATGTGAAGGTGCCCGATGGCATCGCTCATTTCCTTGAGCATAAATTGTTTGAAAAGGAAGATGGAGACGTGTTCCAGCAGTTCAGCAAACAGGGGGCTTCCGCGAACGCATTCACCTCCTTCACGAGGACAGCTTATTTGTTCTCCAGTACATCCAATGTAGAGAAAAATCTGGAGACGTTGATTGACTTTGTCCAGGAACCATATTTTACAGAGAAGACAGTTGAAAAGGAAAAGGGAATTATCGGGCAAGAGATCACGATGTATGATGACAACCCTGATTGGAGACTGTATTTTGGCCTGATCCAGAATATGTATAAGAATCACCCGGTAAGCATTGATATCGCAGGTACGATCGATTCGATTTCCCATATTACGAAAGATATGCTGTATGAATGCTACGAAACCTTTTACCATCCAAGTAATATGCTATTGTTCGTAGTAGGTCAAGTTAACCCTGATGAAATCATGGGCTTGATAAAAGAGAACCAGGGGAAAAAGGAATACAAAAACCAGCCTGAAATTAAGCGGGTATTTGATGAAGAACAGGCAGAGGTTGCTGAAAAGAAACAAGTTCTGAAAATGAATGTCCAGACGTCCAAGTGCCTGGTTGGCATCAAGGCTGCCAACCCAACTGAATCAGGCAAGGAGATGCTGAAAAAAGAGCTGTCAATCAATGTGATGCTTGATATACTTTTTGGGAAAAGTTCTGAAAACTACACCGAGTTATATGGTTCAGGGTTAATCGATGATACGTTTTCATACGATTATACTGAGGAGCAAGGCTTTGGTTTTGCAATGGTTGGCGGTGATACGAATGAGCCTGACGTTCTCGCCAGCAAGCTTGAAACAATGCTGATGGAGGCAAAAGAAGGCCGAGGGTTGACCGGTGATAACCTTGAAAGGACGAAAAAGAAAAAAATAGGAGCCTTTCTAAGGGCTGTTAATTCACCTGAATATATAGCGAACCAATTCACACGCTATGCATTCAACGACATGGATTTGTTCGAGGTTGTTCCGGTACTTGAAAGCCTGACGCTGGACGATATCAAGCAGGCGGCTAACAAGCTGATTGCTGAAGAGCGATTCACGGTATGTCAGGTAGTGCCAAAGGATAAGAAGTAACCAACATTCAATGAGATGTGCGCCGGTCATAACCGGCGCATTATTTAATGAGGTATTTGGAGAGGAAGAACATGAAGAAATTCGCACTCGTAACTGGAGCAAGTGGAGCGATTGGCAAGGCGATCTCCATGAAGCTTGCATCGGAAGGTTATTCGCTTTACCTGCACTTTAACCAGAATGAACAAGGAATGAAAGAAATTGTGGGCCAGATTGAACACTTTGGCGGTGAGTATATACCGATCAAGGCAAACCTGGCATCAAAATCAGGATACTTGGAATTAGCTGCAAATATCTTTTCGCTTGATGCAATTGTACATAATGCGGGCAATGCCTTATACGGTCTTGTGGAAGACTTAGAGGAAAATGATGTAGAGGAACTTATACAGATACACGTTACTTCTCCGCTGATGCTGACAAAAAAGCTTATTCCAAAATTAAGGGCCAAGGGAAGCGGAAGTATCGTCATCGTGTCATCGATATGGGGACAAACAGGCGCATCCTATGAAGTAGCTTACTCGACTGTGAAGGGCGCGCAAATAGCCTTTGCCAAAGCCCTGAGCAAAGAGCTGGCAAGCTCAAATGTTAGGGTGAATGCCGTAGCGCCAGGTGCCATTCAAACCCCTATGGTTGAAGGATTCACCTCTAAGGAGATCGATGCCATTACCGAGGATATTCCATCAGGGCGGTTAGGATCAGCTGAAGAAGTAGCGAGTGGTGTGGAATTCCTGCTATCAGAAAAGGCATCCTATATAACCGGACAGGTTCTTGGGGTGAACGGTGGATGGCTTACGTGACGTACATGTGACAATTTTTCAAAACATCTATTGTAATGAATAATAATCGTCGTACGTATGCAAAATAACCTTGTACTATTTTAGACAAGGAGGTTGTCAATATGTCCGTATTGGATAATTGGAATCAGTGGAAGGATTTCTTGGGAGACCGCCTTCATCAGGCGCAGGACCAGGGAATGAATAAAGAAGTCATGGGAGACCTTGCCTACCAAATCGGGGATTATCTTGCTAAAAATGTCGACCCTAAAAATGAGCAGGAAAGAGTCCTTGCAGACCTTTGGTCAGTTGCAAGCCCTGACGAACAGCATGCAATCGCTACAATGATGGTTAAACTTGTACAGAACAATGGTACTCAACAATAAGCAAGATTTGAGAGGGGACTTCTAATTCCTCTCTTTTTTTATTGTCCCTTCCTTGAAATAGACACATAAACACGGCTTTTTTTTACTTTTAATTTCTGGCTTGTTTTTCCTTTCATCTTCCTTGAAAATCATATAATATAGTAGCTAGATATTTGATGTCAAAATGTGTCGCAATCAAGTGACCTTATAGCAGAGGAGGAGAACGATGGAAAAAAAAGAATGGTACTTGGAATATGAAATAGTGATTAACCGTCCAGGACTGCTAGGTGATATATCCTCTTTGCTTGGTATGCTGTCAATCAACATTGTTACGATCAATGGAGTCGATGAAGGTAGACGTGGTCTGTTGATCCTTGCGAAAGATGATGACCAAATTGAGCGCTTAGAGTCAATTTTGAATACAATGGATACAATAAGGGTAATTAAAATCCGTGAACCCAAACTTCGGGACCGAATGGCGGTCAGACACGGCAGGTATATACAGCGTGACGCAGATGATAAAAAAACATTCCGGTTTGTAAGGGATGAGCTTGGACTACTCGTCGATTTTATGGCAGAATTGTTTAAGCAGGAGGGGCACAAGCTGATTGGGATCCGCGGGATGCCGCGAGTTGGCAAGACAGAATCGGTTGTAGCTTCAAGCGTTTGTGCAAATAAACGCTGGTTGTTTGTTTCTTCAACATTATTGAAACAGACAATCCGGAATCAATTAATTGAAGATGAATACAATGCAGAAAACCTGTTTATCATTGACGGAATCGTTTCCACACGGAGGGCAAATGAAAAGCACTGGCAGCTTGTCAGGGAAATTATGCGCCTGCCTGCGGTGAAGGTTGTGGAACATCCGGATATTTTTGTCCAAAACACGGAATATACAATGGATGATTTTGATTATATTATTGAACTTCGCAATAATCCTGATGAAGAAATCGTTTATGACATGGTTCAGAAGAATCACATGTTCACCGATTCTGATTTTGGAGGATTTGATTTTTAACAGTATTGGAAGGTGTTATCGTGACTGAGTTAGGAAATATATTAAAGGAAGCACGTGAAGCTAAGGGCCTCAGCCTGGACGAACTGCAGTCCATCACGAAAATACAGAAGCGCTACCTTCTTGGTATTGAAGAGGGCAATTATTCAATGATGCCAGGAAAGTTCTATGTCCGTGCATTCATTAAACAATATGCTGAAGCTGTCGGCCTTGATCCAGAACAGCTGTTTGAGCAGCATAAGAATGAAATTCCATCTACATACAACGAAGAGTTGCCTGAGCAGCTTTCCCGCGTTCAGTCGAGGAAAAGCATCTCACCTGAGACTTCGAAAGTATTGGATTTTTTACCGAAGTTACTAATTGCCATATTCATGATAGGTGCCATTGCCCTTGTTTGGTATCTTATTGTCAAGAGTGCAGGTGATGGGGCTGACCAGCCTGCAAATACAGACAAGAGCAAGCCAAACTTTGAAGAGACTGAAGAGTTTGCAGATGGTAGCGGTGACGAGGATACAGGCGAGGAAGAAGAAGCTGCTGAGGAAGAGGAACCAGCTGAAGAGGAAGCCGAGCCTGAAACTCCAGCACAGGAGATTACCGTCGCCTCGAACAGTGGCAGCAACACGGTATATGAACTCAAGGGTGCCGAAACATTTGTCATCAAAATTGTTTCATTGGGGCAGACATGGGTAGGTCTTTCAAATGGTTCAGGTAAAACCATATTTCAGGAAACCCTTGTTAAAGGAAAGAATGAAAGCCGTACTGAGGACTTATCAAACGAGGCCAAGGCAGTAATTAATATTGGACGGGCTCCTGATACGGAAATCTATGTAAATGATCAAAAGCTTGAGTATGCAGTGCCGCCTGAACAAGATATGACCCAGGTGATTACGATTAATTTTGTGAAATAATTTTAAGGCTCTGGTGGATGCAAAGCCACTTAAAAGTAAGAATTGCAAAAACGCCCGTATGGACTTTTGTTTATACGGGCTAAAATTATAGTAGGCATATTTAATGATGTTTTTTACATATTGGATATAATGAAGAAGTCAAATGAATGGCTTTGTAATTTTTCATCTGGAGGAAAAGGATATGAACTTGCCAAATAAAATTACGGTTTCACGAATATTGTTGATTCCGTTATTCATGATCATCATGATTGTCCCATTTTCGTGGGGGGAGATTTCCCTTCTTGGTACAACCATGCCGGTCACACATTTTGTTGGGGCGCTAATTTATATATTTGCGTCGGTGACAGACTGGGTTGACGGCTATCTGGCACGAAAGCACAATTTAGTTACCAATCTTGGGAAATTTCTTGACCCTCTCGCCGATAAACTGCTTGTCTCTTCTGCGTTGATTGTGTTGGTTGAACTGGGGTATGCCCCTGCGTGGATTGTCATCATCATTATTAGCCGGGAATTTGCCGTCACAGGACTTCGCTTACTGCTAGCAGGCGGTGGTGAGGTTGTAGCAGCAAAAATGCCTGGCAAAATCAAAATGTGGGCACAAACAGTGGCAATTTCAGCGCTGTTGCTGCACAATATCATTTTTGAAGCATTCTCAATCCCGTTTGCAGATATCGCATTATGGGTGGCAATGATCTTTACAATTTGGTCTGGATGGGATTACTTCGCTAAAAATATGCAAGTGTTCCGTAATTCCAAATAATTGATTTTGTCAGGGGGACAAGATATGAATGCCGAAATCATTGCTGTGGGATCTGAATTGCTTCTTGGGCAAATCGTCAATACAAACGCCAGATTCCTTTCGAGACAGCTTGCCGAACTGGGAATCAATGTTTTCTACCATACGGTCGTCGGGGATAATCCTGATCGGCTGAAGAACGCGATGGGAATTGCCCGGGAACGCGCAGACCTGATTATCTTCACTGGCGGATTAGGTCCAACTAAAGATGACCTGACAAAGGATACAATTGCTGGGCAGCTTGGAAAACAGCTTGTTCTTGATGAGGAAGCGATGAGGTCCATCGAATTGTATTTTGAAAAAACAAACAGGGTAATGACTGAAAATAACAGGAAACAAGCTCTCGTGATCGAGGGATCAACCGTCCTGAAAAATGAACATGGCATGGCCCCGGGAATGTTCCTGACAACAGCAGACAACAAATTCATGCTTCTGCCAGGACCACCATCCGAGATGGAGCCAATGTTCTTGAAATATGGCCAACAGGCTATAGAAGGCATGACCGGCAATCAGTCTAAAATTGAATCGAGGGTCCTGCGGTTCTTTGGAATCGGTGAGGCAGCCCTGGAATCGGAAATAGAAGATTTGATTGACCAGCAGAGCAATCCAACCATCGCTCCGCTAGCTGGTGACGGTGAAGTTACACTGAGGCTTACGGCCAGGGATGATTCCAAAGACACAGCACAAGCATTGATTGATCGAGTAGAAGCAGAAATCATGGACAGAGTCGGTGAGTATTTTTATGGTTACGACGAAACCTCGCTAATGATTGAGCTTTCGAAATTATTGAAAAACAAAAACTTGACAGTATCAGCGGCTGAAAGCTTGACAGGCGGAATGTTCCAGCAGGAATTGTCTTCAATCTCCGGTGCAAGCAGCCTTTTCAAGGGCGGCTTGGTTTGTTACTCAAACGAAGCCAAAATAGGAATTGTCAAGGTTAATCCTGAAACAATTGAGAGGTATGGTGCTGTTAGCGGTGAATGTGCGGAAGAGCTGGCAATGAATGCTGCAGCGCTTACCAACTCTGACATCGGCATCAGCTTTACCGGAGTGGCTGGTCCTGAGAGCCTGGAAGGGCATCCACCAGGGACAGTTTTTATCGGGCTCCACGTAAAAGGCCAACCAGTCCATTCGGAAAAACTTAGCCTGAGTGGCTCCCGCACCGCTATCAGGAAAAGGGCTGTAAAGTTTGGCTGCCAGATTATGATTAATAGATTATCAGGAACACGGAAGCAATAGTTTCCGTGTTTTATTTTGGTTAAGGAATTTATAAAGGTATTGAGTTGTGGATAACTCAATGCAGTTTTCTTAATCCAGCTCCAGCGCCTAGCCCCTCGAGTCGCTTGTCTAGCTGCGGCTCCTAACTCCTCGAGACACTTCAGTCCTGCCAATGAAGTCAAAGAACGACTTCAATTTCAGGTCTTCCAGCGCTTGTCGGAGTTGGGCAGTCGCCTCCGCTTTTCGATTTGTCTTGTGTCGCCTCCTAGAAACTCCGAAACTTCAACTCCGCCGCCAGAAGCAAAAAGCGCTTCTTTGTCGGAGTCTCCAGTTTCTGCGTTTCTGGGCAGTCGGCTATACATTTCGTTTTCGGTCCGCCCAATGAAGTCAAAGAACGACTTCACTGGTCGGCCCTCCGAGGCACAGGACGTGCTAGACCCGCCAGCCACAGGACGTGGCGCTTTAAGGCGGGCAGCGCTTGTCGGGGCTGAACGAGGCGCTTGCGCTTTTTGTTCTTATGTATTGCATTTTTCAATCATGACCTTCGCAACGGAACATAACCGGTTCTTAAATAGAAAGATTTCTTGCGAAAATCCTGTTTTAAAGGGTATAGTCTGTATGAAAACTAGTGAAACATTCCTGTGAAATTCAATTTTCTTAATTTCCCGTGTTCTAAAAAAAACGAATAAATGTTCGATTTTTTAATAGACAAACACCTAGGAAAAAGGTATAGTAATAGTAGGCTTTAAATAAGAGATTTGCGGCCAAGCAGTATGCTGGTTCGTTTTTATATAATAAGGAGGAATTTTGAGTGAGTGATCGTCAAGCTGCCTTAGATATGGCGTTAAAACAAATTGAAAAGCAATTTGGTAAAGGCTCAGTTATGAAATTAGGAGAGAAGACAGATACAAAGATTTCTACTTCTCCAAGCGGATCCCTTGCGCTGGATGCTGCACTGGGAATAGGCGGATATCCTCGCGGACGTGTTATTGAAATCTACGGACCTGAAAGTTCAGGTAAGACAACTGTTGCGCTTCATGCAATCGCAGAAGTACAGGCTAATGGCGGTCAAGCGGCATTCATTGACGCTGAACATGCTCTGGATCCTGTATATGCACAGAAGCTTGGTGTAAATATCGATGAGCTTCTTCTTTCACAGCCGGACACAGGTGAACAGGCTTTGGAAATTGCAGAAGCACTTGTGCGAAGTGGAGCAATTGATATCATTGTTGTTGACTCCGTTGCTGCTCTTGTTCCAAAGGCTGAAATTGAAGGTGAGATGGGTGATGCCCACGTTGGTCTTCAGGCTCGTTTGATGTCTCAGGCATTGCGTAAGCTTTCCGGTGCTATCAATAAGTCAAAGACTATAGCAATCTTCATTAACCAGATTCGTGAAAAGGTCGGTGTTATGTTCGGTAACCCTGAAACAACACCTGGCGGACGCGCTCTGAAATTCTATTCAAGTGTACGTCTTGAAGTACGTCGTGCTGAAACACTTAAGCAGGGCAATGACATGGTCGGTAACAAAACAAGGATCAAAGTTGTCAAGAACAAGGTTGCTCCTCCGTTCCGTACAGCTGAAGTGGATATCATGTACGGTGAAGGTATTTCCCAAGAGGGAGAAATAATCGACATGGGATCTGACCTTGATATCGTTGATAAGAGCGGTTCTTGGTATTCATATAATGGTGAGCGTCTTGGACAGGGAAGGGAAAACGCAAAGATGTTCCTTAAAGAAAATCCGTCCATCCGTCTTGAAATCAAGCAGAAGATCCGTAATCACTACGGCCTTGATGGTGAATTCACGGTGACTGAAACTGATGAAGACCAGGAAGAACTCAAATTGGATTAATAGATTATCTATGTTTATTAACAAGGTCTCCTGAAAGCCAGGAGACCTTGTTTGTGTTTTTCTTACAGAGAAGAGCATGGATCGAAAATCTGCAGAAACCATCCCAAAAATTAGAATTGATTGAATAATTAATCAAACCAATGGAATCCTTAGGGGACAAACCCTTGACAATAAAATTTGACAGCTTTACAATTAAAAATGTATATTTTACATTTTCATGGTATTAAAAACGTTTAAAAGCATTTGAGCTGTATATTGATGCTTGTAACAATGTACATGCCGACACTTTAAAAAACGTAACACAAGTTCATAGCAAGAGGAGGTGAAAATGATGGATCTAATTATTTCAATCATCTCCATTTTGCTTGGCCTATTCGTCGGTGCAGTTGTTGGCTATTTTTATCGTAAATCCGTTGCGGAAGCAAAAATTGCAGGTGCCAAAAACGCCGCAGAACAAATTGTTGAAGATGCGAAGCGTGAAGCAGAGGCTATGAAAAAAGAATCCCTGCTGGAGGCTAAGGATGAAAATCACAAACTGCGTACAGAAGCAGAGCGTGAAATTCGTGAACGAAGAAATGAACTGCAAAAACAAGAAAATCGTTTATTGCAAAAAGAGGAGAATCTTGATCGCAAAGATGAGTCGTTGAACAAACGTGAGAATCTTTTAGAGAAAAAAGATGACGCTCTTTCCAAAAGACAACAGCATATTGAAGAGATGGAAAGCAAAGTGGACGAGATGGTACGAAATCAGCAGACTGAACTAGAACGCATCTCGGGCTTAACGCGTGATGAGGCTAAATCCATCATTTTGGAGCGAACTGAGCAAGAACTTGCTCACGACATTGCACTAATGATTAAGGAAAACGAAAACAGGGCGAAAGAAGAATCCGATAAGAAAGCGAAAGAGGTACTTTCACTGGCCATTCAAAGATGTGCAGCAGATCATGTTGCTGAAACGACTGTATCAGTTGTGAATCTTCCGAATGATGAAATGAAAGGGCGTATTATCGGACGTGAGGGACGGAATATCCGCACCCTGGAAACGTTGACGGGAATTGATCTCATTATTGATGACACTCCGGAAGCGGTTATCCTTTCTGGATTTGACCCAATCAGACGTGAAACAGCCCGTCTAGCTCTAGACAAGCTTGTCCAGGATGGACGTATTCATCCGGCTCGAATTGAGGAAATGGTTGAGAAAGCACGCCGTGAAGTAGATGAACACATTCGTGAGGTTGGCGAACAGACTACCTTCGAAGTGGGAGTGCACGGACTGCATCCAGATCTTATTAAAATTCTTGGCCGCTTGAAATATCGTACAAGTTACGGACAGAATGTACTTAAGCATTCAATGGAAGTAGCCCAATTGTCCGGATTGCTTGCCGCAGAGTTAGGTGAAGATGAGACATTAGCTCGCCGTGCAGGACTCCTGCATGACATCGGAAAGGCGATTGACCATGAGGTAGAAGGCAGCCACGTTGAAATCGGCGTAGAGCTGGCTACTAAGTATAAGGAACATCCTGTTGTTATCAACAGTATTGCTTCCCACCATGGTGATACAGAGCCAACTTCGATCATTGCAGTACTTGTTGCTGCTGCTGATGCATTGTCAGCTGCAAGGCCTGGCGCCCGCAGCGAAGCTCTTGAAAACTATATCCGCCGTCTTGAAAGGCTGGAAGAGATTTCTGAATCCTATGAAGGAGTCGAAAAATCATTCGCAATTCAGGCTGGTAGAGAAATCAGGATCATGGTTAAGCCTGATCAAATCGATGACTTGCAGGCACACCGCCTGGCACGTGATATTCGAAAGAAAATCGAGGAAGAGCTCGATTATCCTGGACATATCAAAGTTACAGTCATCCGTGAGACACGGGCAGTTGAATATGCAAAATAAAGCGGTGCTTCGGCGCCGCTTTTTATATTGTTTTCTCCAGGCTGAGGCCTAAGTGGAGGAAGTTATCCCAAAATAAGGGATTTCAAGAGATTTTAAACCTTTCATGAGAGATTTTGAGGAAATGTTGAGAGAATACTTAGGTTAATCGAGAGAATATCATGCTTTCTTGAGAGATTAAAACTTTAATTCGAGAGATTGCAGAGGATATTTCGTTTCCGCGGCAATCATGGTTTGCATAAAAGGGTAATCTGGTTAGTAGGCAGGAGTGATTTCCCCCGAAACCCAGTAGTATGATACAATTTCACATATAAAATATAAATTATAGACAGGAAAGTGAATGCAATGAGAATTTTATTCGTAGGGGATGTTGTAGGTTCCCCGGGCAGGGATATGATTACGGAATACCTGCCAAAGTTAAAGGGGAAATTTCGCCCGACTGTTACGATCATAAATGGTGAGAATGCAGCGAGCGGTAAAGGGATCACCGAAAAGATTTATCGTCAGTTTCTTGAGCAGGGTGCCCAGGCGGTAACTCTAGGAAACCATGCATGGGATAATCGTGATATTTTTGAATTCATCGATTCTGCTAAATACCTGGTCAGGCCTGCTAATTTTCCTGAAGAAGTACCTGGAAAAGGAATTGTCTATTTAAAAATCAACCAGGAAGAACTGGCAATAATCAACTTACAGGGCCGTACTTTCTTGACGCCAATTGATTGCCCATTTAAAAAAGCTGATGAATTGATAGAGGAAGCAAGAAAACGCACTTCCCTCATTTTCGTAGATTTCCATGCAGAGGCAACTAGCGAAAAGCAGGCCATGGGCTGGTATCTTGATGGAAGAGTCTCCGCTGTAGTAGGAACACATACTCATGTTCAGACAGCAGATGATCGGATTTTGCCCTCTGGTACAGCTTACCTGACTGATGTAGGCATGACAGGGCCATATGATGGAATATTGGGAGTAGAAAAAGAAGCGGTGCTTAGAAGGTTCATGACGAGTCTCCCAACGCGATTCGAAGTAGCCAAGGAAGGAAGGAATCAACTATCAGCAGTATTGATAGATTTGGATAAGAAGACTGGCAAAGCAGTGAAAATCCAAAAGATTCTTGTTAATGAAGACCATCCTTTTTATGACTAGAATATATGGATAACCTTTTTTAGGCTGCAGGTGAACTCATTTGAGTTTTTCTGCAGTCTATTTTATTTGCACAGAATTGGTTATTTTTAGTATATGAAGAGTGAATGGTTATGGTATGTTCCACCCAGAGGAAAGATAGCCTTATGAATGAGCCGTCATAAGGGTACGAAAAGCCCCGACCGATACCCTTATGAAGAGGGAGAATCCTGCAAAAGGGTATAATTAACCCCGAAATTGCCACTTAGTTAGAACCCAAACATTGTATCAGCGGATATATCGACAAAAAGAGATCCTTCGCATTAGTTTTAATCAAACAATCAGCTCTAACAACGAACATCATCTTCATCACTTACAATGCTTTTTTTTATTGAAGGTCATATGTGGGCTTCCTCCTGAATATAGTAGCAGTGGAACAGACTAAACTGGATGTCCACTTAAGACGTCCAGGACGGGATAAAATAAGGAGGAGCCAGGAATGGAGATATTAAAAGTTTCAGCAAAATCTAATCCTAATTCTGTAGCTGGTGCGCTTGCTGGAGTACTGCGCGAAAGAGGGGGCGCAGAAATTCAGGCTATCGGGGCGGGTGCATTGAATCAGGCCGTAAAGGCAGTAGCGATCGCAAGAGGGTTCGTAGCACCTAGCGGAGTCGATTTAATTTGCATCCCGGCATTTACTGATATCCTGATTGATGGCGAGGAACGTACAGCCATTAAATTGATTGTTGAACCCAGATGAAAGCGTAATCGAGCCTATAGATAGATTGGCATTCTAAAGAATCTTTAAAGGTCACAATCAGCCTGTTTGCTATTGCAAGCAGGTTTATTTTATTTAATGGAGTATTATGAAAGGAAGAGGAGGTATTTTTGTGAAAATCTATGACGCTCATTGTGATGTTCTATATAAATTATTCATGGACCCAACGCTTGATTTTGCCAAATCACCTGAGTTGCAAGTCAATCTTGAACGTCTGAAGGCATCGTCCACAAAAATCCAATTATTTGCCATCTATGTACCCGAATCAGTTCATCCTGATCTGAAATTTGAAGCAGCACTGCGAATGGCGGATTTATTTTATGAAAAAGTCTTAAGGCCTCATCCTCAAATCAGGCTGATTAAGGACAAGGTGGACATTGACCTGCTAGAAGATGATGAAATTGGTGCAGTGCTGTCCCTCGAAGGTTGTGATGCGATTGGACAGGATTTATTGAAATTACGCACTTTGTTGAGGTTGGGAGTACGATCTGTAGGATTAACGTGGAACTTTGGGAATTATGTGGCTGATGGTGCCCTGGAGGAACGAGGAGCGGGTCTTTCAAGGTTTGGACGTCAGGTTGTCCAGCTGCTGAATCAGACCAAAACAATCTGTGATGTATCACACTTATCTGAACAGGGCTTCTGGGATGTAATGGAAGCAGCTGACCAGGTATTCGCATCCCATTCAAACTGTTATTCACTTTGCCACCATCCGCGGAACCTTAAGGATAATCAGATCAAAGCGCTGATAGACCGGGATTCAGTCATTGGTGTTACCTTTGTGCCAGAATTCTTATCAGGCAAAAAGGATACTGCTTCAATAGATGATGTCATCCGCCATCTTGATCACATTTGTTCTATTGGAGGAGAAAATCATGTGGGATTTGGGTCAGACTTTGATGGAATCGAATTCACTGTAAAAAATCTGCAGGGGAACGAACAATATGAAAACCTTTGGAATGAATTGCAAAAATATTATTCTGATATACAAGTGAGCAAGTTCCTATATGGGAATATGAGCACCAAATTATCTGTGCAGAGATCGTAAGTGCCTTGGAGACAGCGAATTTCCGCATAGTAATTGAAGGGTTGCAGAGTAAGAAACTTATAATATTTTAATAAATAAAAAAATATTCATATTTTGGTCAATAATTATTCTTAAAGGGTTGCTTTTTTATTCACATAGGTCTAGAATTGTAAGCGTTTAGTACCATCCATTTGCTAGATTTCAGCATGAAATGCAAGATATAAACCGTTTAATTCTAGTGAATTACTTGGAAAAGTGCTACACTTAATAACGAAGCGTTTTTACATATTTTTTTACGTATCTAAAGGGGTGTAAGAGATGATCAATCAACTTTCATGGAAAGTTGGCGGACAGCAGGGAGAAGGAATTGAATCTACCGGGGAAATTTTCTCTATTGCATTGAACCGTCTAGGCTACTACTTGTATGGCTACCGTCACTTTTCATCACGTATCAAGGGCGGACACACAAATAACAAGATTCGAGTGAGCACTACAGAGGTTCGATCTATTTCTGACGATTTAGATATTCTTGTAGCTTTCGATCAGGAAACGATTGATGTAAACTACAAAGAATTGCATGAGAACGGCGTAATTATTGCTGATGCTAAGTTTGACCCAAAAAAGCCTGAGGACACTCAAGCTGCGATGTATGCGGTTCCATTTACGGAAATGGCTACTGAATTGGGAACATCTCTTATGAAAAACATGGTTGCCATCGGTGCGACTAGTGCAATTTTAGACTTGGATATCCAGGTTTTCGAAGAAGTCGTCCAGGAAATTTTCGGACGCAAAGGACAACAAGTTGTCGATAAAAACATGGAAGCCATCAAAGCTGGCTACGAATATACGAAAGAACAATTAGGCGGCGCTGAGACAATGCAGCTTGAAAAGGCTGATGGACAGAAGCGCATGTTCATGATTGGCAATGATGCAATCGCTCTTGGAGCAGTAGCAGCAGGCTGCCGCTTCATGGCTGCATATCCAATCACACCTGCTTCAGAAATCATGGAATATCTGATCAAAAAACTTCCTGCTCTTGGCGGAACAGTTATCCAGACTGAAGATGAAATCGCTGCTGTCACTATGACAATCGGCGCTAACTATGGCGGCGTACGTGCCCTTACAGCTTCTGCTGGACCAGGTCTTTCATTGAAGATGGAAGCAATCGGCCTTTCAGGTATCACTGAAACACCGCTTGTCATTGTTGATACACAGCGTGGCGGCCCATCAACGGGACTTCCTACAAAACAGGAACAGTCAGATTTAATGGCGATGATTTATGGAACTCACGGTGAGATTCCTAAGATCGTCTTTGCTCCAAGTACTGTTCAGGAAGCATTCTACGATGCAGCAGAAGCATTCAACCTTGCTGAGGAATATCAGTGTCCTGTCATTATGCTGACAGACCTGCAATTATCTTTAGGAAAGCAGACAGTTGAACCGCTTGAGTTTGATAAAGTGGAAATCCGCCGCGGTAAATTGGCTACAGAAGCTCTTCCTGAAATTGATAACAAAGGCTACTTCAAGCGTTATGAAGTGACTGAAGATGGTGTTTCACCACGTGTCATCCCAGGAATGAAGAACGGTATCCACCATGTTACTGGTGTTGAGCATGATGAAACAGGAAAACCTTCGGAATCTGCTGCCAACCGTATTGCGCAAATGGATAAGCGTATGCGTAAAATCAGCAATCTGAAGTTCAATACGCCAATCCACAAGAATGCTCCGCATGAGGAAGCTGATCTGTTGATCGTAGGTTTCAACTCTACAAGAGGTGCAATTGAAGAGGCAATGGGAAGACTTGAGAAGGATGGCCTGAAAGTAAACCACGCACATGTGCGCCTGGTACATCCATTCCCGGCTGATGAGATGATGCAGCTTGTAAAATCTGCAAAGAAAGTTGCAGTTATTGAAAACAATGCGACAGGACAGCTGGCAAACATCATGAAGATGAATGTCGGAAGTCATGAGAAGATCCATAAGATCCTCAAATATGATGGAAATCCATTCTTGCCGCAGGAAGTCCACACAAAATGCAAGGAGTTGTTCTAGGATGGCGACTTTTAAAGAATTTCGCAATAATGTAAAACCAAACTGGTGCCCTGGCTGTGGCGACTTCTCTGTACAGGCAGCCATGCAGCGTGCTGCTGCCAATGTTGGTTTAGAGCCCGAAGATCTGGCTGTAATCTCTGGTATCGGCTGTTCAGGCCGTATCTCCGGATATATTAACTCTTATGGTTTCCACGGAATCCATGGCCGTGCGCTTCCAATTGCGCAGGGGGTTAAGATGGCTAACCGTGATCTTACCGTTATCGCTTCTGGTGGTGACGGAGACGGCTTCGCGATCGGTATGGGACATACAGTCCATGCGATCCGCCGAAACATCAATATCACTTACATTGTCATGGACAACCAGATTTACGGTCTGACAAAGGGACAAACTTCCCCTCGTTCGGCTGCTGGATTCAAGACAAAATCAACTCCTGCAGGTTCCATCGAGCAGGCCATTTCCCCAATGGAATTGGCTTTGACAGCTGGCGCTACTTTCGTGGCACAAAGCTTCTCAACAGACCTGAAAGACCTGACTGCGCTGATCGAAGCTGGAATCAAGCATGAAGGTTTCTCTCTAATCAACGTATTCAGCCCTTGTGTAACTTACAACAAGGTAAATACTTACGACTGGTTCAAGGAAAACTTGACAAAGCTTGGCGACATTGAAGGATATGATCCATCAAACCGTGAAGCAGCAATGCAGACATTGATGCAGCACAACGGTCTTGTTACTGGATTGATTTATCAGAATACAGAGCGTAAATCTTATCAGGAGCTGGTTAGCGGTTATTCAGAATCTCCGCTATCACAAGCTGACCTGAAGCTAGACCAAGCTCACTTTGATAAGCTAGTTGCTGAATTCATGTAATATAAATCCGGAAATCAAGCCGGAATGAATAAAACCCCAATCGATCAAGATTGGGGTTTTGTTATTCTTATAAATTTGATCCTATTGCTAGAATTAGTGACAAGCATCACTACAAAATAATAAAATGTTAGGTAATATAATTTATTAAGTCGGCTTTTTTTACCAAGAAAGCCGTATTTCCAGTGCCTGCTATTGTGTTCATTGATTGAAGAGTTTATACTATTATAATGTGTATATTTTATATTTTCAGGGTGAAATATAACCCTTTTAAAAGTAGAAAGCAGAACTGTTTGTGAAGTTAGCACCGGCGCCAGGCTCTATCAATTTGCCTGCTCGCTTTCTAATGAAAGGAGATCCATAATGAACGAAAATCAACGTTTGGAAGGACAGCAAGTACAAACTGAAAATTCTTCGGACAAAAAATCCAGCAAGGATTACAGCAAGTACTTTGAAACAGTATATACAGCTCCTTCCCTGAAGGATGCAAAAAAACGCGGCAAGGAAGAAGTCCAGTATCATAAAGACTTCGATATCCCTGAAGAATTCATTGATATGGGACAGGGACGCAAATTCTACATCCGCACTTTTGGCTGCCAGATGAATGAGCACGACACAGAAGTGATGGCAGGTATTTTCCTTGGTCTTGGCTATGAACCTACTGACAGTGTCGAGGACGCGAATGTCATCCTCTTGAATACATGCGCAATCAGGGAAAATGCTGAGAACAAGGTGTTCGGTGAACTTGGACATCTGAAGCACCTAAAAAGAGAAAAACCAGATCTTCTATTGGGAGTTTGCGGCTGCATGTCCCAGGAAGAATCCGTCGTTAACAAAATTCTTAAGACCTATAACCAGGTTGATATGATTTTTGGTACGCATAATATCCATCGCCTGCCACATATCCTCCAGGAAGCATACATGTCCAAAGAAATGGTCGTAGAAGTTTGGTCTAAGGAAGGGGATGTAATCGAAAACCTTCCTAAGGTGCGCAAAGGCAATATTAAGGCATGGGTAAACATCATGTATGGCTGTGATAAATTCTGCACTTACTGCATCGTTCCTTATACACGAGGAAAAGAACGCAGCCGCCGTCCTGAGGATATCATCCAGGAAGTCCGTCAGCTTGCTGCACAAGGCTACCAGGAAATTACCCTTCTTGGCCAGAATGTAAACGCCTATGGAAAAGACTTGGCCGACATGAAATATGGTCTTGGTGACTTGATGGATGAAATCCGTAAAATCGATATCCCTCGCATTCGTTTTACAACCAGCCACCCGCGTGACTTTGATGATCACTTGATCGAAGTGCTGGCAAAGGGCGGTAACCTGATGGACCACATCCATCTTCCAGTACAGTCAGGTTCTACTGATGTATTGAAAATAATGGCCCGAAAGTACACACGGGAACAATATCTCGAACTTGTCCGTAAGATCAAAGCAGCAATTCCTAACGTTACATTGACTACAGATATTATCGTTGGATATCCGAATGAAACGGATGAGCAGTTCGAGGAAACAATGTCTCTTGTTCGTGAGGTTGGCTATGAGTCAGCCTATACGTTCATATACTCTCCAAGGGAGGGAACTCCTGCTGCTAAAATGCAGGATAATGTCCCAATGGAAGTGAAAAAGGAGCGCCTGCAGCGCCTGAACGCACTTGTGAATGAGCAATCCGCGCAGTCTATGAAGAAATATCAGGATCAGATTGTTGAAGTCCTGGTTGAAGGCGAAAGCAAAAACAATCCAGATGTTCTTGCAGGTTATACAAGCAAGTTGAAACTTGTCAATTTTGTTGGACCTAAAACGGCAATCGGCAAAATCGTCAAGGTAAAGATCACAGATGCAAAAACATGGTCTTTAAACGGGGAAATGATAGAAGAAATCGAACCAGTTGAGGTGAACTAAGTTGGCAAAGTACAATAAAGATGACATTATCCAGCGTTCAAGAGAAATCGCAAGAATGATTGCGGAAACAGAAGAAGTTGACTTCTTCAAGCGTGCAGAAGCACAAATTCATGAGAATGAAAAAGTGAAAACACTTATTTCTTCTATTAAAGGTCTTCAAAAACAGGCTGTTAACTTTCAGCACTATGGAAAAACAGAAGCATTGAAGAAGACTGAAGCAAAAATTGCTTCTCTAGAACAACAACTTGATGAAATCCCTGTGGTCCAGGAATTCAAGCAGTCACAAATCGATGTAAATGAATTGCTTCAGCTAGTGGCTACAACGATTTCCAATACGGTTACAGATGAAGTAGTTGCATCAACTGGTGGAGATATTCTCCGCGGTGAAACAGGAGCAGCTCTGAAAAATGAAGCAAGCTGCCATACACACAACCATTAATTATCGATCAGTAAATGGTACCTGAATATTCAGGTACCATTTTTTATTTATAACGGGCCATCGAATCCCGAATTTTGATTAGCCTTCGCAAGTACCTCCCTCTTGCGTGTCACTTTAATGCAATCTAAATCCCCATCAACTTTCATCAATCGGGAACATTCAGGGCATATGGGCATACAATGAACTATGCCTAAGTTTTTACCAGCGGTTCTAAAATTAATCGCACACTAGTCTAATATCACGCATAGGATGAATTGAAAAAGATTGAGGAGGTTTCGCTCGCAATGGGAGATTACAGAGAGATTATTACGAAAGCCGTCGTAGCGAAAGGACGCAAATTCACGCAGTCCAATCATACGATCAACCCAGCGCATAATCCGAGCAGCATTCTGGGCGCTTGGGTCATAAACCATAAGTATAAGGCAAAAAAGGTAGGGAAAGTGGTTGAAGTAAACGGGTCTTACGAAGCCAACATCTGGTACTCCTTTGATGATAATACAAAAACTGAAGTAGTGACGGAGAAAGTAACTTACTGCGATGTCATCAAACTGAAGTACCGTGACCCTGACTGCATGGATGACCATGATGTCCTTGTAGAGGTTCTGCAGCAGCCTAACTGCATTGAAGCGGTCATTTCGCCTAATGGCAACAAAATCATCGTTCACGTCGAGAGGGAATTCCTTGTGGAAGTCATTGGTGAAACGAAGGTATGTGTTGTCACTCATCCAGGCGGATGCGATTGCGATGATGACGAGTGGGGTCATGGCATCGATGATGACGAATTCGAAGACTTGAACCCAGACTTCCTCCTGGGAGAGGAAGAATAACATCGAACTAGGAAGCTTTCACTTCCTAGTTTTTTTTGCAAGTAAAGAAAGGGAAGGCACCGGTTTCGAAGCTGTTTACGCAACTGTGGCAGCTTTGGATCCGGTGCCTCATTCTTTGTTTTGAGAGGGCATTACAGGAAAAAATTAGGTTTCTCGATTTTTTTGCAGATTTCACATTCATTTGATTCTTCTTCCCACGAATAAAAACTGCTTCTGCAAGTAGTACATTCATTTTTATACACATGATAGGCAGCTTCACTTACCTTGTGGATACTCTGAGCAACCTGAATTCCGCTGTGCTGACATATGTCCATGCAAAGTTTGCAGCCGGAACAATTTTTTTCATCAATGTGCAGTGTATCGTTCTCCAGTGTAAAAATCTGTGCAGAGCAGATGTTAAAACAGGCTTCACATAATGTGCACTTCTTCTCATGTATCCTTACTTCATGTAACGACCAATCATTATATAGGTTAGAAGACTTAAAGCTGTCCTCATTGAACCGCCACTTTACTGGCGTTACTGAAGACAGAACAGTTCTTTTGCCATCCATCGAGAGTTTCGTGAAAAAACCACGTCTTGATAGCTTGGGTTGAGCATCTTCCTTAAGTGATATAGTCTTGGTGATCAATATTGGATCAAGTTCCATGACGTTAAAAACTTCATTGGCATTCCCAATGCGTTTTTCTAACTCCTTATCACGAGCTTCTTTTTGAATAAAGCGGACTCCTTTTTTATGGAAATAAAGCAATTCCAGGAAGCTTGGAAGCGGGGAATCATCTTGCAATAAAAGGTGATCCTTGATTACCTTCCTTGCTGGCGACTGCCCTTTAATTGCCTGCTGCGGGCAAACTGTAATACATATACCACAGAGAGAACAAGCCTTTTCATCTAACTTAAGAATCCCATCTTCAATAATTAGTGCCCCGTGTGGACATTCATCCATACAAGCTGTACAGGTACTCAATGGGCTTTTCTTTTTTGAACACGCTTCTGATATTTCCAGTTCATAGCTCAAGCTTTCGAGCCAATTGGTTAGTAGCGACATATTAGTCACCTCAAGAGTGATAATTCATGTACTTCTATTCTACGACTAAAATTCATGAATAGTGGCGAGTTTGCTGGATATTCAAACATATTTAAAGGAATGTTCACATTTCCAAATCGGCTGTAGGCGTTTTAAAGCCTTTATTTCAGTGTCTTTTAATAGTTTTCTCTATAATCTGTACAGAAAATTAAAGAATTAAATTAGGTGAAATCCTTCACATACGCTAGGGGGAATATCCACAGAATGTATATTGTTTCACAAACTTGATTGCAATATAGTGAAGTTGTAATCGAAAGGTGGTGAATCCCGGTGATTGGATTAGATAGAAAAACAGATGTTGCGAATGTTTTTATAGTCCTTGCAGATTTATTTAAACAACCAACAAGAGATACCTGGGATGAAATTAAGCAGCAGAATCTACTGAAGAAGCTGGAAGAATCGGTCAGAGAACTTTTTAATATCGACTTTTTCATAGAGGAAGTCCTGCCAGAGAACTATGAAGAATTTAGAGAATTATACATGTCCTCTATTGGCAGCTCGCAAAAGAAGGCTGCACTTCCGATTGAATCTTTGTATAAACAGTGGACACTGGATGAAACGTGCACTCTGCCCTTTGCTAGGGACAAAGGTTATATATTAGGAGATTCGGCGTTACATATCAATTACCTGTTAGAAAAGCTTAAGATCGAAATCCCTAATGAATTACAGGGTATGCCGGACCATCTAGCAATCCTGTTGGAGTTGTTGGCTTATTTCATTGAGCATGTTCCCGAAAATTCCACTGCTGAATTTTTGGATGATCATTTCGATTGGCTCGAAGAATTCGAATCGCAGCTTTCAGAAGTAACGGTTCATCCATTTTATCAGAGACTGACGAGAGCATTGATCGAAATATTAAAGGCACAACGTAATAGTTACCTGTAAGGCTTCAAGTCATAAAGGTGGTGATGCTTTTAGTGAAGGACATCCTTTTAAAAAGAGCTTTAATAACAGATTCCATTAAAGGGATAGGATACTCTGGGCAAGAGTTATTGAGTTTTACATTCATCAGTAAGAAAGCATCAATCACAACAATGCCTTGCATAAACGCTAAAGAAGAAAATTATTAAATGTTTTATCGGTCGGGAGTAAAAGGAGGGCTAGTGAAAATGGATACAAAACTATCACGTCGAGGATTCATTAAAGCCTCTGCAGCAACTGCTGCATTGGCATCTGCGGGAACAGTAGGCTTTAATGAATGGTCCAATCAATATGTAAAAGCAGGAGCAAATGCAGAGATAAAGGAAATACCTAGTACATGCAATGCATGTTCAAGTAAATGCGGGATGATCGGCCATGTAAAAAACGGGCGATTATGGAAGCTGACAGGGCACCCTGATCACCCTTATTCGAAAGGGAAGTTATGTGCCAGGGGGCATGGTTACGCTACAGTTGTTTATTCCCAGGATAGGCTGACACAGCCATTAAAACGTGTTGGTGAAAAGAAATTCGAGCCGATTACATGGGAACAAGCTTACAAGGAAATTGCAGAAAAATTGAACAAGATTATAAAAGAGCATGGCCCACAGTCTGTCGCATTGACGGAAGATCCGCGCGCTTCAGGGAAATTTTATTCTCCTCGATTCATCAATGCGCTTGGTTCGTCGAACTACTATACTCACCATGTCGTTTGTTCAAATTCAAGGGATTCAGGGTTCTTGCACACAGTTGGTGTATCGTCAACAAGTGCTGACATCAGCAATGCTAAGTACATTATGTTCATCGGCAGGAGCTATGGAGACGGCATCCGTCCAAGTTCCGTCCAAGCGTTAGCAGCTGCAAAAGACAATGGAGCAAAGATTGTCATTGTCGATCCACGTTTGAATAATACAGGCAACCTGGCAACCGAATGGCTTGCAATTCGTCCTGGTACAGACCTCGCATTAGTGCTGGCCATGTCCCATGTATTGATAAAGGAAAACCTGCATGACATGGCATTCATTAAAAACTACACTGTTGGTTTTGAGGATTACGCAAAGGAACTGAAAAAATACACACCGGAATGGGCAGAAAAAATTACCGGTATATCTGCAGACTCGATCACTAGGATTGCGATTGATATGGGCAAAGCCAAACCTAAGGCTTTGATTGAGCAATCGTGGAGAGGAGCATTCGGCTGTAATTATGAAAATAGTACGGAAACCGGCCGTTCAGTAGCGATGTTCAATGCTTTACTTGGTAACTACCAGCAAAAAGGCGGAAGTATATTTGGTGGGAAACCTAACCTTGGGAAACTAAATGAATCAAAACATCCTAACCCGAAAGAACCTGAGGCTCCAAAAGCAGGTAAGAAAGAATTCCCGCTTGCCTATCACAGTCACGGTGTTGCAACGATCGTAGCAAAAGAAGCGTTGGAAGGCAAAATGAAGGCGGCAATTTATTACCATTCTAATGCATCGCTAGGCTATGGAAATCCGAAAGTAATGAAGGAAGCACTTTCTAAAATGGATCTCGTTGTAGCCATAGATGTACAAATGTCTGAAACGGCACAACTGGCACATTATGTCCTTCCGGAAGTGACTTATATTGAACGTGATGAGGTAATTGAAGGTTTATCTGGAAAGATACCAGGTATCGCTCTTCGCCAGCAGATGGTTGACAAGGTTCATCCGGAGACAAAACCAATACATGAAATCTATACAGAGTTAGCTAAAGTCTGCGGAGTTGGGCAATATTTCAACTTCTCCCTTGATGAATTGAACGAAGCGATGCTTGCACCTACAGGCATTACTTATAAGCAGCTAAGGGAAAAAGGAACCATCATGTTCCCTAATGAAGAAATCTCCTTAGGTAAGATGAAAGAACTGAAAACGCCTTCTGGCAAGGTTGAGTTTTACAGTGAAACATATAAAGAAGCAGGCTTTAAACCGATTGTGGAATGGATTGAACCGAAGGTAAGCCCGGCAGATGATTCTTTCCGTCTGATCACTGGGAAACAGGCAATCCACAGCCATACGCAAACTGCAAATATACCAATCTTGATGCAGATTACAAAAGATTATGATTTAGAGAGAATCTGGATCAACCCTGTTCGTGCCAAAGCGCTGGGAATCAAGGATGGAGATATGGTTGAATTGAAATCCAGTGAAGCAACAAGCAAAATTCGAGTAAAGCTAACAGAAAGAATCCACCCAGAAGCGATTTTTGTGCCAAGCCATTATGGAATCACTTCAAAAGATTTAAAGACCGGACAGGGAATAGGATTTGGCTATATGGAACACGTACCATTCGACTTTGAAAAATGGAGTGGCGCAGGAAATATCCACGAAGTAATCGTGAAGGTTAGGAAGGTGAATGGCTGATGGCACGCTATGGAATGGTAATAGACACACGTAAATGCGTCGGCTGTTATGCTTGCCGGGTAAGCTGCCAGATGCAGAATGAGCTTCCGGTAGAAGAGACATATATTAAGTTTCACGAAAAAGAAACGGGTGTATTCCCAAACGTCAAGAATGAAATCATCCCGGTACAATGCCAGCACTGTGAAGATGCCCCATGTGTGAGTGTCTGCCCGACAAAGGCAACCTACACGACAAAAGAAGGCATCGTGCTAGTTGATGCTGATAAGTGTATCGGATGCAAGTATTGTATGGTGGCTTGCCATTATGGGGCCAGAACGCAGGATCATAATACAGGGGTAGTTGAAAAATGCCGTTTCTGTGCAGAGCTTGTGGCAGAAGGAAAACAGCCAGCCTGTGTCAGCACCTGCATCAGCAATGCCCGTATATTCGGTGACCTTGATGATCCGAATAGTGAAGTTTCAAAAACAATAGTTAAAATGAATGCTCAGCCTTTAAGGCCGGACTTAGGAAAGGCAAAAATTTACTACGTGAGGTGATTATAATGGTTTGGGGAACAATTATCGCTGCCTATTTATTCCTTGCTGGACTTAGTGCCGGTGCGTTTTTAACATCTTCCTATGCAGCAAGGAAATATCCTGATGCCAAAACAGTCAGGGTTGTCGGAAGGTTAATCAGCCCGATACTTATGGGCATTGGACTATTGCTTCTAATTGTCGATGCAGAAGCGGGGCTTAAGGATCCTTTGCGGTTCATCTATTTGTTTACAAATTTTAGTTCAGTCATGACAATCGGTACTTATTTCATTAGCTTTTTCATGATGGCTGCAGCATACATCGCCTTGATGGAATTGCTGAAAAAAGATACCAACAAAATTGTGGAGTACGTCGGCGTCGTATTTGCTGTCGCTACAGCCATTTACACCGGCTTCCTGATTGGTGTCATTGGGGCTGTGCCACTATGGAATACTGCAATTTTGCCAATCCTGTTCGTCGTGTCGGCATTCTCAACAGGGATTGCCGGTACAATGCTAGTGTCAGCAATCATGGATAAAAAGGTGATTCATCATGTGATGTCCATCAAAAAAATTCACTTAACATTGCTGATTTCAGAAGTATTCCTGATTTTCACAATGTTCCTGATCACTTCATCGACCAATGAGTCAGCAGCACAATCTGTTGCCATGCTGCTTTCCGGTGAGTACAGTATCCTATTCTGGTTGGGTCTGATTGTTATCGGATTGATGGTTCCAATTGGTATTGAGGCTCTCGAAATATGGAATTCGAGTAAACTTCATCAGAGCCAGGCGGGACTGGAAGTAGCAGCTTCCGGATCTCACGGAATTACAGCTACCTTGATCACAGAAAGTGCCGTACTCGCAGGCGGATTTATCCTGCGCTATCTGTTACTGGCAGCAGCAGTACCGGTAATATTTTTATAAAAAAAGCAAGCAGACCTGGACTAAACACGTCCAGGTCTTTTAAGTATCAATTGAACTCTTCCGCTTTTTCTTTATAGAAAAATTAATAAATTGAAGCGCTATATTGCTGATCGCCAAAATCAGGACTGGCATAAAAAAGTATGGGCTTTGCTGGTTAATCCAGGTTAGCTCAAAAAAGTAATCTACTAAAGAAAATAAAATGAAAATAAATACAATCATCCGAGTTATACTTTCCAGTCTAATTAACATACCAATTTATCCTTTCACATATTTAATCTACTAATTCTCTAAAATATGGAAAAATCCTTCTAATAATCTTAGAACAGATAGTAACCATCTGAATATACTGCCTATGATGAACGAGGAAGGATTATTATGATGAATTTGCCTGCTGCTGATTTAGGAATCATGGCTGAACATTTGCCGACACATGAAGGGGTAACAGAAGTTAAGGATATTCAAGGGAATTGTGGACAATCAGGAATTAAAGAAACTAATCCAGTTAAATATCGAGATGCTAAGGGAGCATGTGAGAGCGATGCTTGAACTTATAGATCCGAACCGCAAAGGAGAAGTAAAGCTCGCTGAAATGCCTGATATACAGATTAATACTGAAATGCTGCAGCTCTCCGAACAGGAAAAAGACATTGTACTGGAAACAAGGGCGGCTTCAAAACTTATGGGAAGCGATAATTTCAATTCTGCTCTAATGATGAAAGACATGAATGTAAAAAACATCCATATACAGATGTCTTATCAAGACGTAAGGATGCAGATTCTTTAAAATATGGTTGTTGAACATGTGGATGGTGATTTTACGCCTCGAGTAACTGAAGCGATGCAATCAAAGACGTATGAAAAATATAAACATATTTTAAAGGAATAAGTGAACCAAAAAAGAAGGGATATGAGACAAAAAAACAGAATTTTATTTCCAACGATTATGTAAAAGAGGGATGACGTTTATGGAGGTACAATTTACGATACCTTGGAGTTATTCTGAGGAAGTGGACACTACCTTTCCGCTTCCTGATGATTATGAGTATTGGAAACCATTAATCTCTCATTTCCTTAAAGGAACCGATACTGTAGAAATTCATTGCTGGAATGAAGAACAGGATGCAATCCAGGAAGTTCAAACTATACTTAATAGTTCTGCCCACGTCAGCGACCACATGACTGTTTTTAAAATCGCCAATGCTAAAAGCGCACAAGATATACTTCTGAACAAATATGAAAAGAATCATAAATTCAAGTGGTTCACTGTAAATCTTATTGTGCAGGGCGAAGTCATTTTCCATTCCGGCCATTGGGCTACGGAATTTGCAATCACTGCCAAGAATGCGGAAGAGGCTGCATGTATCCAGTCGATCACTCCTAAGAACACAGATTTTTTCTTTTACTAACCTTCTTTTCTAAATACAACTTAACCTTATCCCGGTACATATCTATGTTGCCAAGGGGTGAAACCTTTAAGATTACGGTTGCCGGTGAAAGTGTTAGAGCAACAATTAACGCTCAAAACAGCCATTGTTTGCCATATAGGAATAAAGTAAGCTGAATCTGAGTAGGTTCAGCTTGTAGCATTTATAGTCGAATGTTCGCCTGTAGCGGTCACATCCATAAAATATATAATGAATTTTTAACCTAAAGAGGTGTATAAGTGATTACTTTTGGAGAAATGGAATCAGGAATAAGTTATACCCTGCGGCAAGGTGTTTATGGAATAATTTTTAATGAACATAAGAATATGATTGCCTTGATAGAGACGGGAGATGGGAAGTACTTCCTTCCAGGCGGTGGATTGGAAGGAAGTGAAAGTCATGAGGAGTGTTTAGTAAGGGAAGGTCTTGAAGAAATGGGAAAGTTGCTTGAAATTGGAGAATGGATTGGAAAAGCACAGCGCTATTTTTATTCAGGAAAGGATTCTGAATATTATCTTGGTCAAGGGCATTTTTATTTTGCGGAAATAGCCGGAGAGGCGGGGGAACCTGTGGAGGCTGACCATCAACTCAGGTGGGTTGAAACTGGCGCAGCAGCGAATATGTTATTTCATGCACATCAGGCCTGGGCCCTTCAAAAGGCTATGGCTTTGATTGATGAAATCAAGGTAAAACATCGCTGATTTGACTGATGGAAAAATTCATTTTAAAACAGCTTTGTTGGAAAATTCAAATGAACCAAATTACCTCTTCCCTATCTCGCCTGCTTAATGTTAATGTTAGCTTAATCACATCCTCGTTATTTATTTGTTTGACAATAGGTATTAATGGGAAAATATTTCTTAGAACAGTAAAAAAGTAATGAGGGCGATTATGATTAACAACTATGAATATCGGATCTTTTACGAAGAACTTAGAAGACTTCATAAGGAATACCAGCGGTGTGAAAGTGCCACATTAAAACAATCAATATCAAAGGACATTGAACTTATAGAGGACGCGCTGGAAACAATCTGAATAAATAAATTAAGCAGGAGATTTTCAAATGAATAAACTATTAACCGATCCAGAATTCCTTTCATTTTGTGAAGATGCTATGCCAATTGAAGTGGTTGAAAAATTCACTGATAATAACATCCGCGGACTTGAGAATATTGCACTAAGGTCAATTTCAACCCGAAACAAACTACCATCCAATGTTGTCAATCTATTGGTTGCCTATTTCTACAGCCACTATGGTAATCAGGTCTATAATCGTAACGACCTGGCACGTTTATACGATTACTGGGCATCGAAGGATGTCAGGACAATGACTCAGGCAGCTGAAATGACCAATGAAGATATTGAGGAAGTTCTTAAAACGTTGAAATGATGGCATAACTTTTGAACAGGCTGAGCTCAGCCTGTTTTTTACTTTGGCTCTGTTAAAGCTTAATGTTGTTTTTACATCTTGTTGATTGTAGTAGAAGACTCTGACCCTTATTGGGTCTTTTTTTATGGAGAAATAAATAGCTGGAGATTTCACTTAATGTTAATAAACATGGCGAAGTATCAGTTTAAATAGAGGTTAAAATGGAGTTGTTACGAAGAGATGCTTTAGCGAGGGATCAATTATGTTGATGCAAAAAGAAATTTTGGAAGAAATTGTCGACCATCTGCCTGAGGGCATGATTGTTATGGATAAAGATCGTACGATTCATTATCTTAATGAAGAAGCGGTTGAAATGACCGGCTGGAAACTTGGAGAGAAAGTACCTTATTGTACTTATTGCCAGGAAAGAGAGCTGGAAGAGAATGAAAATCGCTGTATCTTGACCGCTGATAATCCAATACCTTTTTTTAACTCCCATCTGGCAGTATATGAGGGACTTGAAGAATTTGAGATGTCTTTAAAAAAAATGACTATATCGGAAAATGTATATTATCTCCTAAGGATACGGCCTCCAGTCCAGAATGAAAATAGTGAGCGGGCACGATTCCATGAGCTGCTTGTACAAGAAACGCTGCTCGCTCAGGAGGCAGAGCGTAAAAGGATTGCCATGGAATTGCATGACCATATTGGACAGAGTGTCTATAGCATATTTCTTGGACTAGAGGTTATTAAACAGAACATTAGCGAAGATAAGTATCAGAACCATGTCACCAACATGGTTAATGTCATGGGAAAAACGCTGGAAGATATTAAACGCCTGACAAAAAGCCTCAGGCCTGAGATCGTTTATGACATAGGTTTGGAAAAATCACTTCGGCAAGCAGTAAAGGACTGGAGAAAGTTATACCAGATAGAAATTTTTTTGGAGATGGAGCTCGATAAGGAACAGAAACTGGATCCAGAAAAAGAACTCCATCTATTCAGGATCATCCAGGAAAGCATCACCAATTCGGTTCGCCACGGCAAAGCAACCTATTTCTCCATTCATTTGAAGACATACTATCAATATATCTTTTTTCAGTTATTTGATAATGGCAATGGCTTTATTGCAGGAGGATGTAAAACGAAAGGGCTCGGCTTGAAGCATATGTACGAGCGCTGCAAAATGCTTGATGGGGACATTAAGTGGATGAGCAAGGAAGGCGGGCCTACAAGGGTAGAAGGGTTTGTGTCTTTAACAAAAGTGGAAGGGGAGAGGTAAGATGAACCTAATGATTATCGATGATCATGAAATCGTCCGGGATGGGCTGAGCATGCTTTTGCAGCAATCTTTTTGCATTGATGGGAGGATTTGTGCCTGCGATGGCTATGAAGCTGTAAAAGCCGCGGTTGATTTCCCTGCCGATCTGGTTCTTCTCGACCTTTCGATGCCTGGCGGTTTGGATGGGTTGACGACGTTGGAAAGGCTTCGGAAACTCCTCCCGGACGCAAAAATAGTCATTTTCTCGATGCATGATGATATCGGGTATCAAAAGAAGGCGTATGAAGCGGGAGCTGACGGCTATCTAATCAAGCAGCTGAAGCGCGACGATCTTATCCAATCTCTTGATAAAATTTTAGCGAACCAAAAGGTGTTCAATACACATATATGGGAGGATGATACAGAGGGTGACCAATTCAATCTGGTTGACCTTCCGATCACCAAGCGGGAAAAAGAGGTATTCATCCTTACGGTTAAGGGATATTCCCAGAAAGACATAGCTGAAAGGCTTGATATATCAGTCAAAACAGTTGAGAACCATCGACAGAAAATCGGAGAGAAGCTAGGGACACACAAGCGATATGAATGGGTAGAAACTGCACGGAAATATAATGTATTCCACCGTTAGAAGCAGGACATACTGATGTCTTGCTTTTTTGTTGCTTACCAGGAAATTATAAACTAATTTCGTTGTGGATAACTATATGAGTTATCTTAATCCAGCTCCAGCGCCTAGCCCTTCGAGTCGCTTGTCTTGTGTCGCCTCCTAGAAACTCCGAAACTTCAACTCCGCCGTCAGAAGCAAAAAGCGCTTCTTTGTCGGAGTCTCCAGTTTCTGCGTTTCTGGGCAGTCGGCTATACATTTCGTTTTCGGTCAGCCCATTGAAGTCAAAGAACGACTTCACCGGTCTGCCCTCCAGCGTTTGTCGGGGCTGAACGAGGCTCTTGCGCTTTTTGTTCTTTGACCAATGTATAAGACTTCTAGTTCATTAGAATTTTTTCTAAATAAATTCATATATTAATTGGAATTTATTTCATGAGACGTGAATTTTTGAGATAATAAAATCAATATAGGTCGAAAGTAGGTGTTTTGGTTGGGAGTTTTGGAAGTGAAGCAATTGACTAAGAGGTTTAAAGATTTCGAGGCAGTCAAGAATGTTTCTTTTTCCGTCCAAAAGGGTGAGTCTTTCGGTCTCCTCGGCCCCAATGGAGCAGGAAAGACAACAACGATCCAAATGATTACAGGGTTATTTCCACCGAGTTCAGGAAGCATTGAAATTGCTGGCATGGATATGGTCAGGCAGCCAAAGCGTGGGCAAGGGCTTTTAGGAATCGTTCCTCAGGAAATTGCTCTATACCAAACCATGAGTGCTAGGGAAAACCTGTCATTCTGGGGAAGAATGTACGGTTTAAGGGGAAACCACTTGCAAAAAAGAATTAATGATGTGCTAGAAATCATTGGATTGGCTGATCGTGCCAAGGAAAAAGTAGAAACTTTTTCAGGAGGAATGAAGCGGAGGGTAAATATCGGGGGTGCAATTTTACATAATCCCGAGCTATTGATCATGGATGAGCCCACCGTAGGGATAGATCCCCAATCTCGCAGTCACATTCTTGAAACGGTTAAAAAGTTAAATGGTGAAGGGATGACAGTTATCTATACAAGTCACTATATGGAGGAAGTTGAGTATCTTTGTGAAAATATTGGCATTATGGATCAAGGAGAATTCATTGCTTCGGGTACTATTTCGCAATTAAGGGAAACAATCGGTGATCGTTCTCGTATTGTCATGAACTTTTCCGGAACAGTCGAACTTGAAAGCATAAAGTCAATCATAAGTTCGGAGATACCTGAAAAGGACCTCGTAATGAATCAAAATGAGCTAGCCATTTTTCATAAAGAACCACAAAAAATACTAAGTGAATTGATCCAGTCGGTTACAGGTGCGGGTTTTGAAATGGCCTCAGTTGAAATAGTTGAACCCAATCTCGAGAGTGTGTTCCTCCATCTCACTGGCCGGAGCTTAAGGGATTAAGGAGGTTATGAAAATGGGTTTTTGGTGGCTGGCATTGAAAGATGCGCTCCTTATGGGAAGAGACCGGAAGGCATTGTTGACTCTTGTTTTCATGCCAATCTTATTGATTGGGATCCTGGGGGCAGCCTTTGGCAATATGATGGGTGAAGAAGAAGTGGCCTCCATTGAAAAGTTCGAGGTAGGTATCGTCAATCTTGATGAAGGTGAACTAGGCAACGCTTTGGCAGAAGAAGTATTCATGAAAGGTCTTCCCGACCTGATTTCTGCAGAGGCAATGACTGAAAAGGAGCTGGAGGAAAATTTAAAGCAGCAGAAATTGTCCGTCGGAATCATTCTTCCGCGGGACTTTTCACATCATATCATTACAGGTGGGAAATCTGAAGTGAAAGTCATCTCCATTCCATCCGCTTCGATTCAGTCATCGATCGTCGAGAATGTCGTGGTGCAATTCACTCAAAGTGCTGCCGTAAATGTAATAGCCGTGGAGGTTGCTGGACCATCCGGAATGAGTAATGCCTTGCCGGCTATGTCTCAATTCAAGGATGCTGATATTAATATAGTTGAAGAAGCAGCGATAAAACGAGATCAAAAACCAGTAGGGTCTTTCCAGTATTATGCCGCGGGTATGGGTGTCATGTTTTTATTGATGACGGTAATTACAGGAGTAAGCGCCATGATAGAAGAAAAGGAACAAGATGTATATAATCGTCTGCTTGTTACAAAACTGTCAAATCACCATTACTTAATCGGAAAGTTTATTGGCCTCCTGTTTATGTCTTCCATCCAATTTTTGATCATAATTATAGGGACTCGGTACCTTTATCATGTTCAATGGGGAGAATCGATGACAGGTGTGATGATTGTCGGATTTTCGTTTGTTTTTAGCGTATGCGGGCTGGGCGTGTTGCTTGGTACACTTGTCCAAACGGAGAAAACATTCAATGCTGCCGGCATGCTCGCCACTCAAATAATGGCGGCAGTTGGAGGGAGCATGGTCCCATTATATATTTTTCCGGACTGGGTCAATTCGGTCGTGAAAATCCTTCCCAATGCCCTTGCACTCCAAACATTCCTAGAGTTGATGTCTGGTGAAAATCTATGGCAAGTCTTGATTGAAGCCGGCATTTTACTCGCGATTGGTCTCGGATCACTAATAATTGCGTTTGTATCCCTTTCCGCTAAAAGGAGGGCTTACCATGCGTAAAGTTATGTCTATCGCAATTCTGCATTTAAAAACCTTGTTTAAAACACCATCAGCAATCGTTTTGATGTTCATTATGCCAATCATGTTCAGTATAATTTTTGGAGGGATTGGCGCTGGAGGATCTTCACAAGATAAACCTCTCGTCCTTATGGTTGCTGCAGAGGATGAAAGTAACAGCAGGATCATGGATCTAATGTCCTCAAATGACCAATACTCATGGCTCAAGGCAGATGAAAAACAAGCCCGGAGTTCAGTTGAGAACCAGGAAGCCATTGCAGCGGTGCTTATTGCAGAATCAATAGCTGAGAATATGGAATTGGGAAAGCCGCTTTTTCAAATCGTTGTCCAAAGAAAAACACAGGAATATCTAGCCCTAAGCAGTTATATAGAGGGTGTAGGAAGGACAGTTATTCAAACATTTGAAATGGTTCCCGAACAAGATACAGTCGCCGTCAACGCTATACTCGATCAAGCAGCAGGGCGAGAAACGCTGGATATAAGCAGTGAAGTTATTCAAAAAGAAGAATCGAAAACTGGTTCGGTCGGCATGTTGGCGATTGGCTTTACCATCATGTTCATGATGTTTGGGATTTCTGGAGCGGCTTCAGCCATTCTGGATGAAAAAATCGGAGGAACATGGCAGCGTCTGCTCACGTCAACAACGTCGAAGGTCCAGGTGATGATAGGATATTTATTCTCATATTTCATGATGGGGGCAATCCAATTATTCGTCCTCATGGTCGTGATGAATTTTATTTATGGTGCCATGTGGGGTAATTTGATTTACTTTGTTCCATTTGCAGCACTGGTGATTATAACGATTGTCGGCTTTAGCCTGATGATGGCTAGTATCGTGAAGACGAGACAACAGGCAAGTGCACTAAGTGCGGTGTTGATCGTCAGTACATGTATGCTGGGAGGTGTATACTGGCCACTGGAAATTGTTCCGGAATTCATGCAGCAAATAGCCAAGGCTGTGCCCCAGAGCTGGATGATTACAGGATTCCGTGAAATTGTCAGTGGAAGCCTTTATATTCCCGCCATCCGTAATTCAGCTTTAATCTTGCTTGCATTCAGCTTACTATTTTTCACAATCGGCCTGAAAAGAATGAAATATAATTGATGATTACCAGTCCATTTGTGGACTGGTAATTCTTTTTAAGGGGATTCTATCGAAAATTATATTTTGTCGAGTTATAATAGATATTTAGAGTAATAGACGAAAATTGATACTTGGATTGACCGAATAAGAAGGAATCAACTTATTCGGGTAAAAGCAGAGGCGCTGCATTGCCCGAAAATGAGAGAATGTGGTGAAAAGGGTAAAAGCAGGTCAACTGGCATTACCTAAAAATGATAAAATCAAAAGGGAGTGGCAGAATCTCTGCCCAACCCTAACAATAAAGCAAAGTGAATTTTGGAGGATAATATGGCTACATATACCCCTATGATCAAACAATACCTGCAAGTGAAGGCGGATTACCAGGATGCCTTTTTATTTTTCCGTTTGGGAGATTTTTATGAAATGTTCTTCGAAGATGCATTAAAGGCCTCTCAGGAGCTTGAAATAACACTTACAAGCAGAGAGGGCGGCGGTGAGGACCGGATTCCGATGTGCGGTGTTCCTTATCATTCAGCTCCTAACTATATTGAACAACTGATTAACAAAGGCTACAAAGTCGCTATATGTGAACAAACAGAAGACCCGAAGACTGCCAAAGGGGTAGTTAAGCGGGAAGTTGTCCAGCTGATCACTCCAGGAACAGTAATGGAGGGGCGAGGTCTTTTAGAAAAAGAAAATAATTTTATCGCTACTGTTTCAGTTTTTCCTGGAGACACATATGGGTTTGCCTGCAGTGACTTATCCACTGGGGAAAGCAGGGCGACATTAGTTAATGGTAGTGTCGAAGAGCTTATTAACGAATTATCGATCTCTGGAGCAAAGGAAGTTGTCATTGAAAGCTCGCTTTCGCCGGAAATTCAGAAAAAGCTGAAGGAGCGTTCTATCCTCGCGCTTTCAATTGAGGATAACACCGATCTAAAAGAAAGCTTTTCCGAACTTTTTGCAGACCTGGAAAATGAACATTTAAAAAACACAGCCTCAAGATTATTTAATTATTTGTACCGAACCCAGAAGCGCAGCCTGGACCATTTACAAAAGGTATCTGTCTACAAGGTTCAGCAGTATATGAAAATTGATTATTTTTCGAAGCGCAACCTTGAACTGACAGAGACAATACGATCTACAGCGAAAAAGGGAACACTTTTATGGCTCCTTGATGAAACGATGACAGCAATGGGCGGCAGGATGTTGAAGCAATGGATTAACAGGCCGCTGATTGAAAAAGCTGAGATCAGCCGCCGTCAGGAACTGGTGCAGCTTTTTGTCGGACAGTTTTTCGAACGCCAGGAATTGCGTGAAAAGTTGAAAGAGGTATACGACCTTGAACGATTGGCTGGAAGAGTTGCTTTTGGCAATTTAAATCCAAGAGACCTGATGCAGCTAAAGAGATCTTTATTACAGGTACCGTCCCTAAAGCATATATTGGAGAGTCTATCCCATGCGGAAGCATCCCTGATGGCAGACAGACTCGATCCTTGCGAGGAGGCGGCCGATCTGCTCGAACAGGCAATCGTTGATAACCCTCCAATTTCTGTGAAGGAAGGGAATATCATCCGTGATGGCTACGATCACCAGCTTGACCAGTATCGTGATGCCAGCCGAAACGGAAAGACTTGGATTGCCATGCTTGAACGTGACGAGCGTGAGAAAACAGGCATAAGGTCCTTGAAGGTCGGCTACAATCGTGTGTTTGGCTACTATATTGAAGTAACGAAGGCGAACCTGCATCTTTTGCAGGAAGGCCAGTATGAACGAAAGCAGACGTTATCGAATGCAGAGCGATTCATCACACCTGAACTGAAAGAAAAGGAAGACTTGATCCTTGCTGCCGAGGAAAAAAGCGTCGAGCTTGAATATCAGCTGTTTACCGGAATCCGCGAGACGATCAAAGAATATATTCCTAGATTGCAGAAACTTGCCAGGGCTCTTAGTGAACTCGATGTACTTCTTGGGTTTGCAGAGCTTAGCGAACAGCGACAGTACGTAAAGCCGGTGTTCTCATCTGAGAGGAAAATTGTCCTGAAGGATGGGCGCCATCCAGTTGTCGAAAAAGTAATGGATGCCCAGGAATATGTGCCTAACGATTGCTATATGGATAATGAACGCGAAGTCCTGCTGATTACTGGACCGAATATGTCTGGTAAAAGCACATATATGCGCCAGGTTGCTTTGACAGCGATCATGGCTCAAATCGGCTGTTTTGTCCCGGCGTCCGAGGCAGTAATGCCGATATTTGACCAGGTTTTCACCAGGATTGGTGCTGCAGATGATCTTGTTTCAGGACAAAGTACCTTCATGGTCGAGATGCTAGAGGCAAAGAACGCAATTACTAATGCTACGAAGGATAGCTTGATTCTTTTTGATGAAATCGGCCGGGGCACATCCACTTATGATGGCATGGCACTCGCCCAGGCAATGATTGAATATATCCATGATAAAATCAGCGCAAAGACGCTGTTTTCGACGCACTATCATGAAATGACTACATTGGAAAATGAACTGCAAAAATTGAAGAATGTACATGTTAGCGCAGTTGAGCAAAACGGCAAAGTGGTTTTCCTTCATAAAATCAGGGAGGGTGCAGCGGACAAGAGTTACGGCATCCATGTTGCCCAGCTTGCCGAATTGCCGGCAGACTTGATAGAACGTGCTGCAGAGATCCTGCACATACTTGAGCAAACAGACACACCGGTTACATCTGGACTTAATAGTCAGCAGAGCTTAGAAACTGTACGCGAAACATTGCAGCATGAGCAAGACAAACAAAGCGTGCTTCAGGCAGCAGAAACAGCAGCTGCGTCTCAGTTATCATTCTTTGATGAAGAGCCTGGACAGAAGAAAGTTAGTGGTGCAAACAAAAAGGAGAAGCAGGTCCTTGACCAATTACACGGACTTGAAATCCTGGATATGACCCCTTTGCAGGCAATGAATGTTCTTTATGAACTACAAAAGAAGCTGCGTAAGTAAGATACTATATACCCTAAATGGCTCAGAAACTGGGAAAAGGGCCCATAGGAAGATTCTATAAGCCTGAAGTGTAAGATGATCGAGAGAAAGTCTCATAGAAGAATTATGATTGCAAAACTCCACATTATTTGTGAATAACTAAAAGCTGGAGGTGACAGAATGGCGAAAATTATGCAACTAGATGATGCCTTATCAAATAAGATTGCTGCCGGTGAGGTAGTAGAACGGCCTGCATCTGTTGTTAAGGAATTGCTGGAAAACGCGATTGATGCAAATAGTTCGGTAATTGAAATTGATCTTGAAGAGGCTGGTCTTGCCCGGGTCAGGATCACAGACAATGGAGACGGGATTGAGGAAGAAGACGTTCTAGTCGCCTTCCAGCGTCATGCCACGAGCAAAATCAAGAATGAAAACGACTTGTTCCGAATCAGGACACTCGGGTTCAGGGGAGAGGCACTGCCGAGTATCGCCTCCGTTTCAAGGCTTGAAATGAAAACTTCTACCGGAATCGAAGGCAATAAAGTGGTCATCGAAGGCGGCAAAGTCGAGTCTGTTGAGAAAGCAGACAGCCGGAAAGGAACGGATATCATTATCTCAGACCTGTTTTTTAATACACCGGCACGCCTTAAATACATGAAGACCATTCATACTGAACTTGGCAATATTACGGATGTCGTAAACCGTTTGGCGCTGGCAAATCCAGATATCTCCTTCAGGCTTGTCCATAATGGCCGCCAGCTTTTGAAGACGACGGGAAATGGAGACGTCCGCCAGGTTCTGGCTGCCATTTATGGTATTAATATGGTTAAGTCTATGATTCCTATTTCTGGTGAATCATTGGATTATAAAATAAGTGGCTATATATCGATGCCAGAAATCACAAGAGCCTCTAGAAACTATATTTCGACCATGATTAATGGCCGTTTTATCAAAAATTATGCCCTGGTAAAAGCAATACAGGAAGGCTACCATACATTACTCCCTATCGGCAGGTATCCAGTTGTTCTTTTGAATATTGAAATGGATCCGCTCTTGATTGATGTGAACGTTCATCCATCAAAGATGGAGGTTCGGTTGAGCAAGGAACAGGAGTTGAATGAGCTAGTCTCGAGTGTCATAAAAAATGCTTTTAAAACTAAGGAATTAATTCCGGCTGGAATGGTTACTCAGAAGCAGGAAAAACCGAAGTCAGAACAGACTTTCATGGAGCTAGACCATTTGCCTGAAGCAGAAGAAAAACATTCTATTGTGCAATCGACTATTGAACGCAGGCCATTTGTAGAGGAGAAGGCTGTTGAGCTAAGCAGGAGCTATAAAGCTGCTGAACCACCAAATATTTCACAGCAGGGAGCTCCTGACTGGAGGAATACCTTAGTAGCTCAAGAAAACACGACCTTCGAGCCCACTGCGCCTGTTTCTGATGAGGAACTTGTTCATGATGAAAAAGAAATCATTGAGCCAGACTCATTTCCTGCAGCACAAGAATCAGTTGCAGAAGTGCAGGAATCACGAGTCCCTCCTCTTTATCCAATTGGGCAGATGCATGGAACCTATATTCTCGCTCAAAATGACCGTGGTTTATATATAATTGACCAGCATGCCGCCCAGGAAAGAATCAAGTATGAGTACTTCAGGGACAAAGTAGGTGAGGTGGCGACTGAGCTGCAGGAAATGCTCGTGCCAATCACTCTTGAATATTCAGCGGATGAGTGCATTAAAATAAATGAACATCAGCATGAGCTGGAGAAAGTAGGAGTATTCCTTGAGCCATTTGGCTACAACAGCTTCATCGTTCGTTCACACCCGCAGTGGTTCCCTCGCGGAGAGGAAAAGGATTTGATTGAAGACATGATTGAACAACTCTTGTTGATGAAGAAAGTCGATCTTAAAAAGCTTCGAGAGGAAGCAGCCATCATGATGAGCTGCAAGGCATCGATCAAGGCTAATCACCACCTGCGCAAAGACGAGATTCAGGCATTACTCGATGAATTGCGACGTTCATCCGACCCGTTCACATGCCCGCATGGCCGGCCAATCATTGTTCATTACTCCACTTATGAAATGGAGAAAATGTTTAAGCGGGTAATGTAATTAGAAGAGTGCAAGCGTCTTGATCAGCTTCGACAAGCGCTGAAAGCTGGACGACGAAAATTTATCTCTGTATTCTACTTGAAGAAACAGTGTTCCCAATTGGGTTCACTGTTTTTTTTATGAAAAATTAACTACAGTTGGATAAAAATTCTTCTATTTTAGATAATAATGGTGTAAAATTACACTAATAGGAAATTTATTAAACATCAAATGATATATTCATTAAATGGGTTACTGGCTCTTATAATATTCAAAGGGGGCGATATATTGTTTGTATTCTCATTATTATTTTTCATACTACCTGTAGTTGTACTGATTTTTATAGTAGCTTTTGCAGTGAAAAATAAAGAGCAAGGGGGAGAGAAAGTGGTCAGACATTTATATACTTATCTTGTATTGTTTGCTACATTGATGATGGTCATTGGCGGAGGGGTTTCGATTTTCATGGCGACAGCGGATCTAGTTAGCCCAACTGGTTACTATCAAAGTTTTACTGAATATAAGCAGATGGTGAGCCATGGCAAAATTGAAGGTTCGAAGACAGAAATGAGCGAGGAAGAACTTCGCAGCAATTATGATTTGTATGTCCGGGAAGAAAAGAATCGGCAAAAAGACAGGGCAATTAATCAAATAATCAAGAGTCTGGGCTTTATCGTCATTCCTTTGCCGGTTTTCCTTTATTTTAATAGACTGAGAAAACAATATAAGGAGTGAATTGGGTGGCACTGTGAAGAACAGTGCCTTATCCTTTGCCTGGTTAAGTGCTATATGCATTAAATCAGCTGAAACCCAAAATAATGTCACATAGAAAGATTCTATGAGTCCAAAAGCAGGTGAGAACTCTAAAAGGGTCACATAGAAAGATTCTATAAGCCCAAAGTAAACGAAAAGATCGCAAAATCAATTGCGATCTTTTCGTCACTTTTATTTTATCTTACAGCTGGCTGAAGTTTATGGATATATTGCAATGCTTTACCTGTTCCAATTGCTACGGATTCAAGCGGGTTTGGAGCGATGTGTACGGGCACTACCATCTCGCCGCCAAGCCAATCCTGTATTCCGTTAAGCAACGCGCCGCCACCGGAAAGGATCACCCCGCGGTCGACAATATCACCGCTCAGTTCAGCAGGGCAGTCTTCGAGAGTCGCGCGGATGGCTTCCATAATATGAAGGAGAGATTCCTTGATGGCGTCCCTGATTTCATAAGAATTGAGGGTAACAGTCTTTGGAAGGCCTGTTACAAGGTCGCGGCCACGAATATCCAGTTCCATCATTTCATGATCCACTAGCGCGTACCCAATCTCCATCTTGATTTTTTCAGCCGTTCTTTCACCGATTAACACATTGTACTCTTTGCGTACATATTGAATAATGTCCTCGTCCAATCTGTCGCCTGCAATTCGAATCGAATGGCAAGCAACGACTCCGCCGTAAGAGATGATTGCGACTTCAGTTGTGCCGCCGCCAATATCAACGACAACGTTTGCTACTGGCTCATCAACAGGCAATCCAGCGCCAATTGCTGCAGCAACTGGTTCCTCAATCAGATGTACCTTCTTTGCGCCTGCATTTCTTACTGCATCCTGGATTGCACGGCGTTCAACACTTGTTGAACCGGAAGGTGTGCAGACGACGACATCTGGCTTACGGAGAGCGAAACCGCCCTTTTTGGATGCTTTCTTCATGATTTGTTTCAACATTTCTGTTGTAACATCAAAATCAGCAATGACTCCATCTTTCAACGGGCGGATGGCCACGATTTTTCCAGGTGTCTTCCCGATCATTTCTTTCGCTTCCTTGCCGACAGCAAGGACATTTTTTGTCTCAGTATCAATCGCCACAACGGAAGGTTCGTTCAAAGCGATTCCTTTATTTTTACTATATACTAGTGTGTTGGCTGTACCTAAATCAATTCCGATTTCTGTAGTTGATAACATTTTGTTTTCACCCAGTTCTCTATAAATTATTAAACCAATCATAGACTTCTATTAAACTATCATGAATGTGGGGGTGAAAGTGCGTTTGTTACTGAATCGTTATCTAACTGTAAAAGTTAAGGAAAATTTTTTCAAAAGATGTTATAAGAGAATAATACTTGTAAAGTTCGGGTATAATGCATAGATGTTCAACTGCTTTCTATTTAATGGTAAAATAAATTAATGATGTCAGATGTGAAATTGCTGACACGCTCTATGAAAAGGCAGTGTGAAATTTTTTGGAACAAAAACAGAAATTGATTGTGTTAATTGGGCCGACTGCAGTTGGCAAAACAAAGCTTAGCATTGAACTTGCGAAAAAATTCAATGGTGAAATCATCAGTGGCGACTCGATGCAAATTTACAACGGGATGGATATTGGAACTGCAAAAATCACCCGGGAAGAGATGGAGGGAGTCCCCCACCATTTAATAGATATCAAAGAGCCTGATGAAAGTTTTTCAACCGCAGAATTCCAGGAACTTGTCCGCATGAAAATTAATGAAATAAGCTCCCGCGGAAAGATGCCGATGATTGTTGGAGGTACAGGATTGTACATTCAGTCGGTGATTTTTGATTATCATTTCACTGAAGCTCCTTCTGACCCAGTCTTCAGACGCAGCCTGGAGGAAGAAGCAGAGACAAAAGGCCAGGAATTTGTACATGGAAAATTAAAAGAGGTTGATCCCGAAAGTGCATCAAGAATTCACCCTAACAATGTTCGGCGCGTCATCAGGGCGTTGGAAATCTACCACTGCACGGGCAAAACTGCAGGAGAACTGCAGGAGAACCAATCACCGGAACTTTTGTATGAAACAGCACTAATCGGCCTGACAATGGATAGAGAGTTGCTGTACAACCGAATCAATTTCCGTGTCGACCTGATGATGGAGCAGGGTCTCCTTGATGAGGTTAAGTACTTTTACGAAAAGGGTTTAAAAGACTGCCAGTCCATCCAGGCAATTGGATACAAAGAGCTATACGACTTCTTTGATGGCAAGCTTTCTCTGGAGCAAGCAATCGAGAATTTAAAGCAAAATTCCCGCCGATATGCAAAAAGGCAGCTAACATGGTTTCGAAACAAGATGAATGTGGAATGGTTTGATATGTCAGAGTCTAAAGACGCTGAAAAAAAATTCGCCGAAATTTCCAAGTTCATTGAAGGAAAGCTCGAGATAAAAGCGAATACATAATAATAGAGATAAAAGAGGAGGATCCGCCCATGAAACAAGTGAACATTCAGGACCAGTATTTAAATCAGCTACGCAAAGACAATATCAATGTGACCGTATTCTTATTGAACGGATTTCAATTGAGAGGCCAGATTAAAGGATTTGATAACTTTACCGTGCTTTTCGAATCAGAAGGAAAACAGCAGCTTGTCTATAAGCATGCCATCTCAACATTCGCGCCGCAAAAGAATGTCCAGATTGATTTCGAGGGGCAAGCTTAATTAAATAATGACGAAGGAAACCCGCTATGTGCGGGTTTTTTCTTTTTATAATATTTTTCTAGGAACATACTTTTGGAATCGGAATTTATCCATTATGTATGAAGGGCCCATAACAGGCTGATTGTACCGTTATGAATGAAATACCAACTGTATAAAGGGGCATTTCCAGGTTAACGCATCAGTAAGAGTGTAATACCAACATTAAAAGGGGGCGATTTCAAACCATTGTTCTTTTACTTTTAAGCGATAATTGTTTAATTTAAAAATGAATTTCCACTTCCTTGAATACATATAAATATAGAAGTTTATTTCTTGGGAAAGCGCATATTGTGACAAAAAGAGAGAATATCGCTGGAGTTTGTCGAACTTCGCATAGGGGGGTATTCCCGATGCGATATAAATGGCCAGATTTTTAACATGCATGATGTTATAGGCGAATATCACAAATACAGCAAGAATGCGTATACTGTTTCCAGAATGAGAGGTGAAATCTTTGGACCAACCGCTTCGAAAGAAAAACAACGGTCAAATCAGCATTGTTTTGAATGCACAGCAGAGAAAGACGTTGACAAAGGAATTGCCTGAGTCGCAGCTGGTTCCAAAGTCAATCCCGCAGGAGCACGCAGCTTTAAAAGAAATTGAGGAAGAGCTCGGCGCACTTGTAGGCATGGAAGAAATGAAAAGGATGATCAAAGAGATTTATGCCTGGATTTATGTTAATAAGAAAAGGGAAGAAATGGGGCTCAAGGCTGGAAAACAGGCTTTGCATATGATGTTTAAGGGCAATCCGGGAACAGGTAAGACAACGGTCGCCAGGATTATCGGGAAGCTCTTCCTCAAAATGAATGTCCTTTCAAAAGGACATTTAATTGAAGCGGAGAGAGCTGATCTTGTTGGTGAATATATCGGGCATACCGCGCAAAAAACGCGAGATTTGATAAAAAAAGCAATGGGAGGCATCTTGTTCATTGATGAAGCCTACTCCCTCGGCCGTGGTGGAGAAAAGGATTTCGGCAAGGAAGCGATTGATACCCTGGTTAAACATATGGAGGATAAGCAGCATGAATTTATCTTGATTCTTGCGGGTTATTCGAGGGAAATGGAATTTTTCCTGACTCTGAACCCGGGGCTTCATTCAAGGTTTCCGCTCGTTATTGATTTTCCCGATTATTCAATTGACCAGCTTATGGAAATCGGCCAGCGAATGCTGAAGGAGAGAGAATATAGTCTGAGCCACGAAGCTGAACGGAAGTTACGGGAGCACCTTGTGAACGTTAAATCAACACTTGGTGCCGCCGCATTTTCGAATGGGCGCTATGTTCGTAACGTAATTGAGAAATCCATACGGGCACAGGCGATGAGGTTGTTGATGCAAAATCAATACGACCGACATGAACTCATGACTCTCCGCAGCAATGACCTCGTTTTTACAGATGATAACAGGGGGAAATAATGTCAGCAGCTTTGTTGACATTATTTTTTGCATTTGATAATATACCCATATAGGTATATAGAATAGCTACAGGGGGGATGTAAAATGAACGATATAACAGTTTACACAACAAATACTTGTCCTTACTGCACAATGCTGAAGAACTTCCTAGATGATAAAGGTTTATCTTATAAAGAAGTGAACGTACAGCAAGATCCAATCGCAGCACAAAGGCTCGTTAATGCAACTGGCCAAATGGGTGTGCCTCAGTCAAATGTAAACGGAAACTGGGTATTAGGTTTCGATCCGAACTCAATCGTGTCATATTTGAAGTAAGATTTATTACCAAAGGGATTCCACATGGAATCCCTTTTTCAATGTTCGGCGATAATCTTTCCTTGGCATATAAGGCACCACAGAGAATAAAACAGATAACCCAAGGACGACATAAACCCTTATATGACAAAAGCGGTTTTTATCTGTCCAATTTTCACTTAATTGGACAAACACCGTTACCTTTTTCTCTTTTTTTCATAGCTTGGTACTAGCTTAAAGAAAGGAGGAAAAGGAATGTTTGGTTTTTCGATGATTCAGATGGTAAGGTCTAATGCAGATAAACTTGATTTGACATTGCGGAAAAACTTAATAGGGCTTTATACGCCATTTAAGTGGACACCTTGTTTCTTGCATTCATCTCTCGAGAGGTTTCTGCAAAAAGCAAGAAAAATTCCGGTTGTAGTGGAGTTTTATGATACATGCAGTTTTGAGGAAGCGGTTGAGAACTGTCATTCTGTTGCCGAGCAGCATTTCCGGTCAAAAATTAAACATAGTATACCTAGCACAACATGTTGCAGCATGGATCTAACTCCAGCTGCCCTTGAGGAATTACTGTCAAAGGGCTCTTTTATTAAAAAGGTTTATTTTGATAGAAAAGTGCAAGCGTTACTGGATGTAGCTACTGCAGCTGTAAAAGCAAAAGAAAGCATACAAGAGGCAGCTTTGACAGGGAATGGGGTCACAATTGCTGTTATTGATACAGGAATTTACCCGCATCAGGACCTGAGTGACCGGATTGTCGCCTTTAAGGACTTTATTAATGACAGGACTGGACCATACGATGACAATGGTCATGGAACCCACTGCGCAGGAGATGCTGCTGGAGACGGCAGTGCATCTAACGGACTTTATCGTGGTCCGGCTCCAGAGTCGAAACTGGTGGGTGTCAAGGTTCTGGATAAATTGGGTTCTGGTTCGTTATCAACTGTCATGGCAGGTGTAGACTGGTGCATTGAATACAACCGATTGAATCCTGATAACCCAATCAATATCATATCAATGTCTTTGGGAAGTGACCCGCAGCAGTATCCTTCTGTCAGTGAAGATCCAATGGTACGGTCTGTTGAGGCTGCCTGGAACAGTGGAATTGTAGTTTGTGTTGCAGCAGGAAATTCCGGTCCGGACCCTGGTACAATTTCCAGCCCGGGTGTAAGTGAAACAGTCATTACAGTTGGAGCGATGGATGATATTAATACACCAAATATTATTGATGATAGCATTGCTTCATTCTCAAGCCGGGGGCCAACCATCTATGGATATACAAAGCCTGATGTAGTTGCACCAGGGGTAAACATCATTTCCTTGCGCTCGCCAAATTCTTATTTGGACAAACTGCAAAAGGGAAACCGGATTGGGAACGAATATTTTACTTTGTCTGGCACCTCAATGGCAACACCTATCTGCGCTGGAGTCGCAGCCCTTATAATAGAAAATAATCCGGGTATTCCACCAGATGAGGTAAAGCGAAAATTACTTGATGGTGCAGAAGAGTTAGGGCCCGCTAACACATATGGTCGAGGATATGTAAATGCAGAAAAGTCAATTTCTATCTAGGACACTCCCACTGATCAGAATTTTTTCAATGTTCCAAAGGTGATTTGGAACATTGTTTGTTTTGAAAGGTTTAATTAGAGTTGAAATGGGTAAAAAGAATGGTGGTTTTATTTTAGTTTTTAGCTATGGCAACTATAGGATCAAGATAATTCATAGATAGATAAAGGAGTTAAGAGTTATGGGGTCTGATTACAATTATGATATTGCAGGTTATGATTTTGGCTGGGATGTAAAATCCGGAAAGTTTACGTTTGAGGGCCAGGACGCAGTACTTTTTTGGATTTCTTCAGCAATGAAAACCTTTTTTGATACGATTGAAGAGATATCTGGAGAAGAAGCATCCAACCTCGTTTTTGAATCGACTGGGTTTCGCCAGGGACTCGTGGTCGGCCAGTATTTTGAAAAAATGAAAGAAGTCAACGTAGCTGAGGCTGCTGACATGATCACAAATACATATGCAACCGCCGGCTGGGGGTTGACGATTATAAAGGATTTGGACTTTGAAACGAAAACATTCACAGTTTTTATGAAGGACAGCTGGGAGCATAAAGTGAATGTTGCCCAGGGGAAGAAAAAGGGAGGGAGTTTCCTGCCCGCACATTACGCTGGAGTTTTCACGGGACTGTTCGGAACAAATATCTGGTATAAAATCAAGCAGCATCAGTTAGAGGGCCATGAGCACAGTGTAATTGAATATTTCCCTTCTGATGTCACAATCGCTGATAATATTCACCAGCTCGCACGAAAGAAAGAATCGGAACAAATCAGGAAACTCGAAGGCCTTGTTGAAGAAAAAACAGCTGAGTTAAAAGAATTGGTCAATAAACTTTCCTCTCCGATCATCCCGGTTATTGAGGGCATCGTTGTCGTTCCCCTTATTGGTAAATACGAGGAAGACAGGGCAGACCAGCTGATTGTAAATACTCTGAATCGACTGCCATCCTATAAAGCCAGCTATCTTGTGTTGGATTTGACAGGAATGGACCAGGAAATCGGACCACATGCGGTCAGTCTGATCGAGAAAATCGGATCAGCAGCAAGGCTGATCGGCACGAAAACAATACTCGTTGGGATTTCATCCACTCTAGGGATCGAAATCACCCAATCGAATATTAACCTATCGAAATTCGATTGCTTCCAGACTCTCCAGCATGGCATACATTACGCAATTGGGCAGATGGGCAGGAAAATTATATAGATTGGAAAATAAAAAGCAGAGCTGAATCATGATGAATGAATCAGCTCTGCTTTTTGCTTTACAAGTGTACTCTCAGCTTACGAACTGGCAAATGCCATTTGTAAGTATATGAAAGTACGCGAAGTGCTGTAATGACCCCAAAGAGTCCATAAAGCTCGACAGCTTTGTTGGCCATTCCAAGGCCAATGACAAGACCGGCAAGAACGGCCCAGACAGCATAGATTTCGGCCTTCAATACCAATGGTTTTCTGCCGGCGAGCAGGTCACGGATCATTCCGCCGCCGCTTCCGGTCAGCACAGCAGCTACAATAACTGCGCTTAATGGATGGCCCATATTTGATGCGTAAATTGCGCCCTGAATCGCAAAGGCTGCAAGCCCGATGGCGTCAAAGAAGTTGCCCCATCGCTGCCAGTGTTTTAAAAGGTTGCTAGGGAACAGAAAAACGATTGTGATTGAGAGCAAGGCCAAATTGAAGAATAACCCCTGGTCCCAAAGTGCTGATACCGGGACTCCGATAAGGAGATTGCGGATTGCCCCGCCGCCAAAGGCTGTAACAATTCCTAATATATAAACTCCGAAGATATCAAATTCCTCTTCCATTGCGATGATGGCACCGCTGATCGCGAATGCTACTGTTCCAATCATGCTGAGAACTTCCCATGTCATCCTGTATTTCTCCTCTTGTTAAAATGTTCTTTGAATACTAAAATAGGAAAATGCAAACATATTGATTTTATCACGTTTGTTCCAATTTACAACCACTTTTACCCTCACTTTCAAAATTTTTGTTTGCGGCTTTATTTTGGTATGATGTCTTTAGCTATATATATGGAAAGAAGGGTGTTATTTGGAACAGGAAAACGTATTTGAGAAAGTGATTCTTGTTGGCTGCCAAACTACTGAAGAAGATCTTCGTTTTCGATATTCGATGGAGGAACTTGAATCACTTACGGAAACGGCGAAGGGAAATGTCCTTATGCAGGTTGTCCAAAAGCGGCCAAAGGCACATCCTGCTACATACATCGGCAAAGGAAAGGTGGAAGAGCTTCAAGCGCTTGAGGAAGAGCTCGAACCGGACTTAATTATCTTCAATGATGAACTTTCGCCCAGCCAAAACAGAAATCTTTCTGCTGGCCTAAAGGCGAGGGTTATCGACCGCACGCAGCTGATCCTTGATATCTTTGCTCAAAGGGCTCGGTCCAAAGAAGGGAAGCTCCAGGTTGAACTTGCTCAGCTGCAGTACCTGCTGCCTCGACTTGGCGGAAAAGGGATTGAGATGTCGCGTCTTGGTGCGGGAATTGGAACAAGAGGACCTGGTGAAACGAAGCTGGAGTCAGACCGCCGTCATATCCGAAAAAGAATTGACGATATAAAAACGCAATTGTCAGTCATCGTTCAGCACCGTGACCGCTATCGGGAACGCCGGAAGAAGAACAAGACGTTCCAGATTGCCTTAGTCGGATACACTAACGCAGGAAAATCAACACTGTTTAACCGGTTGACAGAAGCGGAGTCATTTGAAGAAAATCAGTTATTCGCTACGCTTGATCCAATGACAAGGAAAGCGATTTTACCTAGCGGTTTCACTGCCCTCCTGACAGATACTGTCGGATTCATCCAGGACTTGCCGACAACATTAATCGCTGCTTTTCGTTCCACGTTGGAGGAAGTTCGGGAGGCGGATTTGCTTCTGCATGTAGTGGACATGTCGAACGAGGATTATTTTTCACACGAACAGACTGTCAATAAATTGCTGGAGGACCTTGAAGTCCATCAAATCCCGCAGATTACCGTCTATAATAAGCGGGACATCGCACATCAGGACTTTGTGCCAAACGCCCAAAATGAAACAGCGTTTATAAGCGCGTTCAGCGAGGAAGACCGCAGGAATCTGCTTCTGAAAATCGAACAGTCCATCATTGGAATGATGGAGCCATTTCATGTCCTGGTGCCTTCCGATGAGGGGAAACTGCTGGCCCAGCTGAAAAATGAGACCATTCTTCGTGAGCTTGCTTTTGATGAAGATAAGCAGGGCTATGTCTGCAAGGGCTACTCTTTGGCAGACCATCAAATTACCGGCCAGCTGAAACGGTTCTCAGTATAAATTGATTTTTTTAAAGATAGGAGAGCAACATGTTTACACAATTAAAAAACGGGCAGATGCTGCAGCCGCTTGTCAGCGAAATTGAGCAGCAAATTGCTGGGATACACACAAAAATGGATGAACGGATTGATTCAAATCAATTCAGGGTATTGCAGAGTTTCCAGAAACATCGGGTGAGTGATTCTCATTTCATTCCGACCACTGGTTACGGTTACGATGATGCAGGAAGGGAAACACTTGAAAAGATTTACGCCGAGGTGTTTGGTGCTGAAGCTGGACTTGTCCGTCCGCAAATCATCTCCGGTACTCATGCGATTTCCATTTCGCTTTTTGGGATTCTTCGGCCAGGAGATGAGCTGCTATACATTACCGGAAAACCTTATGACACTCTTGAAGAGATAGTCGGAATACGCGGAACTGGAAATGGATCCTTGAAGGAATTTGGGATTTCTTATAATACTGTGGATCTTACGGAAAAGGGAGAAATCGATTGGAGTGCCGTCGAAAAAGCTATCAAGCCTGAAACGAAAATGATCGGCATCCAGCGCTCAAAAGGATATGCGACGAGGCCATCTTTTACTGTTGAGCAAATTGGGGAAATGATCAAATTTGTTAAGGAGATCAAGCCAGACGTCGTTGTGTTTGTTGATAACTGTTATGGTGAGTTTGTTGAGGAGCTTGAACCATGCCATGTTGGTGCTGATTTGATGGCGGGCTCTTTGATTAAAAATCCAGGCGGTGGTATTGCCAAAACAGGCGGATACATAGTAGGCAAGGAAGAATATGTAGAGTCATGTTCTTACCGAATGACATCCCCAGGAATCGGGGCAGAGGCCGGTGCTTCATTATATTCATTGCAGGAAATGTATCAAGGGTTCTTCATGGCGCCGCACATTGTCGCACAGGCCTTGAAGGGTGCTGTTTTCACAGCGGCAATGCTGGACCGTTTGGGTATGAATTCGTCCCCAAAATGGAATGCTGAACGAACCGATTTAATCCAGGCAGTCCAATTCGACGATAGAGATAAGATGGTTGCTTTTTGCCAGGCGATTCAATATGCTTCGCCAATCAATTCCCATGTAACCGCACATCCTGCTTATATGCCGGGATATGAGGATGATGTGATTATGGCTGCTGGTACATTCATCCAGGGAGCGAGTATTGAATTGACCGCTGATGGACCAATCAGACCGCCTTATGTCGCCTATGTTCAGGGCGGCTTAACCTATTCCCATGTGAAGATGGCCGTTTGCATTGCCATCGATTCTTTAATCGAAAAAGGTTTAATTCTTATAAAATAGGTAAATATACAACAGGACGCTTGCTAAATAAGTCCTGTTCTTTTTTTATGATTTTTCATGTTAGATAATCTTACATTAGATTGACATTATACCTTACATTGAATATAATGAGATTATCTTAAAAGGAAGGAGGAGAAATCAAAATGGGCGGAAGTGAAATTCGCCGGAATATGCCTCTCTTCAGCATAGGGATTGTCATGCAGCTGACAGATTTAACCGCAAGGCAAATCCGTTACTATGAAGAGCATGAATTGATTTCTCCGGCAAGAACAGAGGGCAATAAACGACTCTTTTCCTTAAACGATATTGACAAGCTCCTCGAGATCAAAGATTTGATCGACCAGGGAGTCAACATGGCAGGCATTAAGCAAATTTTTAATGTTAAACAACAGACAGCCATTAGTGCTGCTGAGAAAAAACAAGCTGAAAAAACGAGACGTGAGCTATCTGATGCAGATTTGCGAAAATTGCTTCGCAAGGAACTACAGCAGGCAGGACGCTTTAACCGATCTGGCAATCACGGAGACATGTCGAGATTTTTTCATTAGTAATCCAAATATCTATCTTTAAAAATCTAGGAGGAACTTTAACAATGGCTAAGACGTTTACGAGAGAAGACATTATCCGCTTATCAAAAGAAGAAAATGTAAAATTCATTCGCTTGCAGTTCACAGATATTTTAGGAACAATCAAGAACGTTGAAATCCCAATCAGCCAGCTTGAAAAAGCGCTTGATAACAAAATGATGTTCGACGGATCTTCTATCGAAGGCTTCGTTCGTATCGAAGAATCTGATATGTACCTGATCCCTGATTTGGATACATGGGTAATCTTCCCTTGGACAGCTGAAAAAGGTAAGGTTGCACGTTTGATCTGTGATATTAAAAATGCTGATGGCACACCATTTGCAGGTGACCCGCGCGGTAACCTGAAGCGTGTCCTGAAGGAAATGGAAGAGTTAGGCTTCACCAATTTCAACCTTGGACCGGAACCGGAATTCTTCCTGTTCAAGCTCGATGTGAATGGAGAGCCTACACTTGAATTGAATGACAATGGTGGTTACTTCGACCTTGCACCAACAGACCTTGGTGAAAACTGCCGCCGCGATATCGTGCTTGAACTTGAAGAAATGGGCTTTGAAATCGAAGCATCTCACCATGAGGTTGCACCTGGACAGCACGAAATCGACTTTAAATATGCAGATGCTCTAACAGCATGTGACCAAATCCAGACTTTCAAGCTTGTTGTAAAAACTATTGCACGTAAACACGGCTTGCACGCTACATTCATGCCTAAGCCATTGTTCGGTGTTAACGGCTCAGGAATGCACTGTAACATGTCATTGTTCCGCAACGGCGAGAACTCATTCTATGATCCATCCGATAAGAAACTTGAGCTAAGCGAAACTGCCTACCAGTTCATCGCTGGAACACTTAAGCACGCATCTGGATTTACAGCTGTAACAAACCCAACTGTAAACTCTTATAAGCGTCTCGTTCCTGGTTATGAAGCGCCTTGCTACGTTGCATGGTCTGCAAAGAACCGTTCACCATTGATCCGAATCCCTGCATCACGCGGCATGAGCACACGTGTAGAAGTCCGCAGCGTTGACCCTGCAGCAAACCCATACCTTGCAATGGCAGTATTGCTTGCAGCAGGTCTTGACGGAATCAAGAACAAATTGACTCCTCCTGCATCAGTAGACCGCAACATCTATGTGATGAACAAGGAAGAGCGTGTTGAAGAAGGAATTGATGATCTGCCACCAACATTGGCAGCAGCTCTTGACCAGCTGAAAAAGAACGAAGTAATCAGCGCAGCTCTTGGCGACCATATCCTCGAACACTTCATCGAAGCAAAAGAGATCGAATGGGATATGTTCAGAACTCAGGTTCACCCATGGGAGCGCGAGCAGTATATGAGCATGTATTAATAGAAAAGAAAGGGCCTCTTGATTGCGATTGCGATCAAGGGGTCTTTTTATGTAAAGAGTGAAAGAGGGAACATAATCCCTGGATTATAGTTCATTCAGCCCTTCTGACGCGGCGATAACTAAGAATAATTTAATTATCATGATGAAAGCTTCGGTTATCACTAAGCTTGGCTATTATCACGACGAAAGCTTCGGTTATCACTACGGTTTAGACCATAATCTCGACGAAAACTTCGATCATCACTACGGTTTTGACGATTATCACTACGGAATCTGCGTTAATCACTACGCTTTTTCCTATTATCACTACGAAATCCTCCAGAATCACTACGAAATACATCAGAATCACTACTTTTTCCATCCAATGGTAAAAAATCTGAAACTAAATATTAAAATTTTCAGAAAAATAATTGACTTTTTCCTATATACACGTTATCTTTGTTTTAAAATATATAACACTTTTATTGTGTTACGGTTATATAACGTTATATAAATAAAATTTTATGTAATACAGGGGGCGGAATCTTGATTTTACATGAAATCGAAACAAGTAGTCGTGAGTTCATAGAAGAAATTCAACTCCGAAGACTCAAGACAGTAGTTGAGAAGGTCGCTCAAAGGGTGCCATTTTACAAGAAGAAGTTTGAAAGCACCAATTTTTCTCCTGAAATGCTAAATAGTCTTGAAGATTTGGAAGCGCTTCCTTTTACGGATAAGCAGGACCTTCGGGATCACTATCCATTCGGGTTGTTCGCTGTTCCGCAAAGTGAATTGGTCAGGGTACACGCTTCATCGGGAACAAGCGGCAAGCCGACAGTGGTTGGCTATACCCAGAAGGATATTGAAATGTGGGGAGAGATTGTCGCCCGGGCGATTGCTCTTGGTGGAGGTGAGCCGGGCAATTTCCTTCACAATGCTTATGGTTATGGCCTTTTCACAGGTGGATTGGGACTGCATTACGGAAGTGAACAGTTAGGCATGGTTACAGTACCCGTTTCCGGCGGGAACACCCAGAGACAAATCATGTTGATTGAAGATTTTAAACCGCAAGTCATATGCGGGACTCCTTCTTACATTTTGAATATCGCTGAAACAATGGAGGAAATGGGTAAGGGCCCTCGCAATACTTCATTGAAGTACGGTATTTTCGGTGCTGAGCCTTGGTCCGAAGAAATGAGAAAGACGCTCGAAGAAAAGCTGGGGATCAAGGCATGTGATATTTACGGGCTGAGCGAAGTGATCGGGCCTGGTGTCGCAAGTGAATGCCACGAAGCACAGGCCGGGCTCCATGTTGCCGAGGATCATTTCTATGTTGAAGTCATTGATCCTGAAACTTTAAAACCGGTATCTGAGGGTGAAGAGGGGGAACTGGTTTTCACCAGCCTTACGAAGGAAGCATTTCCGGTCATCCGCTATCGGACGGGGGATATCGCTTCCCTGACGAAGGAAAAATGCACCTGCGGACGGACGACGGTGAGAATGTCACGAGTCAAAGGACGAATTGATGACATGCTGATTATCAATGGAGTCAATGTGTTTCCGTCACAGATTGAACATTGTCTGCTGGCAGTACCTGAACTTGCCCCGCATTACCAGATTCAAATTTTACAGAAGCGCACGTTAAAGGTGCTTGAGCTGCATGTTGAGATGAATGAGGAATATTTCACGATGATCGGTGAGGATCCTATTTCAGACTCTGTTTACCAGCTGGAGCAGGGGATTCAAACACTGTTAAAAAGCCAGTGTCTGATTTCAATGGAGGTGCGTGTGCATCGCCCGAAAACAATCCCGCGCTCAGAAGGCAAGGCAGTAAGGATTGTTGATAAAACAAAGGAACCAATTGGATCTTAAAACCTAAGGAGGTAAGGCAGCATGGAAAACACAATTTCCTTCGACCAGCTGAGTGAAGAAGCTAAATATGAGCATTTCATGAAGCGAATCGAAGCTGGCGATAAAATCGAGGCAGAAGACTGGATGCCGGATGACTATCGAATGACGTTGATCAAGCTTATTTCAATGCATGGCATCAGTGAGATAATGGGTGCTCTCCCAGAAAAGGAGTGGGTGCCCAAGGCTCCTTCTTTGAAAAGAAAGCTGGGTATCATGGCCAAGGTGCAGGATGAAATGGGACACGGCCAACTGTTGTTAAGGGTGGCTGAGGATTTGATGAAGCCGCTCGGAAAATCACGTGAGAACATCATCGAGGATTTGCTTTCAGGCGACTTGAAATTCCACAATGTTTTCCATATGGAAGCAAAAACATGGGGAGATGCTGGATTGATTGGCTGGCTTGTTGATGGTGCAGCGATCATCTCCCAGACGAATATGCTGGATGCTTCATATGGCCCATACGCAAGAGCTTTGAAGCGAATCTGTGCCGAGGAGGTTTTCCACGCCCAGCATGGAGAGGCGATCATCATGGCGCTTGCAGAAGGAACAGACGAGCAGAAAGCGATGATCCAGGATTCGTTAGACCGCTGGTGGGAAGCGCTTCTTATGTTCTTCGGTCCAGCAGATGCGTCTACTACTGGAACTTCCAAACAGGATACAACCATCAAATATGGAATCAGGACGAAAACAAACGAGGAGCTCCGCCAGGACTTTTTCACGAAATATATTCCAAGGGTCCTGTCGCTTGGTTTGAAGCTGCCGGATGAAACGATGCATTTTGACCAGGAGTCAGGCATGTGGCAATACAAGCAGCCAGATTGGAGCAAGTTCAAGCAAATCATCAAGAACAATGGCCCAAAATCTAAGGAACGGTTAAGGCTAAGGGAGATTTCTTACAGTAACAATAAGTGGGTCATCGACGCACTGAGCGTTAAAGCATAAGCTTCAGGGGACAACTGTCCCGGAATATCACAGGAGAGGAGAGAAAATGATGTCTGGGAATGGATTTTATCAGGAATTTGAAGTGTTCAGCAAAAGGACTGCTACTTCTCCGATGCAGTACCAGTTCTCATTGCTGGCACCGAACCATGAGCTAGCTCTTGTGATGGCACAGGAAAATTTCATGCGACGCGAACCGGTTGCAGATATTTGGGTCGTCAAACGTGACGATATCAGGAAAATGTCGCTTGAAGAGCGCCAAACATTGCAAAGGCTCGATAACAAAGATTACCGCAATACAAAAGGCTATGGCTATTTGAAAAAGAAATGGCGCCACTACGAGCAGGAAATGCTTGATGAAAAAGAGATTTTGTCATGGGGAGGGAAACAGGAGAAATGAAATATGAACTTGAAGATGCGTTGAAAAATGAAGCCCTTCGCGACGCTGCAGTTGAGCTCCTGTTCCAGCTTGCGGATGATGATTTCATGATCGCCTACCGTGGTTCCGAGTGGCTTGGACTCGCCCCTCATATTGAAGAGGACGTCGCTTTTTCTTCAATCAGCCAGGATACGATGGGCCATGCGGCTATGTTTTATCAGCTTCTAAGCGACTTGGGAGCGGGTGATCCAGACCAACTCGCACATGCAAGGCCAGCAGCGGAACGAAAGAATGCGAGTTTACTAGAAAAAGTGAACGGCCCGGGTACGTATTTGACTGAGCCGCATTATGACTGGGCTTTCACGATAGTGAGAAATTATTTTTACGCTCAGGCCAAGAAAGTGAAAATGGAATCACTGAAGAATACATCATACCAGCCATTGGCTGAAGCTGCAGTAAAGATCAATATGGAACTTTATTACCATTTACTGCATTGGAAGACGTGGTTCTCCCAGCTTGTGAGTGCCGGGGGAGAAGCGAGGACAAGAATGGAAACCGCGATGGAAAAGGTTTTCGATGACCTTGAAGGGTTGTTCTCCATGGGATCCCATGGAGATGAAATCACGAAGCATAATTTGATAGATTCAGAGGAAACTTTGAGGACGAAATGGATACAAATGATGTCACCTGTTTTCGAATCCCTGGAGCTCAAGATGCCAGATCAATTCAGGATGAAGAGCGGAAATGGACGAAACGGCGAGCATACATCCGATTTGAAAGCTGCTCTTGATACATTAGGTGAGGTCTATAACTTCGATCCGGCAGCGAGCTGGTGATGATAGATGCTGAGAGAAAAAATCATCGAAGCGTTGCAAACTGTCAAAGACCCTGAGATCGACAGTGTATCGATTATCGAACTGGGCATGATTGAGGAACTCGAAATCCATCAGGATGGCGTCTTGATCAAACTATTGCCGACCTTCATGGGCTGCCCAGCACTAGATATCATCAAAAACAATGTTGTCAAAGCGGTATCATCCGTTGACGGAGTTGATAGAGTTGATGTGAAATTCATCTTCCATCCGCCATGGACATCAGATCGGGTAACTGATTTGGGCAGGGAAAAGCTGAAGGAATTCGGCATCGCCCCGCCGCCGAGGCATATTGAGGAAACTGGTGAGTGGCAGGCCGATTGCCCTTATTGCGGCTCCACCTATACGACAATGGAAAACCTCTTTGGCCCAACTGCATGCCGCAGCATTTTATACTGCAAATCGTGCAAAAATCCATTCGAGGCAATGAAACCAGTATCAACTTTGATGTGACGCCAAAGTCGAAAAAAATGATTCTTGGTGTCATATTAATTGATTAATAGCTTCAAGAAATAACGCATATATTCAATTTGGTCTATATAATTTTAATCAGAAAAGGGAGAGATTTTTAATGGTAAAACTAATCGCAATTTACAAGCATCCACAGGATAAAGAGGCATTTGATAAGCATTATTTCGAAACGCATGCTCCACTGACAGCGAAAATTCCTGGCCTCCGCAAAATGGAAGTGACACGCATCGTCGGCAGCCCAATGGGTGGAGAAGGCAAATATTATTTAATGTGCGAAATGTACTATGACGATCATGAAGCATTAAAAGCTGGGATGAAATCTGCTGAAGGCAAAGCTTCTGGAAAGGATGTTATGAGCTTTGCAGGTGATCTGGTCACGATGATGATCGGTGAAGAAGTGAATGAATAAAAATTATGAAATGATAGAAACGTCTGTAAAAGGCCAAGTCGGATTAATAGAGCTGAATCGCCCGAAGGTCCTCAATGCCCTGAACAGGCAAATGGTTTCCGAGGTGCTTTCTGCAATGGAAGCATACGACCAGGATGCCGACATAAAAGTGATCGTTCTCTCAGGCAAGGGCAGGGCTTTTGCTGCAGGCGCCGATATCGATGAAATGATGAATGCTGACGCGGTCTCAATGGAAACGTTGAACCAGTTCACTGACTGGGACCGACTTGCCTGGATTAAAAAACCTGTCATCGGGGCTGTGCACGGGTTCGCGCTTGGCGGTGCCTTTGAATTGGCACTATGCTGCGATATGCTGTTTGCTGCCGAAAATGCGGAATTCGGGTTCCCTGAAGTCAATCTTGGTGTCATGCCTGGCGCAGGCGGAACACAAAGACTGACAAAGCTCGTTGGAAAAACAAAGGCGATGGAATGGATCCTTAGCGGCAAGCGCATTACTGCAAAAGAAGCTTTGCACCACGGTATCATCAATTCGACTTTTGCCGAGGAAGTACTGATGGAGGAAACGCTGAAATTTGCGGACACAATCGCAAAACAGGCCCCAATTGCAGTTAGGCTGATCAAGGAATCCGTTTTGAAAGCAGTTGATTATCCTTTATATGAAGGCATGCAATATGAGCGCAAAAACTTCTATATGCTTTTTGCTACAGAAGATCAGAAGGAAGGCATGAGGGCTTTCAAGGAGAAACGGAAGCCGGATTTTAAAGGGAAATAAGGGGGGTACATAGCTGTGTTTGAAACCGTTTTATATGAAGTGCGGAATCAGGTAGCCTACATTACCCTGAACCGTCCTGATAAATTGAATGCCTTCACCGAACAGTTGAATAAGGAAATCCAGAGCGCAATCAAGTCCGCTTCCCGCGATAAAGAGGTAAGGGCACTGGTCATCACGGGTGCAGGCCGGGCATTTTGTTCAGGTGAGGATTTGGCAGGGGTCTCAGATGATATGGACCACGGCGAGGTGCTTCGCAAACGCTATAATCCAATGCTGCTGGAACTTGATCGTTGCGAAAAGCCGGTGATTGCCGCTGTGAATGGAGTGGCGGCCGGAGCTGGAATGAGCCTTGCGCTTGCCTGTGACTTCCGGGTTGCCTCTGAAAAAGCGAGTTTTGTAGAAGCATTTATCCATGTCGGTCTCGTGCCTGATGCCGGTAATCTGTATTATCTTCCGCGGCTCATCGGCCATGCGAAAGCGATGGAGCTTGCTGTATTTGGGGAGAAAATACCGGCAGATAAGGCAAAGGATCTTGGGCTTGTAACGGAAGTATACTCATTGGATAACTGGAATGAAAGTGTTGCCGCTTTTGCCGAAAGGCTGGCAAATATGCCGACAAAGGCAATCGGCCTGATCAAAAGAAACCTGAAAGCAAGCTGGCACTCTAACCTCGAGGACTATCTGGAGAGGGATGCTCAGAGCCAGCGAATTGCCGGACAGACTGCCGACCATAAGGAAGGCGTCCAGGCGTTCATGGAAAAAAGAAAACCGGTTTTCAAGGGTGAATAAATAGAATTTACTAAAAGGAGATGTTACGCGTGACAACAGTAAAAGAACAAAAATTCGAAGCAATGGCGGTAAAACGCGAGACATATCAATTGATCATCAATGGAGTTCGTCAGGACAGCACGAATGGTGAAACTTATAAAGTCTTCAATCCAGCGACAGGCGAGGAAGTTGCAACTGTGGCTAAGGCTTCAAAAGAAGACGCAGAGCTTGCGGTTCAGGCTGCAAGAAATGCCTTCGACTTCGGAAAGTGGCGCCATTTCCCGGTGAACAAGCGCTCACGCACATTGAATAAAATCGCTTCAATCATGCGCTCCCGTTTCAATGAGCTGGTAGAATTGGAGATTCTTGATACAGGTAAATCCCTTGCTGCAGCACAGGGGCAGGTAATGCAGGCAATCGAGGACTTCGAATTTTACGCAGGAGCGATCGTCAGCCACCGCGGTGCTGTGAACAGCATGCCTGGTGCATTCCAGAATATCACGGAAAAAGAGCCTGTCGGTGTTTGTGCGCAGATCATTCCTTGGAACTATCCGATGATGATGGCAGCATGGAAGATCGCACCGGCGATCGCAGTCGGCTGCTCCGTTGTAGTAAAACCAGCTTCTTTGACACCTTTAACTGCTATTGTACTTGGAGAGATTTGTATAGAAGCAGGCGTACCAGAAGGAGTTGTTAATGTCATTCCTGGATCTGGTTCTGTTGTCGGCAACTATCTTGTTGAACATGAAAAAGTAGACAAAGTTGCTTTCACAGGTTCAACACCAATCGGCAAGGATATCATGGCCAGAGCTTCCCAGACTCTAAAGCGTGTGACACTTGAACTTGGCGGAAAGTCACCGAGTATCGTCTTTGAAGATGCGGATGTTGATGCTGCAGTAGCGGGCTCTCTGTTCGGAATCTTCTACAATACAGGTCAATCATGTGAAGCCCGTTCAAGATTGTATGTCCATGAGGATGTATATGATGAGTTCATGGAGAAGTTCGTGGCAAAAACAAAGCAGCTGAAGCTTGGCAACCCATTTGATAAAGAAACTCATGTCGGTGCAGTCATCAGCCAGGACCAAATGGATGTAATCGACGGTTATGTAAAATCCGCTGTTGAAGATGGAGCACAAGTTTTAACAGGCGGTAAGGCTGCTAATCTTGAAGGCTATGAAAATGGCTACTGGTATGAGCCGACCATCATCGCTGAAACAGACCACGGCATGAAGGCTGTAAAAGAAGAAATCTTCGGACCGGTTGTTGTGGTCATGAAGTTCAAGGATGAAAAAGAAGCTGTCAAACTTGCGAATGACAGCGAATATGGACTGGGATCTGCCATCTGGACGAAGGACTACGGTCGTGCTACCAGAGTTTCTAAACTGATCCAGGCAGGAATTGTCATGATTAACTGCCCATTCTCAGCATTCCCTGGCACACCATTCGGGGGTTACAAGCAATCCGGTTTTGGACGTGAACTCTGCATCGAAACACTAGATTTATATACAGAAACTAAGAGTATCGTCTCTTATTACGGCAGCCGCCCGCTTAACCCGTTTAACGTATAAAAAAGAGGCGAGCACTCCTGGATTCGAGTGCTCGCCTTTCAGTTTTTAAAAGGAGGACTATATAAATGAAGAAACTCGTTGTAATTGGTTCAGGCGTCATGGGCAGAGGAATTGCCTACGTCAGCTGCCTGGGCGGTTTTGATACTGTCCTGATTGATGTTGATGAAAAACAACTCCGCAACGCCGAACAGGAAATCAACAACATTTTTGAAAAAGGGATCGCAAGGGGCAAAATCATGCAAGAAGACGCAGAATTGTCGAAAGCGAGACTCGATTACTCGAATTTCCTCGCTGATAATGTCAAGGACGCTGACCTCGTTATCGAAGCGGTTCCGGAAAAAATAGATATCAAGAAAACGATTTTTGAAGTGATTGACCAGCACGCACCAGAACATTGCCTGTTTGCGTCCAATACTTCAACAATGAGCCCTACTGAAATCGCCTCTTTTACAAAGCGTCCTGAGAAGGTAATCGCCATGCATTTCTTCAACCCTGTCCATAAAATGCCGCTTGTTGAAATCATTCGTGGACTGGAAACGAGCGATGAAACAGCTGAAGCGGTCCAGCAGGCAGCCATCCAGATGGGCAAGGAAACGGTTACCGTAAACGAATTCCCTGGTTTTGTCACAAGCAGGATTAGCGCGCTTGTCGGAAACGAAGCATTTTACATGCTGCAGGAAGGCGTAGGAACAGCAGAAGAAATCGATAAGGCAATCAAGCTTGGCTTGAATTATCCAATGGGACCATTCGAGTTGGGTGATCTTGTTGGACTGGATACCCGTTTGAATAATCTGAAGTACCTGCATGAGAAGCTTGGGGAAAAATACCGCCCTGCACCATTGCTTGAACAATATGTAAAAGCAGGCCGCCTCGGCAGGAAGACCGGGCGTGGTGTGTACGATTATAGAGAGTCGGTTACCACTAAATAAAGGAGGATGACAATGAAAGAAGTTGTAATTGTCGATGCAGTCAGGACGCCGATTGGTAGATACAATGGCAGCCTCCGCCATATCCGCCCGGATGATCTAGGTGCGGTTGTCATCAAGGCATTGGTCGAGCGCAATCCAGACGTGCCTGCAGCTGAAATTGAAGAAGTAGTTTTGGGTAATGCGAATCAGGCAGGCGAAGATAATCGAAACGTCGCAAGGATGTCAGGCCTTTTGGCTGGGCTGCCGGTCGAGGTTGCCGGTACAACAATCAACCGTTTATGCGGTTCCGGCCTGGATGCAGTCAATTATGCGGCGAGGGCGATTATGGCTGGAGAAGGCGACATCTTCATCGCGGGAGGAACAGAAAGTATGACAAGGGCGCCCTTCGTGATGGCAAAGCCTAACGCTGAATTCCCGCGCGGAAATATGGAAATGTTCGATACAACCATTGGCTGGCGTTTTGTGAACAGCAAGCTGAAGGAAATGTATGGTACGGACAGTATGCCTGAAACTGCAGAGAACGTAGCTAAAAAGTATGGCATCTCCAGGGAAGCCCAGGACGAATTCGCTGCAGAAAGCCAGCTTCGCGCTCAAAAAGCGGTCGAGGCCGGGCGCTTTGAAAATGAAATCGTTCCAGTCGTTTATGAAGATAAGAAGGGTAATAAGACAGTGATTGATACTGACGAACATCCACGGCCAGGTACTACAGTCGAAAAGCTGGCAAAACTCAAGCCCATATTTAAGGATGGCACCGTTACTGCGGGTAATGCATCAGGTGTGAATGATGGTGCATCGGCATTGTTATTGATGAGCCATGAAAAAGCGGAGGAGCTTGGCTTGAAGCCGCTGGCGAAATATATTGTGTCTGCAACAGCGGGACTGGAACCGTCCATCATGGGTATGGGACCTGTATATGCAGTTCAAAAAGCTCTGAAGCGTTCTAACCTATCTGTTGATGATATGGATTTGATTGAATTGAACGAGGCATTCGCAGCCCAATCACTAGGTTGCATCCAAGAGCTCGGGCTGGATCAGGCAAAAGTGAATGTCAATGGCGGAGCTATCGCATTTGGACACCCGCTAGGGGCTAGCGGTGCGAGGATTTTAACAACCCTTTTGTATGAAATGAAAAAGCGGGATTCCAAGTATGGACTTGCGACTATGTGTGTAGGTGTCGGCCAGGGAATCGCCACGATTATCGAAAATATAGGAGAGAGATAGATGAACAACATCAAATTCCAGAAAGAGCAGCATATCGCATATGTGACGATTGACCGTCCGGAGTCGCTGAACTGCTTCAATTATGAAACACTTCAGGAACTGGGCGATTTAGTAGACAAGCTGCATACAGATTCAGACGTCAGGGTGGTCATTTTTACCGGAGCAGGGGAGAAAGCCTTCAGTGCAGGTGCGGACTTAAAAGAAAGAAAGCATCTTACTGAGGAAGAAGTGCGCCGTAATGTAAAAAAGATTCGTGATGTTTTCAGCGCGATTGCGGAACTGCCGCAGCCGACGATTGCTTCCGTTAACGGATTTGCCTTTGGCGGCGGGTTTGAACTGATGCTTGCGTGTGACTTTAAGATTGCAGCAGACAGTGCCTTGATGGGCATGACAGAGGTGAGCTGGGGCATCATTCCGGGAGCAGGCGGAACACAGCGTCTATCCAGGCTCGTTGGTGAGATGAAGGCGAAGGAATTGATTTTTACAGCAAGGAAGGTTTCTGCCGAGAAGGCTTTTGAGCTTGGTATTCTAACAGCTGTTAAGCCTAAAGAGGATGTCATGACTGCCTGCAAGGAGCTTGCCGAGGAAATCCTTCAGAATGCGCCAATTGCTGTGAGACAGGCTAAGTATGCCATCCAGCATGGCAGCAGCACTGACCTGCAGACAGGGCTTGCAATCGAATCCAAAGCCTATGAGGTTACTATTCCAACAAAGGATCGCGTGGAAGCACTCAATGCTTTTAGTGAAAAACGAAAGCCTATATTTACAGCGCAATAAATCCATAGGGAGAAATCCCTATGGTTTTTCGCTTTTTAAGCAAAAAGTTTTTGCAAAATAATGATAATACTGTAAAATATTCTATAACGGTTTTACTACGTACAACAAAAATTGATGAGGATGACATAAGCTTGAATACAAGATCAATGATTTTTACCTTATACGGTGACTATATCTCCCATTATGGAAGCAAGATTTGGATAGGCAGCCTGATCCGGCTGCTGAATGAATTTGGACACAATGATCAGTCGGTTAGAGCGGCGATTTCGCGTATGAACAAGCAGGGGTGGGTCCAGGCTGAAAAAATCGGAAATAAGAGCTATTATTCTCTCACGCCACGCGGCCAGAAAAGGATTGATGAGGCAGGCAAGCGTATTTTTAAATTGAAGCCCGAAGACTGGGACGGAAAGTGGAGAATCCTGATGTATACGATTCCAGAGGAAATCCGCAATGTCCGTGACGAGCTGCGCAAGGAATTAATCTGGAGCGGATTCGGATCGATGTCGAACAGCTTCTGGATTTCAGCCAATAATCTCGAGAGACAGGTAAGGGATCTGATCGAGAAATATGAAATCGAAGAATATGTCGATTTCTTTGTAGCCGAATACAAAGGTCCGTATGAAAATCAGCGTCTTGTTGAGAAAAGCTGGGACCTTGTCGAGATTAACGCAAAATATCAGGATTTTATTAGTGAATACAGCCAGAAATACATCATTGATAAAAACAAAATTCAAAAGGGCAGCATGTCTGATGCCGAATGCTTCGTTGAGCGCACGAAGCTTGTGCATGAATACAGGAAGTTCCTCTTCTTTGATCCAGGCCTTCCTGAAGAACTTCTGCCCGAAAAATGGCTGGGGAATCATGCCGCCGCATTATTCAGCGAATACTACAAAGAACTCGCAGAACCAGCATCTCGCTTCTTTGAGTCCGTATTTAAAGAAGGAAATGAAATCAAGCATAAAGACGTCGATTATAACGTCATGGATCACCCGTATATTTTAGAATAGAACCGAGCCATCCTTGCACCGCCTTGGGTGGCTTTCTTTCATCATTGTCAAAATGGTTAAGCTATCCAATTCGCTTTTCAGGTTCGCACAGGTTTGCAGTGAAAAGGAGAAAAGCTGTCTGAAGTGGCGCAAAGTTTGGACAGGTTTGAAGGAAGAAGAGGAAAAGCTGTCAGAAGTAGCGCCAAGTTCGGACCGGTTTGGAGGAGGAAGAGGAAAAGCTGTCAGAAGTAGAGGCAGGTTCGGACAGGTTTGGAGGAGGAAGAGGAAAAGCTGTCAGAAGTAGAGCCAAGTTCGGACCGGTTTGTAGTGGATAGAGGAAACGCTGTCGGAAGTAGAGCCAAGTTCTGACAGGTTTGAAGGAAAAAGAGGAAAAGCTGTCAGAAGTAGTCCCAGGTTTGAAGGAAAAAGGGGAAAAGCTGTCAAAAGCCAGCCACCATTGTTAGGCAGGGTAAGATTGCTTTTTTCTAAGTAAGGTTTCTAAGGAGGATTAACATGAAGATACGTGATAGAGGGGTCGTGGTTGGCAGGATGTCCCCCTGGAGCAATAACTGTATAACCGATGTGCCTGGTGTAAAAGTCGGACATGTAACACTGGATTTTCCATTGGATGACAAAGGCGAGGAGTATGCATGTACTGGTGTGACGGCTATCCTGCCGCATGGCGGGAATTTATTCAAAGAGAAGGTGACTGCCGCCAGCTACGTTCTTAATGGATTTGGGAAAACGACTGGCCTCGTCCAAGTGAATGAACTTGGAACGATCGAGGCTCCAATTATGCTGACAAATACATTTGCTGTACCCGCTGTCACTCAGGGAACGCTGGAGTATATGCTTGCTGAAAATGAAGAAATTGGTGAGACGACTGGTACCATTAATATTGTCGTCGGTGAATGCAATGACAGCCATTTAAACTCAATTCGCCATTTTCCAGTCAAACCTGAACACGCAAAACAAGCGATTAAAAAAGCTTCCACCCTACCAGCAGAAGAAGGTGCTATCGGAGCGGGAAAAGGTATGGTTTGCTTCGGTCATAAAGGCGGTATTGGAACAGCATCACGTGTTGTAAAAAGTGCCGATACTTATACCGTTGGTTGTCTGGTGCTCAGCAATTTCGGCAAAAAAGAAGAATTAATGGCAGGAAAATATGGGATTGAATCAATAAAGACAGGATTATCCGAGACAGCAGACGGCTCGATCATCATTATCCTTGCTACAGATGCTCCCTTAAGTGACCGCCAGCTGTTGCGATTGGTAAAGAGATGTGGGATCGGCCTGGGCCGGACCGGCAGTCATTTCAGTCATGGAAGCGGCGATATTGTGATTGCATTTTCAACTGCAAATCAAACAAGCCATTATACGAACGAATTTATTCTATCAAGCAGACAGGTTAGGGATGACCATCCGTTGATGAACGAGCTATTCACGGCTGCAGCAGAAGCAACAGAAGAGGCAATCCTGAACTCATTATCACAGGCTGAAACGACCAAAGGAAGAAAAGGCAGAAGGGTTGAGGCGTATCCTTTTTTGTAGGCAATTTTGAAAGAAATATGATAAGTTTAAAAAAACAAAACTTGGAAGGAGAGATAATACATATGAGTGACAAAGAAACTAAGAAGCAGGAGATTCTGGACGCTTTCCATTTTAGGCATGCTACAAAGGAATTTGATCCAAGCAAAAAGATTCCAGAGGAAGACTTCCGTTTTATCCTGGAGACCGGCCAGTTATCACCAAGTTCTTTTGGTTTTGAACCTTGGCGCTTTCTTGTTGTCCAGAGTGAAGAGCTTCGCGAAAAAGTTAAGAATACCGCGTGGGGAGCGTTTGGCAAGCTTCCGGAAGCAAGCCATTTTGTGATTATCCTTGCAAGGACAAAAGTCGATACAAAATATGACTCTGAATATTTGCAGGATCATTTTAGAAATAAGAAGAAAATGCCTGAGGAATTCATGGCGAATTACCTCAAGCGCATCGAGGAATTCCAGAAGTCTGACTTTAAATTGCTAGACGGAGACCGTCCGCTATTTGATTGGGCATGCAAGCAGACTTATATCGTTTTGGCCAATATGATGACGGCTGCAGCACAAATTGGCATTGATTCATGTCCGATTGAAGGCTTTAATTTTGAAAAGATGAATAAACTTCTGGCAGATGAGGGATTGCTGGAGGATGGCCATTTCGGCATATCTGTTATGTGCGCGTTCGGCTATCGTATTAAAGAACCAAATCCAAAGACAAGAAGACCATTGGATGACATAGTCAAATGGGTATAAAAATGTAGACTCTAATAAAAGAGCCTGGCGCCTGCCAGGCTCTCGCATTTTAGCTGATATCCTTCAAAGTTTCCCGGTACTCTCTTCCCTTTTGAACATATGTATCGATTGATAATTGAATCAGCTCCAAATCCTTATCCCCGATTTCCCTTACGACTTTCCCCGGAGCTCCGACAACGAGCGAGCGCGGTGGTATTTTTTTTCCCGCAGGAATCAAAGTATTGGCCCCGATGATGCATTCTTCACCGATTTCGGCTCCATCAAGGATAGTTGAGCCCATGCCGATAATACATCTTTTCTTGATGGTGCAACCATGTAGGATCGCATTGTGGCCGACTGTGACTTCATCTTCAATGACAAGAGGCGAGCCCTCATACAAATGGCATGTTACGTTATCCTGTATGCTGCAGCTTTCTCCTATTGTTATCGTATCTTCGTCTCCGCGTAAAACGGCATTGAACCACACACTGGAATGTTTGCCGATTTTCACGTCACCAATGATGTAGCTTCCTGGTGCCTGGAAAACTGTTTCATCAATGACCGGTTTTTTATCTAAATAACTTAGAATCAATGAAAAATCCCTCTTTTCAATTGTCATAATTTTAGAACTAGTATAACATTAATTTAACGAAGGGGGAATTTTTGTGAATGGAATTACTTCTGTTCTGGGCATAAAATATCCAATCATCCAGGGTGGAATGGGTAACATCAGCAATGCTATTTTAACAGCGGCTGTGTCAGAAGCGGGCGGCCTGGGCACAATAGGTGCCGGAACGATGCCTGCTGAAGAAGTGGAGCAAATTATTCTTGAAACAAAATCGAGGACATCAAAGCCTTTTTCTGTGAATGTGGCCTTAAGTGTTTCTCCGAATGCGGTGGAGATCCTGCGCCTGGCAGTCAAATATAAGGTTCAAATAGTAACATTATCCGCGGGTAACCCTGCGCCTTTCATTCCTAAACTTAAAGAGGCTGGAATCAAGATTATTACTGTTGTCGCATCTGTAAAACAGGCCAAAAAAGCCGAAGCTGCAGGTGCTGATATTTTAGTGGCTGAGGGATATGAAGCTGCAGGGATTAACTCGAACCTGGAGACGACCACATTGGCGCTGATTCCGCAGATTGTCGCCCAGGTAAACATACCGGTTGTTGCTGCAGGGGGAATTGGGGACGGAAAGGGCCTTGCAGCCATGCTTGCACTTGGAGCCAGCGGTGTACAGATGGGAACGAGGTTCATCGCCACAAAGGAAGCTCCATTCCATGATAACTACAAGCAAAAACTTTTGCAGGCAAACGACCATCAAACCGTAATAGTAGGAAGGTCTGTTGGAAGAATTCGCAGGCTGATGAATACTTCTTATGCAGGAAAACTGATCGAAGCAGAAAAACAGGGACTTACACCAGAGGAATTCGCCGAACTGACGACTGAGGAAATACATAAAAAAGGTGCACTGGAAGGATGCGAAGACAACGGGTTTATGAATGGGGGCCAGGTGTCGGGATTGGTTTCTGATATCCCAACCGTCCAGGAATTACTGGATCGAATGATTAAAGAAGCGAAAGAACGCCTGAGAATCGCAACACTTTTATTATAGATTTTTCGCAGCATGCTTGAAATTGGAGCATGCTTTTTTATATTATTGTTTTTTTAAATCGGTCTCAATTTCAGGATTTTTAAAAGAAAAAGTCATTAGAAGCTTATAAATACTGAGTTTTACAGGCGCTTTTGCACATAAAAGCGAAAAAGTTTTATTATTTTTAAAAAATGTATTGATAGTTTTCTAAAGTGATGGTTTAATAATTAAAAATCATAACATACTAAATTTTCGGAATTTTATTGACTTTAATTTATAGCTGGTGTTAATATAACGTTATATTTACGGTGTCTATAGTGAATATCATACTTTTTGGAATCGCTTTCAAAGATTTTGGAGCTTTTTACCGAATTGAGAGAAGGCAGGTTGAAATTGGTGCGTTCCGGCTGCTTGCTAGTTTAAGTCTACATAGTTTTACTGCCGGTTTATAAATAAACAAGGGGGATTTTTATGAAAAAATCAGTAAAAGCTATTTCTCTTGTCCTGGCCAGTGCATTGCTTTTGGCAGGATGTGGAGGGAATGAAGCATCAAACGGTTCATCTGACAAAAAGCAATACAAGATTGGCTTGACCCAATTCGCGGAGCATCCATCGCTTGATGCCGCAACTGAGGGCTTCAAGAAAGCTCTTGAGGACAAAGGATTTAAAGAGGGAGACAATGTAAAATATGACTTCCAGAACGCACAGGCAGACATGAATAACACGGCAAGTATCGCGAACAATTTTGTAGGTGACAAGGTCGACCTCATTTTCGCTAACGCTACACCGAGCGCTGTTGCAGCACTTAATGCAACAAAGGATATTCCAATCATCTTCACTTCGGTGACAGACCCTATCGGAGCAGGACTTGTTGAAGCATTCGATAAGCCTGGCGACAATATCACTGGTACGACCGATAACCATCCAGATGCTACCAAAAAGACAATTGACTTTATGACAAATGAAATTGGTGCCAAGAAGATCGGCGTAATCTACAACGCTGGTGAACAGAACTCTGAGGTTCAGCTGAAGGAAGTCAAGAAGCTTGCGGAAGCGAATGGTGCGAAGGTCGTTGAAGCTTCAATTTCAACATCAGCAGAAGTTAAGCAAGCGGCAGAGTCTCTTGTTGGACGTGTTGATGCCATCTATGTACCTACAGATAATACAGTTGTTTCTGCACTTGAATCGGTTATTTCTGTAGCTAATGGCAAAAAGATTCCATTATTTGTTGGCGAACTTGATTCTATGAAGCGCGGTGCAGTCGCGGCCAGCGGTTTCAATTACTATGACATAGGTTACCAGTCAGGTTTGATGGCTGCAGAAATCTTATCTGGCAGCAAGAAAGCTTCTGAAATCCCAGTCGAACTTCCAAAATCATTAACACTGACAATCAACAAAAAAGCCGCTGAGGAACAGGGTGTTGAAGTCAAGGAAGAGTGGGGAGACGACGCAGAGTTCCACGAAGAATAAGAGAAAGGATGATTCAACTTGTTTACTTCAATATTTGGAGCATTTGAGTCAGGCATCATTTATGCCATCATGGCTCTGGGTGTATACTTATCCTTTCGGGTACTTGATTTTCCTGATTTGACGGTTGACGGCAGCTTCGTAACTGGAGCTGCGGTCGCTGCGATCATGATTGTGAATGGCGCTAATCCATTTGCTGCTACAATGGTAGCCCTTATTGCCGGCTTCGTTGCTGGATGCTTAACAGGAATCATCCATACGGTCGGTAAGGTGAATGCACTTCTATCAGGTATTCTAATGATGATTGCCCTGTATTCTATTAATCTAAGAATAATGGGTAAATCGAATGTCCCCCTGTTGAACACAGATACTGCAATGACCGCAGTGAGGGACTTTTTCGAAAAGACGGGAATCGATGGATTTTTCAATGGTATTTTATCGGCAGTCGGGCTGGGAGACAGTCTTCCGCGGACATGGGGTATCCTGCTGTTCATGATTGTCGTGACATTGGCAATTAAATTTCTTACTGATGCATTCCTTAAGACAGAACTTGGACTTGCAATCAGGGCAACCGGTGACAACAAAAGGATGATCCGCAGTTTTTCTTCAAATACAAACCTGATGATCATCCTAGGTCTTGGCCTTTCGAATGCAATGGTAGCTTTTTCGGGAGCATTGATCGCCCAGCAGGGTGGTTTCGCTGATGTTGGTATGGGTATCGGGATGATTATCATCGGTCTTGCGTCTGTCATCATCGGTGAGGCTTTGTTTGGTACTAAATCGATTGCTCGAACCACTCTCGCTGTTATTGGCGGGGCGATCATCTATCGAATCGTAGTCACTTTGGCACTAAGGGTAGAGTTCCTCGAGCCAGGTGACATGAAGCTGATCACAGCTATTATCGTAATCTTGGCATTGACTGCTCCGAAAATGATAGAAGGCTATAAAGAGAAAAAACGGAAGGTGAAAAGACAGCTAGAGCACATGCAGATGGCAGCTGTTCCTTCTGAAGGAAAGGGTGAGGCTGGTGCTGCACTTAAATCAGATTCATAGAGTCTTCAATGAGGGAACTCCAGATGAGAAAATCGCCCTGGATAATATCAATCTAACACTAAAAAAGGGAGACTTTGTCACTGTCATCGGAAGTAATGGAGCCGGCAAATCTACCTTGATGAATATCATTTCTGGAGTTATGCTGCCTGACCATGGGCAAGTGTCGCTTGACGGCAAGGACGTTACCTATATGTCAGAATACAACCGCTCAAAGATGATTGGACGGGTATTCCAGGATCCAATGGCGGGAACTGCTCCTAGCATGACAATCGAAGAAAATCTTGCGATTGCTTTTTCAAGGAACAAGCGTCGCTCGCTTCGCTTGGGCGTCACGAAGAAACGCCGTGAGCTTTTCCAGGAGGTGCTTGAGTCACTGCACCTCGGGCTTGAAAACCGGCTGAATGCCAAGGTTGGGATGTTATCAGGCGGTGAGCGGCAGGCGCTTTCCCTGCTGATGGCGACATTCACAGAACCATCGATCCTATTATTGGATGAGCATACCGCTGCACTCGATCCTGCACGTGCCGAGTTGATTACCAATTTAACAAAAGAAATCGTCGACAAATACCATCTCACTACACTGATGGTAACGCATAACATGCAGCAGGCACTTGACCTCGGCAACAGGCTGATCATGATGGACAAAGGCCAGATCATCCTAGAAGTCGATGAAGAACAAAAAGCAAAGCTGACAATCGAAGACTTGCTCAACGAATTCCAGCGAATCCGGGGAACAAAAATGGCAAGCGACCGGGCGTTACTAAGCTAGACAAAAAACAACCAGCGAAAAAATCGCTGGTTGTTTTTTGTTTAGACTCTTTTCTCAACCTTTGCTATTTGACTAAAAAATATGATTTAATGAATTATTTTTTTCGTAAAGTTGACTCTTTTTTGAGAAAAAAGCATGCAAACTTAATACCGACCTGCAAAAAGGCCGTATATGACGTTAAAATCGGCTTTAGGATTTTAACAACAATCTTTACGAAAATAGCCTTTGTTTATGTTCCAAAAGAGGGATTAAATATTATATCAGAATTATTTTTAAGAAAATACCAAAATTTCTTACAATTTATTGACCGTTTATTTAACGAAATGTTATGATAGCGTTAAATAAACGTTATACATATTTGCAACTTGGAAAGGTGGGATATGATGCGAGATGGTTTGATAGCTGGGCGAACGGCCTCCATCGATGTCATTGTTACACCAGAAATGTTTGCCCGCTTTGAGGGAAAAGTTGTCCATCCGGTATACTCCACGGTATCCATGGTGTATCACATGGAGTGGGTATCGCGGCAAATTATAGTTCCCTTTTTAGATGATCACGAAGAAGGTATGGGCGGTGCTGTAACAGTTAAACACATAGCTCCTTGTACCGAAGGGGCCGAGGTTACGGTAACTGCGACCGTCACAGGACTCCAAGCCAATACCATTTTTACCAATGTACGGGCAGAAAGCAAGGGTCGCCTTATAGGAGTGGGGGAAGTAAAGCAAGTGGTCCTTCCTAAAGAAAAGATAAATGAATTACTCACAGGCAGCTAAAAATTTTTGCGCAAAAATGTAAGCGCTAACATGGTTTAACGGAATAAAGGGGGAAAGAACAATGGATATGTTTGAACAAATTCGTGAGCACGAGCAGGTAGTCTTTTGTAATGATGAAGCAACTGGATTAAAGGCAATCATTGCGATTCATAGTACACGATTAGGGCCAGCATTGGGTGGTTGCCGTATGTATCCGTATAAATCAGTGGACGATGCACTAGAAGATGTATTGCGGCTTTCAAAAGGCATGACGTATAAATGCGCTGCGGCGGATGTAGATTTCGGTGGAGGAAAGGCTGTCATCATTGGTGACCCTACAAAGGATAAGAGCCCTGAATTGTTCAGGGCATTTGGTCAGTTTGTTGAGTCGATCCAGGGACGTTTCTATACAGGAACAGACATGGGCACAGATCCAGAAGATTTTGTCCATGCACTAAAAGAAACAAATTGCATCGTTGGTGTAGATGAAGTATATGGCGGAAGCGGCGACTCATCGGTACCAACTGCTCAGGGTGTCATCTTTGGTTTGCAGGCAACAAGCAAGGCTCTTTGGGATACGGATGATTTGTCCGGAAAATCCTATGCGATCCAGGGGCTCGGAAAGGTAGGCTACAAGGTAGCAGAATATCTTCTTGAGAATGGCGCCTACCTGTATGTGACAGACATTAATCAAAAAGCAATCGACCAGATCGTTAAGAAAGCGGGAGAAATGGGAGCAGGAATCAAAGTCGTTAGCAGTGAGGAGATTTATTCCCAGCCTGCGGACATTTTCATCCCGTGTGCAATGGGTGGAATCATTAACGATGACACAATTCCACAACTCCAGGTAAAAGCAGTCGTTGGATCTGCGAACAATCAGCTCAAGGAAGAACGTCATGGTCACATCCTTCAGGAAAAAGGAATTCTTTATGCGCCTGACTACATCGTCAATGCTGGCGGATTGATCCAAGTGGCGGATGAGCTGTATTCACCGAATAAGGAACGAGTCTTGAAGAAGACGAAAGCTATCTATAATTCTCTTTTAAATATTTACAAGCAGGCAGAGCGAGAAGGAATCACGACTGTTGAAGCCGCTAATAAATTTTGTGAAAACCGGATTGAAGCCAGAACAAGACGAAACAGCTTTTTCTCTCATATGAAGCGACCAAAATGGGCAGTGAGGATGTAATAGAATCATAGACTTTTAAAAAAGGGTGAGCCGATGGAAAAGGATTTTCCGATTTTTCAAGTGATGGACCAAAACGGGAACATTGTGTCTGAGGAATATAAGAATTTGGTGACCGAAGAGAGAGTGAAGAAGTTTTATTCGGAAATGGTGAGGATCCGGACGCTGGACAGGAAATCTATCAGTCTCCAGCGGCAAGGGCGTATCGGGACGTATGCTCCATTTGAAGGGCAGGAGGCTTCCCAGGTTGGAACGGCTCTTGCGCTACAAAGTGATGACTGGATGTTCCCGACTTACCGAGATCACGGTGCTGCAATGGTGTTCGGGCACTCCCTGAGGAATATTTTACTGTTCTGGAACGGTCGAAATGAAGGATGCGTACCGCCGGATGGGAAGAAGATTTTTCCGCCAGCGATTCCGATTGCAACACAAATTCCACACGCTGCAGGTGCAGCATTTGCCGAAAAACAAAAAGAAACAAAGAATGCGGCGATCTGCTATTTCGGTGATGGAGCGACTTCGGAAGGCGATTTTCATGAAGGCTTGAACTTTGCCAGTGTATTTAAATCTCCGGTCGTATATTTTTGCCAGAATAATCAATACGCAATTTCAGTTCCAATCAGCAAACAGATGAACTCAGCAACCATTGCTCAAAAAGCACTCGCATATGATATCCCGGGTGTGAGAATTGATGGCAACGATATTTTTGCTGTGTTTGCTGAAACGGAAAAAGCACTAAAACGGGCTCGCAATGGCGAAGGGCCAACATTGATTGAAGCAATGACCTGGCGTTATGGATCACATACAACTGCTGATGATGCTTCAAAATATCGTGACCAGGGAGAAAGTGCTCTGAAGCGAATGGAGACGGACCCGTTGCTAAGGCTGGAGCGCTGGATGAAAAACGAAGGGCTTTACGATGAAGCGTGGGTGAAGGAAATAGAAACGCAGGCAGCTGCTGAAGTTGATGCAGCTGTACAGGAAATGGAAAAGTTCCCTAAAGCTGACCCTGCAGTGATCTTTGATTATGTTTTCGAAAAGCCTACATGGACAATACAGAAGCAAAAGCGGGAATACCTTGAGCTGATCGGAGGTGAGTCGTGATGAATACGGCAATACAGACAAAGACCTTGACGCTTGTCCAGGCGATTACCGATGGACTGGATACGATGCTCGGTGAAAGCAAGGAAGTCATCCTTCTTGGTGAGGATATCGGAAAAAATGGCGGGGTATTCCGTGCGACTGATGGCCTTCAGGAGAAATATGGAGAGGACCGCGTGGTAGATACTCCTTTAAGTGAAGCAGGTTTTGTAGGGGCAGCGATTGGCATGGCCGTTAATGGATTCCGTCCTGTGGTGGAAATCCAGTTCCTGGGCTTCATTTATCCTGCTTATGAACAAATCATGACCCATGCTTCGAGGCTGCGAATGAGGACATTGGGCCATTTTACCGTGCCAATGGTTATCCGGGCTCCTTATGGCGCCGGTGTACGCGCACCTGAAATCCATTGTGACAGCACGGAATCTCTTTTCACCCATATGCCGGGAATGAAGGTCGTATGTCCATCTAATGCCTATGACGCGAAAGGCCTGATGATCGCTGCAATTGAGGATCCGGACCCTGTCCTCTTTTTAGAGCCAATGAGAAGTTATCGCTCTTCACGCGGTGAGGTTCCTGAAGGGAAGTATACAGTTGAAATAGGAAAAGGAAAGAAGCTTACAGAAGGCGACGATGTGACAGTCATTGCCTGGGGAGCCATGGTTCCGGTTGCGATGAAGGCAGCGGAAGATATGAAGCAAAAGGGTGTCCAGTGTGAGGTCCTTGATCTAAGGACACTTTATCCGATTGACAAAGACCTTGTCATAGAGTCAATCCAGAAGACAGGACGAACGGTGATTGTCCATGAAGCACATGCGACGGGAGGCACTGGCAGTGATTTGATCTCACTGATCAATGATGAGGCATTCCTTTATCAAAAGGCTCCGGCCGAAAGAGTGACAGGCTATGATACACCTGTACCATACTTTGGATTCGAAGAACATTATCTGCCGACCCCGAAAAGAGTCGCAGCTGCAATCGAAAAAGTAATGAAGTTTTAGGAGGCGTGCCGATGGTTGAAGTAAAGCTCCACGACATAGGGGAAGGCATGACCGAAGCGGACATCAATTGTTACCTGGTGAAGCCGGGGGATTTCGTCAACGCTGATGATCCATTGGTTGAAGTCCAGACAGACAAGATGACCGCAGAGATTCCCGCTCCCCGTTCAGGTGTAATTAAAGAACTATTGTTAACCCCGGGGCAAACGGTAAAGGTAGGGACTACCCTGCTTATAATGGAAGATCGTTCCGGTGGAGTTCAAATTAGCGAGCCCAAAAAGGTCGCTGATGTTGTAAAAATAGAGGCCGAACCTGCAGAAGCTTCAGTAGCTGTATTGGACAGACCAGCTGAAGTCAAGGTGCCTGTAGGTGTAAGCGCTCGACTAGGGCAGATATTGGCATCACCTTATACGCGGAAAGTTGCCCGCGAAAACGGCGTTAACATTATGGAGGTCAAGGGAACTGGACCAGCAGGCCGGATTACTGAAGAAGATATATTGGCCTTTGTAAAATTAAGAGATCAAGGGGTTGCGAGCATTTCGGAAGTTGGTTCCGAACAAGAGGTTCCGAACGTTTCAAAACCTGCTTCCGAACCGGAGACTCCGAATGTTTCAGAAGTGCGTTCCGAACTGAAGGAAGATAGGGCACGGATCGAGAACAAGCTCAGCCACCAGGATATACTGCCATTCCGCGGCCGCCGCAAACAGATTGCGAAAAAGATGGTCCAATCTATGTACACCATTCCTCACTGTACCCACTTTGAGGAAATCGATGTTAGCGAGTTGATTGCTTTAAGAGAAGAGATCAAGGGTTCCGGAAGGTCTATTTCTGCGACAGCTTTTTTCATTAAAGTCCTGTCAATTGCATTAAAAGAATTTCCGGTTTTTAATGCAAAGCTCGATGAAGAAACCGAAAGTATCCAGCTGTTGCGCGAGCATCATATCGGAATTGCCGTGGACACTCCAGAAGGCTTGATCGTTCCGGTTATCAGGAATGTCGAGCAGAAGAACCTTAATCAAATTCATGAAGAAATGAAGCGTCTGACAAAACTCGCCCAGGATGACAAGCTTACGGTTAAGGATATTTCAGGCGGAACATTCACGATAAGCAATGTCGGTCCGCTGGGCGGCAGCATTGGTGCTACACCAATCATTCAGCACCCGCAGACAGCGCTCGTTTCTTTCCATAAAACAAAGAAAAGGCCGGTTGTCACGGACCAAGATGAAATTGCCATCCGGTCCATCATGAACCTCTCCATGGCGTTTGACCATAGAGTCGCAGACGGGGCTACTGCTGTTGCTTTTACAAATCGTTTCGCACAGTTAATAGAGAATCCTAAAATGATGCTTTTGGAATTGAAGTAACTGTTTTAAGAGTCAGTACTTTACCACACAAAAGCATTATAGCTTTACATCGCGCTCTTGAGAGAGCAGGGTTAATTACTATAAAATAATTTTAAATATTATAAATATTCATTCGGGAGGTTTTACAATGCAAGAGAAAGTTATGGTATCTGGACAAAGTACTGAGGATTTTTTCCCGGTTCAGGATGTTGACTATTTAGAGCTTTATGTTGGAAACGCCAAGCAGGCTGCTCACTTTTTCCAGACTGCTTTCGGCTTTAAGGTAGTTGCATATTCGGGACTTGAAACAGGCAACCGCGAAACGACATCCTATGTGCTTCAGCAGCGGAAGATTCGTCTGGTTGTTACTGGGACATACAACGATTCATCTCGTGTAGCGCAGTTTGTCAAAACTCATGGCGATGGCGTCAAGGATATCGCGCTGGCAGTCGATGATGTCGAGAAGGCATACGAGGGAGCGGTTAAGCGAGGCGCGATCGAAATCCAGCCGCCGCATGAGGTTTCTGATGAGAATGGTACCTTGAAGAAGGCCGTGATCGGTACATATGGAGATACAATCCATACACTTGTTGAAAGAAAAAATTACAAAGGCCTTTTCATGCCAGGGTTTATTGAGCACGAAACGACTGTTCCTGTGAATGACGCAGGTTTCATCGGCATCGACCACGTTGTCGGCAATGTTGAAAGGATGGAAGAATGGGTTAACTATTATGCGAATGTTATGGGCTTCAAGGAGATGAAGCACTTCACTGATAAGGATATCGTGACTGAGTATTCAGCGTTGATGTCCAAGGTTATGCACAATGGCGGCCGAATCAAATTCCCGATCAACGAGCCGGCAGAAGGGAAGCGCAAGTCACAGATCCAGGAATACCTTGAATTCTATAATGGTCCTGGCGTCCAGCACCTTGCGATTTTAACAGAGGATATCGTAAGTACTGTTGCACAATTGCGTGAAAATGGAGTGGAATTCCTTAACACTCCTGATTCTTACTATGAAATGCTTTCAGAACGTGTAGGTGAAATTGACGAGGAAATCGATAAGCTAAAAGAGCTTAGTATTTTAGTAGACCGTGACGATGAAGGCTATCTGCTGCAAATCTTCACGAAGCCAATCGTAGACCGCCCAACGTTATTCATCGAAATCATCCAGCGTAAAGGCGCAAGAGGTTTCGGTGAAGGAAACTTCAAGGCTCTATTCGAATCAATCGAGCGGGAACAGGAAAGACGCGGCAACCTTTAAAAGCCGGGACAGAAGGGGGCGATTCGCTCCCTTTTCGTTATAAACGGCGGCAGAAAAAATGGGGGATGAACATGAATATAAAAGCAAGAGCAGAACTTGAAGTAATCACACCATATGCCCTCGGCCAGACGATTGAGGAAATCAAGGAACAGTATGGTATCACAACTGTAAGGAAACTTTCGGATAATGAAAATGTCTATGGCACTTCACCAAAGGTCAGAGAAGCAATCATGCAGGCATCAGCTAATCTGGCATTCTATCCGGACGGAATGACATCAGGGATCGTAGAGAAACTGTCATCGCATTATCAATTAGACCACAAGCATTTTCTTGTTTCCAACGGTTCAGAAGAAATCATTCGCCTGCTTACCCGAGCTTATATTGATAAAAATGATGAAGCGGTCATGGCGGAGGTAACTTTCCCTCGCTATAAAACAAATGTGCTGATCGAGGGCGGCAGAGCTGTCACCGTTCCGATGATTGACGGCACGCATGATCTTATAAAAATGCAGGAAGCCATCAACCAAAAGACAAAAATGGTCTTCGTCTGCAATCCGAACAATCCGACCGGGACAATCGTCGCCAACCAGGAATTGCTTTCGTTTATCGACAATGTGCCTTCAAACGTGCTGATCATCATGGATGAGGCTTATTTCGAGTATGCAGATTCTGAGGAATACCTTGATACGATGCCGTTGCTGGCTCAATATCAAAACATTGTCATCCTCAGGACTTTTTCTAAAATCTATGGTCTTGCGAGCCTTCGTGTTGGCTACGGCATCATGCATGAGGACATTGCCAAGGAACTTCACAAAGTCAGGGATGTATTCAATGTCAACCAGCTTGCGCAAGCAGCAGCGGTGTCTGCATTGGAAGACCAGGCATTCGTCCAAGATTGCTCTCGTAAAAATAGTGCAGAAAGAGACTTCCTGAGTGCGAAGTTCAAAGAGTTGGAGATTGATAGTTTCCCTTCACAATCCAACTTCTTATTTGCTTTTACGAACAGACCGGTTATCCAGAAACTGACGGAAAATGGCGTCCTGGTCAGAGAGATGCAGTTACCCGGCTACAAGGAAGCGTTCAGGATCACTCTTGGGTCCCGTGAGGATCACGAATTCATTCTAAAAATCGTTAGCCAGCTTTTTCACGAAAGGGCGGTGTAAGCCATGGAAATCAACACGGATAATCTTGAATGGAAAGACGCATACAAACTTTTGCAAGGCTCTGTCCTGCCGCGCCCAATCGCCTTTGTTTCCAGCCAGGATGAAAACGGGAACGCTAATTTGGCTCCATTCAGTTTCTTTACCGTCATCAGCGCAAATCCCATGATGGTGTGCTTTTCGCCAATGAGAAGAGGGACTGATGGCGCGAAAAAGGATACGCTGAAAAATATTGAAAGCACGAAGGAATTTGTCATCAATATTGTCAGTGAGGAATTCGTCCAGCAGATGAATGACTGCGCTACTGAATTCGCGCCAGATGTCGATGAATTCGAGGCTTCTGGCCTGAACAAGATCGACAGTGTGGCAGTTAAGCCGTCACGGGTCAAGGAGTCGAAAGTCCATCTTGAATGTGTTCTCGATCAGGTCCTTCACTTTGGCGGGGAAGAAGCGGGAGCAGGCAGCCTTGTCATCGGCAAGGTCGTTCATGTACATGTGGCGGATGAACTTTATGAAAGCGGGCGGATCAATTCGGAAAAATTGAATCCTGTAGGCAGGCTGGCAGGAGCGACCTACACGCTGCCGCTGGCAAAAACCTTTGAGCTGCAAAGGAAATAGGTGATGAAATGAAGTTCATAACATTTATGAAAAAAGACGGTTCAATTCGTGCAGGCTGGCTTAATCCAAAGAATCAAGCTGTAGATATGCACGAAGCATCAAATGGGAAATTACCGGACAATATGCTTGCATTCATCGAGAACCATGACGTATTCATGGGGTATATCGAGGAAAATAAAGGTTTGATAGAAACTGGCAGTGGTTCCTATTCTTTGGAGGAAGTCAGCTTAAAATCGCCGCTGCCGAATCCGAAAAGTGTCCGTGATTTTTACGCATTCGAGCAGCATGTAAAAACAGCAAGGGAAAACCGAGGCCTTGAAATGATTCCTGAATGGTATGAGTTTCCGGTTTTTTATTTTACCAACCATCTTGCCATCAAGGGTCCAGAGGAAGACATCATACGGCCGCAGAACTGTAAATGGATGGATTACGAATTGGAAATTGCCTGTGTCATCGGCAAGGAAGGCCGTAATATCAAAGCGGAGGATGCCGAACAGCATATTTACGGCTTTTTTATCATGAATGACTGGAGTGCCCGCGACCTGCAGCGACAGGAAATGAAGGTCGGACTTGGTCCGGCGAAGGGAAAGGATTTCGCGACTTCATTCGGCCCATATCTGGTCACGAAAGATGAGCTGGAATACCTCAAAGAGGGGAAAGGCTATGATCTTGAAATGATTGCCCGTGTCAACGGCAGGGAACTTTCTAAGGGGAATATGAAGGATCTATATTACTCTTTCGGAGAAATGATCGAGCGTGCATCTGCGGGGACGACATTATATCCAGGTGAAGTGATCGGCTCAGGAACAGTCGGAACAGGCTGTATCCTCGAACTTGGAACGGATGTTCATCGCTGGCTTGAGCCGGGTGATGAGGTGGAACTTGAGATTACAGGACTCGGTGTCCTGAAAAATAAAATTATAGAAGAGTAGAAAGAAGGTGTTTTCATGTACTACCGCCAGCTGGGAGAAATCCCGAAGAAACGCCATACGATTTTTAAAAAGGAAGATGGTTCGCTGTTCCGGGAGCAGGTAATGGGAACAAAAGGTTTTTCTGGTACACAATCGATCCTTTATCACCACCATATGCCAACAGAGGTAGTTAAAAGCGAATTGATCGGCAGCTACCTGCCTGAATATGAGGAACAGGGCTCACTGAACCATCGGCACTTCCTGACTGACCAGATCACGCAAACTGGGGATGCTTTAAGCGGGAGAGAATATATCCTTGGCAATGATGATCTTTTAATCGGGTTTGCGAATATTACTGAACCGATGAAGCAATTTTACCGAAATGGTGATGGAGACGAGATGTTCTTTTTTCATCATGGATCCGGCAAAGTAGAAACAATGTTTGGAACCATAAACTATCGTCCTGGTGATTATGTCGTGATTCCAATCGGCACGATGTACAGGGTTGTTCCAGATGATTCCGAGCCGACAAAGGCGCTGATTGTTGAATCGTTTAGCCAGATTACGACCCCTCGCCGTTATCGCAATGAATATGGACAGCTGCTCGAGCATAGTCCGTTCTGTGAAAGAGATATACGCGGACCTGAGTCACTTGTCACTTTCTCTGAAAAAGGGGAGCATGAAGTCATCACAAAGACGCGCGGGTTTCTGCACCGACATGTGCTGAACCATCACCCGCTTGATGTTGTTGGCTGGGATGGCTATCTATATCCATGGGCATTCAATATTGAGGACTTCGAGCCAATCACTGGCCGGATCCATCAGCCGCCGCCAGTCCACCAGACATTCGAAGGCCATAATTATGTAGTGTGCTCCTTTGTGCCAAGACTTTACGATTACCATCCTGAAGCGATTCCGGCACCATATTACCATAGCAACGTAAACAGTGATGAGCTGCTGTACTATGTAGAAGGTAACTTCATGAGCCGCAAGGGAATCAAGGAAGGCTCAATTACATTGCACCCAAGCGGAATCCCGCACGGACCACACCCAGGCAAGACAGAAGCAAGCATCGGCAAAAAAGAAACACTTGAGCTTGCTGTCATGATCGATACCTTCCGACCGCTGAAGACGGTGAAGAAAGCCAGGGATATTGAAGACGATCAGTACATGTATACATGGATTGAAAAATAAGTAAAGAAGACCAATTCGCTAATGAGCGAGTTGGTCTATTTTTGTGGAGAAACTGGAAAAAAACTATGATTATTTCCAGTTCGCCAATAAAATTTCATTTTCGCCAATAAACGTGTGAAAACCGCCAATAAAATCATTTTTTCGCCAATAAACATGTGAAAACCGCCAATAAAATTAAATTATCGCCAATAAGTGTTTATTGCTGAATTAAAATCAATGAGTTTGCTTCAAATCAACAATTTAAAACACTAATTTTCTTCAATAAAACTAAAAATTCCTGTTTGGTGAAGACCAATCCCCGTTTAGAAACTAAATAATCGGTTAAAAAGTGGCAATACTAACAAAATCGATTACGGATTAGGAGGATATGACGTGACTTTATCTATATTCGCCTTGGGCGGCATCAATGAAATCGGAAAAAACATGTATGTTGTCCAGTATGAGGACGATATTTTTGTGATTGACTGCGGAGGGAAGTTTCCTGATGAAAGTCTATTAGGAATCGATTTAATTATTCCGGAAATGACTTACCTTGAAGAAAATCGAGAGAAAATCCGCGGGCTGATTGTGACTCATGGACACGAGGACCATATTGGCGGGGTCCCGTATTTCTTCAAAAAACTGAAAGCGCCAGTTTATGCGACTGATTTTACTCTCGGGTTAATTGAACTGAAACTTGGTGAGCACAAGCTCCTGAGAGGGACTGAGCTGAATAAAATCACTTCGGACTCAGTATTGGATTTCGGCAAGGTGAAGGTTTCTTTTTTCAAAGTAAGCCACAGCATCCCAGACTGTCTTGGAATTGTATTCCACACTCCTGAGGGGAATGTTGTCCATACGGGTGACTTCAAATTCGATTTGACGCCTGCCAACGATGAGCAATCGGAAATCCATAAGATGGCGAAAATAGGAACTGAAGGTGTCATGGCTCTGTTATCAGAGAGCACGAACGCTGAGCGTACTGGTCTGACTCCTTCTGAGAGAATGGTAGCAAGCCATCTTGAAGAAGCCTTCATGAAGGCAGATGGAAAAATTTTTGTTTCGACGTTTGCTTCTAACGTAAACCGGGTTCAGCAGGTTGTCGAGGCAGCGATTAAGACGAACAGGAAGCTCGCGTTGCTGGGCAGGAGTATGGTGAACGTAGTCGACGTGGCTATAGAACGAGGTTACTTGAATGTTCCTGAAGGAATGCTGATCCAACCAAATGTTGTCGACCAGCTGGATCCTGATAAAGTGGCGATTCTTTGTACAGGCAGTCAGGGAGAACCGATGGCTGCACTTTCCCGCCTCTCAACAGGAAACTACCGCGACGTCTCAATTTATCCTGGTGATACAGTCATCATGGCTGCGTCGCCGATCCCTGGAAATGAAAAGGATGTTTCCAAGATTATCGATAATTTGTTCAAGCTCGGTGCGAAAGTCATTTACGGATCCGGCAGCACAACTGGCATGCATGTTTCCGGCCATGGCTACCAGGAAGATCTTAAGCTGATGCTGACTTTGATGAAGCCTAAGTATTTTATCCCGATACATGGAGAGTACAGGATGCTGCATCACCACCGCTTGCTGGCAGAATCCGTTGGTGTAGACCAAGGGAATACATTCATTGTTAAAAATGGTGATATTGTTGACATTGAAAATGGAGAAGCGCGCCAGACTCGCAATGTCCCAGCAGGTGATACGTATGTTGATGGCGTAAGTGTCGGGGATGTCGGTGAAATCGTGCTCAGGGACAGAAAGCAGCTATCCGAGGATGGAATGCTAGTCATTGTCCTGACATTAAGCAAAGCAGAACGGAAAATCATTTCTGGACCAGATACAATCTCACGCGGGTTTGTTTTTGTGAAAAACTCCGAAGACCTGATGAGAGATGTAAACAGCCTCGTGACTAAAACGGTGACGGAACTACAGGAAGACAATGTACATCGTTGGAATGTCATTAAGCAGGGAATCAAAAAAGCAGTTGGTCAGCACATTTTCCAAAAGACAAGAAGAAGGCCAATGATTTTGCCGATTATTATTGAGATTTAAGTTATTTATTGACGTGACTCAAAAGGGGTATATAGCTTACTCTTCCATTTAAAACTTTCAAGCATGGAGAATTCTCCATGCTTTTTTGCATTCCTGCTTAACAAATGAGCAGATAAGGTCTACACTAATAATTATCGATTTATTGCATCTCCGAGGAGGGAGCAGAGCATGGATATTAAACTAAATCTAAAAGTCATCAAAGATATATGCGGAACTGTTTCCTTCAAGCGGGGGGATGCATTTTACCGTGCGGGAAAAGTCGAGATTCCTGACTACAATGAGCAATGGGTGAACGCAACCGTGACAGGGGCGGATGTATTTCATGTCACTGTCACGAAAAGTAATGACGGCCGTTTCACAACTGAGTGCACATGTCCAAAGCTTGCGTCTGTCAAACATGAGTGCCAGCATGTGGCCGCAGTATTGCTGGCTATTTTAGATGAGCAAAAGCAAGGGACATCAAATGCGATAAATAATAATGATCGATCTGGAAATGGGCTCGCAGAAGGACTGCTGAACATTTTCAGTGAAGAGCCTCGAAGGACAAGCAACCATCAGCTCCACTTTGAAACAAGGAAGATTTTGAACACGATGTTCAAGATCGAGCCGATTGAAACGAGTGATCAGCAATTGATGCTGGGTGTTTCGATGAGCATTGGCCCAATCAAAATCGAGGATATTACGGGATTCCTGAAAAGTGTGGCGAATCGGGAGACATCATTGCTATCTGACTTGTTCACTTATGATCCAAAGCTTCATTGTTTTCAAAGCGATATCGACTCTATCATCAAAATACTTATCCAAATCGTCCATGATTCAGAGTTATCGTTGAAGGATGAAAATGCCTTTTCAACCTTGATCATTCCGCCATCTTTTTGGCATCAGTTAGTGCCGCTGCTGGAAAGAGCTCCGGATGTTAAATTGATTGAGGAGGGCGAAGTTACCGGGCAGTTTTCTGTTTCGATTGAAAGGCTTCCACTTTTATTCAATTTTGAAAAGATCACTGACAAAGACTATTCATTAAAAATTGCTGGTATTTCTGATCTGATTGTTCTTCAAAAATATGACCTCGTTTGGTTGAAAACCAAATTGATTCAGCTCAGCACTGAGGATTGCAGCAGATTATTTGAACTGAAAAATATGCTCGCGCAATCAAGAACGGATAGCATACCGATTTTACACGACCAGATGGGTTTCTTTGTGGACAAAGTCGTACCAGGTCTGCGCCGTATTGGGGAAGTCCAAATAGATGGCGACATAACAAAGCAATTTTTAACCGAGCCGCTGATCACAAAACTTTATCTTGATCGCGTGAATAATCGATTATTGGCAGGAATCGAATTCCAGTATGGAAAAATAGTTTTCAACCCTCTTGAGGAGAGGGAACCGAGAGTCAATTCTCTGTTAATCAGGGACATGGTCAAGGAGGACCAGATCCTTGAGTTGCTGGATGAAGGTTCTTTCGCGAAAACGGATGGCGGTTATTTTTTGCACAATGAAGGGCTTGAATATGAATTTCTGTATCATGTCCTGCCTAAGCTGCAAAAGCTTGTGCAGGTATACGCCACAACAGCTGTCAGGAACCGGATTTTCCGGGAGCCGGCCCGACCGCAAATACGTGTCAAGGTGAAAAAAGAGCGGACAAACTGGCTTGAATTCAAATTTGAAATGGATGGGGTTCCTGAAAAACAGATCAGGGATATCCTTGAAGCACTTGAAGAGAAACGAAAATTCTATCGTTTACGCAATGGGGCATTGATGTCACTGGAAACGAGGGAATGGGAAGAAATCCAGCGTTTCTTGAAGGCAGGGCCCATCCAGGATGAAGATTTGGAAAAAGGGTTGAATGTCCCGATTGTCCGTGGGATGCAAATGCTGGAATCTTTCGAGGATGGATCCATACTGCAGTTAGAGGATTCGTTCCGGAGTTTTCTAGAAGAAATCAGCACTCCCGGCAAGGTTAAGTTTGAAGTTCCTGATAGATTAGCGCCAATACTACGTGAATACCAGAAACATGGTTTCCAATGGATGAAAACTCTTGCAAGTTACGGATTTGGCGGAATCCTGGCAGATGATATGGGGCTTGGTAAAACACTTCAAAGTATCACCTATATTGCTTCAGAGCTTTCCGATGTGAGGGAAAGGCAACAGCCCATCCTGATTGTTTGTCCATCATCCCTTGTTTATAACTGGCTCAGTGAATTCTTGAAATTCACTCCTGAAATTCAGGCAGTCATCATCGATGGCAATAAAGAGGAGCGGTCCAAACTGTTAAAGGATGTTTCGGGTATTGATGTTGTCATTACCTCCTACATGCTCCTGCGCAGGGATATTCACCTGTACGAAAAAATCAGATTTCACACTGCCTTTTTCGATGAAGCACAGGCGTTTAAAAATCCGCTGACTCAAACGGCAAAAGCAGTGATGAACATACAGGCAGACCACCGATTCGCGTTAACAGGTACGCCGATTGAAAATTCCATCGAGGAATTATGGTCTATTTTCCGGGTGGTATTTCCTGAGTTATTCCAGGGGTTGAAGGAATACAGCAATCTGACAAGCAAGACAATTGCCCGCAGGATCCGGCCATTTTTACTGCGAAGGGTAAAGGAAGAAGTGCTTGGGGAGCTGCCTGAGAAAATCGAATCAATCGATAGAGTTGAACTGCTGCCTGAACAGAAAAAGCTTTATGCTGCATACCTTGCAAAGCTTCGCCACCAGACCTTAAAGCAGCTGGATAAAAATACGATCAGGAAAAATCGGATCAAAATACTGGCTGGACTGACGAGGTTAAGACAAATATGCTGCCACCCAGCGTTGTTTGTAGATGGATACAAGGAGAGCTCTGCTAAATTTGAACAGTTGAAAAATATCATTGAAGAGTCCAGATTTGCTGGGAGAAGGGTCCTGATATTTTCACAGTTCACAAAAATGCTCGACTTGATCGGCAAGGAGTTAGCATACGAGGGCATTCCTTTCTTCTACCTGGACGGACAAACACCTCCTGAAGATCGAGTAGAAATATGCGAAAAGTTTAACGCAGGAGAACGAGACTTTTTCCTGATTTCCTTGAAAGCAGGGGGCACAGGCTTGAATTTAACAGGAGCTGACACAGTCATTCTTTATGATTTATGGTGGAATCCAGCCGTTGAGGAGCAGGCCGCAGATCGTGCCCATCGAATGGGTCAGAAGAATAAAGTCCAGGTCATCAAACTGATCGCAAGCGGAACAATTGAAGAGAAGATGAATGAGCTCCAGGACAAAAAACGGAACATGATCGAAGAAATTATCGAAGAAAAAAGCTCAGCGTCGCTGACAGAGGAAGATATCCGCGAAATTTTGCAGATATAGAGAGTTGAGTCATTAAAATGTTTTAAGTTAAGCCGATAATAATCTGTGACATGATGTTGTTAGAGGAGAGAATATTTTTGGCTAATAGAGGATTGAACGTAGGCAAGCAAGCACCTGATTTTGCTTTGCCAGGAACACATAATACAAAATACAGATTATCAGATTTTGCAGGACAGCCTGTTATTATTGTTTTCTTAAGAGGCACATGGTGACCAAACTGCCGAAATCAGCTGGTCCAGCTGAATGAACAATATGATGTTTTAAAAGAAAAGGGAATACAAGTCCTTGGGATTGCTGGACAGAACATTAAGGGCATCCAGGCTTACGTTGATTCAGAAGGCATCAAGATTCCGATTCTTTCTGATGAAAAGAGAACAGTGATCAAGCAATATGAGGTTTTTGTACCTATAAAATGGGACAGTTTTCGAATAGCCATACCTAGCACCTATGTCTTGGACGGGAACCACGTCATCCGTTACAGCTATATCGGGGATTCGCAATTTGACCGTCCAGCGATTGACGGCATTTTGAATATCATCCAGGAGATCCACGAGTCAGGGGCGGATGTAGAGGACGCAGCTGAGCAGGAACAAGCTGGAGTATTCGTAGGAGCTATGAAAGAAACCTTTCATGATATTGTTTTATCCACCCAGATGATCAAACAAAGTGTGAACCATAATCTGGAATCAATCAATGAACTGGAGAATGAGCTTACTGAGAACAAGGAAGCTCTATCCCAGTTTTTCACCGTATTTGAACAAATGGAATCGAAGATTAGCTTGTACAGTGAGACAATTCATAAGGTAGTAGATGGGTCTTTTGCTGTCATTCAAGATAATCAACAGGCTTCCGAGCATATGAAGCAAACATCAGTTTTGTTAAAGGAATTGGTCGGTTTAACACAAACTATTGGCAGCATCAGCTCAACGATATCATCGATTTCTGCTCAAACTAAAATTCTTGCGTTAAATGCTTCGATTGAAGCTGCAAGGGCAGGTGAACATGGTAAGGGATTTGCAGTGGTTGCAAAAGAAGTGGGCAAGCTTGCAGCTGCTTCTGCAGATGCATCACAAAATATATCGACACAATTAGAGGGAATTGAGAACAAAATCAGTTCAAGCTTTTCTTCCTTTACTGACTTTGATGACCTTATGCAGCAAATTGACTCGAAGGTGAATTTGCAAAACAAGGAGCTCGAAGATGTTTCATCGGGAATCCTTTCAATCAGGGCTGACAGCACTTCCCTGGCAGACCGGTTGCGGATGATCACTGAACAGCAAGTAGCCCAGCAACAGAAAATCAGTTCTGTCAAACACCAGGAATTGAGTATTTCCTCAGAAATCGACGGAATCCATAAAGATATCGAAGAAAATAATAAACTTGTGTCCGAACTGGACAAAAGAGTTTACTAGACGATAGTAAAGCCCCTATGTATGCACCATAGGGGCTTTTGCTATATTATTTTGTAACTTCGTTATCCAGATAGGACCTCAGGGTTTGCTGTAGCGTACCTTTGGTTTCTGCCTTTTGATCAAAAGTGATTCCTGCATGAATCATTTTTCTGACAAGATCAGGACGCATTCCGGTTATGACAGCGTTTGAACCCATCATCGAGACACCGCTCAATACTTTTTGGAAATGCGAGATGACGTTCATTTCCATGTCTGCGATCCCAGAAAGATCCATAATCAATGTTTGGACTTTCAGCTTTGAAATATCCATCAGGACCTTCTCTTCGATAATCTGCATTCTGTAATCATCCATCATACCAATTAGAGGAAGTACCGCAACAGAACTGCTCACTGGGATAATGGGCACGGATAAGTGTTCAACTAACTTCCTCTGCGAGTTGAGCAATTCATCTTTGTACTTTGTATAAGTAAGGAAGAAGGTATTCAGGAATTGGTCAACTTGGTCATTGATTTTTTTCTCGAGTTGGAAGAATTCCTCTCGGTCAGTAAATCGGTTGTACATTTGATCATATTTGTCTAGGAAGTGCCACAAAGTTCTGCGAATGGCCTGGATCCATTCCAATTTGAAAGCAACTGTCAATGAATGTTCTGCCCAGGCGATTCCTTCTTGTTCAGCAAAAGCAACCACATTCTCCTCTTGCTGCTCTACTATATAGACAATTAACTTCTCAGCGTTTTTTAAAAGGTCAATATTCCCTTTTTGGAGAATCTCATTAATCTTCGAAGCTACATTTACCGCTTCTGATAACAAGTGTTGTTCGAAAAGTTCCCTATTAGATTGAATGAAATCGGTCACTTCATCTCTCTGGTTAAAAGTTGATTCCATTTTTGTGTACACTCCCCGGCATTATATTAGATTTATTTAACAACATCTAGATAGGTTTAAGTCTCCTTAATTTAACTGTAGCAAACAATGAATTCAAACTCAAATAATCTCATGTCAGTCAGCCTGAAATTCATTATTTTTGAAGGATATAAGGTCAGAAAGCCGAAATAATTAACAAATCAAGATTTAATGATACATAATCCAACATACTTAAGGAGGAAAACAATGGGCTGGTTCATCATTGTTATTATTGCGTACTTACCGATATTTTACCGGATTCACCGCCGTCTGGATTTTTTGGAAAAAGAGGTTGAGCGGTTGAGTGTAGAAAAACGTGAATAAGGGGGATATACATAGAAATAGGCAAAGCGACAAAAGTGGATTGTAAATTTATTATGTAAAGTATTTTTGCACGCCCCATTATGATGCTATAAAGTCCATTGACATTTTTAGTTGAACAGATGTAAGAATATGTATCGAAATATTAAAGAGGATGCCCGCTAAGATTTTAGCAGATAAACAAAATCAAATCAGTTACTTAATACGAAGGGGGAGAGATGTGAAACAAGAACAGCAAATGCTTAACGAGCTATTGGGATGGGCCAGGCAGAATGATAATATACGTACGGTTTTGATGACAAGCTCTCGAGCTAATCCCCGCGCATTTACCGATTTATTCACAGATTATGATTTCGAGATTTTTGTAAATGAATTAGATTCTTTTGTCCAGGATGACGGTTGGTTAGACCAATTTGGCTCACTTATCAAAAAAGTGGTTTTGCAGGATGGCGATTGGCGAACGAGACTCGTCCTGTACGAAGATGGGACTAAAATGGATTTTCAGATTACAACGAATGATTTTGTTAAACACCTGGCTTCCATGTCAGAACTGCCGGATGCATATGACAATGGCTATAAAGTCTTGTTAGATAAGGATGGAATCGCAAAAGGAATCCCGCTGCCATCTTATACGGCATACATAACAAAGAAGCCGTCAGCGGAAAGATTCGCTGATATCATCAACAGTTTTTGGGGAGATACCGCATACGTAGCAAACAGCCTCTGGCGTGATGAATTGTACTTTGCGAAATACATGCTCGACAACATCATTCGTTTCCATTACCTTCAACCAGTGATCGAATGGCATCTCGGTGTGAAGCATGATTGGAGTGTCAATCCTAATAAATTTGGGCGATGGTTTAAGCGTTATCTCGACGGTGATACATGGGATGAGCTGGAGGGAACTTATGCGGGAGCAAGTTTAGAGGAAAACTGGGAAGCTCTTTTCAGGATGGCTGATCTTTTTAGCCGCCTGGCACAAGAAGTTGGGAAGAGTTTGGGGTATGAGTATCCGATGGAGTATGAGCAGAAAATGAGGGAGTACTTGCTAAAAGTCAGGAACCTGCCATTAGATGCGGAAAGCTTTAAGTAGCAATAAAAGGTCGCCTTGCAAACGAGGACTTAGGTTACGGGACTGCGGCGGTAATATTAGTAGTTGAAGAGATTAAAAGAATGAACCCAAACGGAACCCAATGATCATGATTGGTTATAATCAAGAGAATGACGGGCAAGAGCTACATACACGAAGGTCGGATTTGCTGAGACGGAAATTGCACCAAGGGGAGAGCAGTTGGCAGCTTACAACCTTAAGGCTGAGGTTCACTGATATGACGGACAAAAATTAGTGAAAGCAATGAAAAAGTGGCTGTCATCAAGGTCATGACGGACAGAAATGAGAGGAAGACCCGGAAAAGTGTCCGTCATTAAGGTCATGACGGACAGTAAAGAGAAGAAGACCCTCAAAAGTGTCCGTCTTTAAGTCAATAGGTTGTTAACTGGCTTCCGGTTTGTTTCCGAACTTACTGAACGAAATGATGCGTGCCACCAAACTTGTCAGTGATCCAAGAAGTGCACTTCCGATGATATCGGATGGATAGTGGTGACCAACCCAGACACGGGAGAAGCCGGTTAGTGCAGACATCCACATCATGATCGTACCGAGGGTCCGGTGAAACATGAATATAGTGGTAGAAGCAGCGAAAGCGAGCATTGTATGCTTGCTGGGAAAGGAAGAATCTCTTTTTGACGGAATAAGGATTCCGACGCGTCGTTTTATGAAGGGGCGAGGTTTAAGATAAAATATATGGATGAAGAAATGGGAAAAGAAGCTGATGATAATCGCAATCCCCGTTTCTAGAGCAATTCTTTTGTTAAACCGGTTTTTGAACAGCATCAATACTATGATTAAAAGATAAGCATAGCGTACACGATTCGAAATAAGAATCATTAGTTGATCCACTGGTGAAAAGCGGCCAGAAAGTCTGTTGATCAGCTTGAAAAGTTTAAGATCCATCATGTTTCTCCTCAATGTTTTAGTCTTACTTTTCCCTGGCTGATTAGAAAAATGTACGAAAAAAAGGAGAGAATCTGACAATGGTAACTAAAATCGTCAATAAAGAAGCATTCAAGGCTATTGGTGTTAAATGGATCGGCACTTTTGAACAGGCAGCAAAGGGAGAAATCAAAAGTTTTCATAAGGGATTTCTTAAAGGAAAAATGAGATAAAAAGCGCTGTAAATACAGAAAACATTCTTGGGCTTTCTTTTCATATCAACGAAAATGGTTTTACATATTATCTGGCATTGGAAGTGGAAGATACGGCGATTATACCTGAAGAAATGGAGCTTATTACGGTTCCGGCCTATACTTATGCCAGTACAGAATATAAGGGAACAGCAGTACATGAAGCTTATACAGCCTTGTATGCTTGGATTAAAAAGAATGGCTATTCATTAAGCAAGGGTGAATTAGAGCATTTGGAGGAGTATCCAGGAAGCTTTAATCCTTTACAAGATGCACCTGAACTGAAAATCAATATTCCGATTTTGGTTTAAAAAGGGATTTTTTTTATGAAAGGTAATGTTTAGGGGGAAAGGGGTAGGCTTAAAAGTTTCCCAACTTCTTTTTAATCAAAAAAAAACAAGCACTCTGGAAGCTGCTTGACCGATGGCGTTAGCAAACTTCTTTCTCTTAGGCTGAGGTATTGGTTTTTCATTTGCCAATATCCTCACCACCCTGGCTACTGCTTCCTATTCGAAATAATTCAAGTCCTCTTAGTAAGGCATCACCTCCGAAACCAGCCATGATGGACATCAGAAAAACTCTAAGCAGTGAATCAGCTTCTGAAGAGACTACCAATAGTGCGGCTGCTAATGAACCGGTGAGGATTTCTTCCAAGAAACCAAGGTAAATGAATTTCTTTGTTCTTCTAGGCATGATGATCTTGCCTCGTTTTCTAACATGAGCTGTCAGTCCAACAAATCCACCGATGACCATTGCGAAAATAACGTTTTCTAACAAATTGATCACTCTCCTATTTTTGTTGGTCGACCTTCAGTAACTCTAGGTGTATTACTATTATACAAGTAGTAATGTTGGAAAAGCATGTGTAAATTTATCGAATTTTCAGTAAATTTAAATGGTAAATTTTATGTGTAACTTTTTGGTAAAAATTATAATTTGGGACCTCGGAAAAAAGTTACAGGCCTTTAGGCTTAAAGAAGGGATACAAATGAGTGTATCCGATTATGAGAAGAACAATTGGAAAGGGGATCACAAATGTTTATTTTAAATGTAGAAGGTGCTATTTACAGGGAAGGAAAGTGGCTGATTATTGAAAGGAGTTCCAAAGAGGAACATGCCGGAGGGCTTCTTTCGCTTGTTGGCGGAAGGGTTGAAAACGAGGGATTTTCAAAGGATTTACTTGAGCGAACTTTGAAAAGGGAGCTCTTTGAGGAAGTGGGTATCACAGTAAAAGATGATGTTACATATGTTCGGAATACTTCTTTTGTTCTTCCTGATGGAAGGGAAGTGCTTGATCTGGTCTTTTATTGTGAAATTGACGCTGGCGAACCATATCCAAAAAGTAAAGATGAAGTTGAGGCAGTATATTGGTTGACTACAGCAGAAATTTTTGCTCATCCTAAAGCTCCCATCTGGTTAAAAGAAAGCATTGAAGAGGCAGAGAAATTAAATAATAAATTGCAATACAAATGATGCCGCCTTTAAAAGGTGGCTTTATTTTTGCCTGAAAAAGGAAATATGTGTCGATTTAGCGAATAAGTTAATGTAACTTTCACCTATGAAATGAGAGGTAAACACATTGGAATTTGCAGAAAAAATAATGAAGGAAATTCATTCAGCTATTAGTCAAAACGAACGTTTTGTTCTAGGTATAGATGGACTTAGCAGGGCTGGGAAAACAACTTTTGTAAAAAAACTCGCTTCAATGTTGGAATCAAAAGAAATTCAAAACATGATTATCCATATAGATGACCATATTGTTGAACGGAAAAGCAGATATAATACCGGGCAAGACGAATGGCAAGAGTATTATTACCTGCAGTGGGATATTGAGTCGCTCAAAGAAATTTTGTTTGAAAAGCTCAGTTATTCTAATGATTTGAAGCTTCCTTATTACGACCATGCATTGGATCGACATGAGTACAAAGAACTTAATATAGCCGATAAGAAGGTCATTATTGTTGAAGGAATCTTCTTGCTGAGAAAAGAATGGAGCAGCTTTTTTGATTTTGCCGTTTTTCTGGATTGCCCTAGAGAGATTCGTTTTTCAAGGGAAAGCTTGGAAACTCAGCTGAACATAGAAAAGTTTAATAAAAGATATTGGAAAGCAGAAGATTTTTATCTGGAAAAAGTGAGGCCAATTGAAAAGGCGCATTTAGTCCTATCATGCGAAAAGTTGGTGGAAAATTGACTTTGCGTTTGGATAAGAAGTTAACAAATGAAAAAATCAACTCCTGTCTTGTTCTGCATGAAAATAAAGTGGTATATGAATTTTTCCGCAACAACAAGCAAAAGCAAAAATTGCACAAAGTAAATTCCGTGACAAAAAGCGTCCTTTCAATTTTGATAGGCATCGCGATTGATCAAGGGAAAATCAAAAGTATAAAACAACCGATAGCTGATTTTTTTGAAGGCCTCGAGGAATCCAAAAAAGCAATTACAGTTGAGCATCTGCTGACTATGACTCCAGGTTTTGACTGGCCGGAGTTTACGAGCTGGGGAGGCAGGCCGATGCCGATGATTAATAGCAAGGACTGGGTAAAGTTTGTGCTCGAACGGGAAATGATCGAGGAGCCGGGGGTAAGTATGCATTACAATTCCGGTGCGTCCCATTTGTTAAGCGCCATCCTTCAAAAATCAGCAGGGGAACCTCTGACAAGTTTTGCGGAAAAATACTTGTTCCAACCGCTGCAAATCAAAGATTACAGCTGGCACTCTGACTCAAAGGGAGTCGCGATTGGCGGATTTGGGTTGTCTTTGAATCCTTTTGATCTTCTGAAAATAGGCAAGCTGATGCTAAGTAACGGGAAATGGGAAACGAAGAGGATTGTTTCGGACGGATGGATACAAAATTCTACTGCACCAAGGTACATTGGCCCTTATTTTGGAATGTATGGTTACCACTGGTGGATTCTTACAGATAAGGACAATGCCCCGGTCAGCCCGCATACCTTTTTCGCGATGGGATATGGCGGCCAATATATCATAGTCGTACCTGAAACAAACTTAGTAACGATTTTCACGAGTGACAACTATGGAGAAACACATCTGCCGCTGGATTACTTTAAGCAAGAAATACTGCCATCATTAAGTTAAAGAAAGTGGGGTGAATAAATGTCCTGGAAAAAGTTATTTAGCTTTGGCAAGACTCAGGAGAAGGAATTGAATCTTGATGAAATTGATTTTTCAGAAGAAGCACTGACAATTTTAAAAACCAATTCACCAAGCAAATTGATGCCCTTATACAAGACGGACTTATTTTTTGATAAGCCAGGTGAGCTGGCGGGGATTTGTATTAAGACTAGGAAGGAAGAATCGGAACATTTTGTCTTGAAGCTTAAAGAGGAACTGCGGGAGATAAGCTATCAGGCCTTTATTTGCGATTATGATCATAAAGAGATCGGCATTATCAAGGGTACTGACCAATTCGACATTCTGAAGGTTCAGCAGACCAATGGAGACAATTACGATATAAGCAATGAAAAAATCATTTCAAAACTGAAGTTCTGGCATAGAAGGTTTCCATTCATCATCATTGGGGCGGATTATGATTGGGTGGAAATCAGTTTTCTCATAATGCCAAAAAGCGAGGAATTAAAGGTACTGGCAAAAGAAATCGCTAAATTTTGTCCGGACATCGTGGAACAGGGAACAGGAACGATCAGCGGTTTAATAGAAGAAATGAAAGAAACAGGGAAATTATTTTTATGGTGGGATTAATATGTTAAAACGTTACAGATTACTGATGATTTCTATTTTCATTGGTGTAATCGGAATATCCATTACTCCTTTCTTCAATTCTGTCGTTGTAACCCCTGATTATGATTTGACAAGGCACAGACTTGGACTTCCCATGCCGATTATTGAACAGAACACCTGGTTGACACCTTTGGATGATGCTTTTCCATTTGAATTAGGATTAGTGAATCCGCTGGAGAACCCTACGAAGTTATTAATAGGGAACTATTTATTCCTTGTGGGGGCAGCTGTAGTAACTGTTTATGTGATTCTATTAATTTTTATGTCTTTATGTAAAAGGATTCGGTGATGTTTGATGTATGATGATATTTCTATGAAGTTCAAAAGATTTGCGGTTCATGAATGCAAGGGGTCAAGTCCAATATATGAATTCCTATCTTCAAAAATAGCTGAAGATACTAATATACTTGACCTTGCAAAGGAATCAAGGGAAGGTCAACCAATGCCAAATCTTTTTTTAGGAGCAGTACACTATCTATTAATGAAGGGGTATAATCATCCCCTGGCAGAATTCTATCCAAGCTTGACCGAACAACCTTTTCCTAAAGAACAAGCCTATCCGGTTTTCGAAGATTTTTGCAGTTCATATTCTGATGAGATAATCGAGTTGATAAAAAGTAAAATCGTCCAGACAAATGAGGTCAGGCGCTGTTCTTATCTCTATCCCGTTTTCAGCCGTATTTACCACATGACCAGAAAGCCATTGGCATTGATTGAAATCGGAACGAGTGCGGGCTTACAGTTATTCGTGGACAAATACAGTTATTCATATGGCACAGATAAAATTGTCGGGAATCTTGATTCGGAAGTCCACCTAAGATCTGAAATAAGAGGAATTAAATCACTTCTGAAACCATTGCCCCATTTTGATGTTGCAACAAGAATAGGAGTCGACCTGCATATAAATGATGTGAGAAATACAGAGGATTACTTATGGCTAAAGGCACTAATCTGGCCAGAACACGGTGAAAGACGAGAGTTATTTGAAAAAGCGGCAAGCTATGTGAGCAATCAAACATTAAGCTTAATAGAGGGGGATGGAGTTGAAATACTCCGATCACTGACAGCAGCAATTCCAGAAGAACAAGTGATTTGTGTATTCCATACCCATGTTGCCAACCAAATGCCAGTCGAGACTAAGGAGAAGCTTCTGGAGCAAATAAAAGAAATTGGAAAACGAAGGACAATTTTTCATATATACAATAATATTTACGATGCAAAGCTTCACTTCGATTATTATCTCGATGGCCAAGAAAGCTTGAACACAATCGGGGAAACTGAAGGCCATGGCCTCTGGTTCAAAATGGGTTTTTAAGAGGTTGAAATTTTCTGTTAGGGTGATTTATATGGATAAAGGTTCTTTCATTATTTCTAGCATAGTTATGGCTATATCCATTTTATACTTAATTTATCAACTGTTTATTAGTAAAACGACAGTTGGGTTGGAGCAAGAAATAAACGAGAAGATGAAAGCCAGTCCAGTTGCCAATGTAATTCGTTATTTGATCTTCATTGCTATAAACTCTTTCCTTGCAAATATGTTTTTCGACATAGGCTGGCTTTTATGGATTAGTTTTTTCTCTGCAGTTGCTTTATGGATTTTGCTAGTTGACCATCAGTTTAACTTTTCATACATAATCAGTATCATTATTATTCTTTTGATTTTTTTTGGAGCTGGTGTACCGAAACATCAACAATCGTTTCTAAATCATATCAGTGAGCATACAGAATACAAATGTTTTAGCATTGAGTGTGTGAAAGTCTCTCAGGTGGTTATTGATGATAATTTGAAGACTGAGATTGAAACTTATTCGATCCAGGGCTACTCGTTTGATTGGTATTTGCTGTTCGCCAAAGGAGTATTGTTGCTAACAGATGAACAAGGTAATATGGAGGAATTCAGAGGTGTTAACATTGGTGGCCTGTGGCTGCTGGATAAAAAACTTTGATCAGGAGTGAAAATATGATTAGCGATAATAAGAGATTACTAGCTGAAAGATGGTTCAGTGAATATTTTACAGAGGGGAATCTCGATGTGATTGATGAACTGACTACCGAGGATTTTATTTACCATTCGCGTAATGGTGAAAACTCAAGGGAATCAATGGTAGGTTTCATGAAATGGTACCGATCCGTTTTTCATGACGATATTTGGGTGCTGGATGATTTGATTGAACAGGGCAATAAATTGGTAGTACGTTACACCGGCTGGATGACATACAAAGGCGGCTGGTTCGATATCCCATCTGAAAATCAGCGAGTAAAAGAGACAGGGATCATGATTTTTTTATTTGAAGGCAGCAAAGTGAAGGAAATGTGGTGTGAGAATAGCGATGCTGGCATTTTATATGATTTGGGTGCATTGAAGAAAAACACTCATGAAGTTTTTTAGGAGGGATGAGATATGGCTGGGACAATATTTTGGCTATTGATTGTAGCGTTCGGTTTCCTGTTTATTTGGGGCTTGATAAATAAATCCTGGAGGCTTCTGCTTATCGGCGGAATGGCAGTTACCCTTCCGTCCCTGTACTTTCTGGGAGCGGAAAATGGGTTTAGGCTGTTAGCTCTCGTTCCATTGATTCCTTTTGGATTGAGTTATTTTTTTGCGAAAAAGAGAAAGGAAAGCAGATAAGAGGGCAGAGGAACATCACCTAAAAGCAGCGAACATTTTTATATCAACGGAGGGAAACATGGTAATTCGATTAGCGAATCAAAGGGATATTGATCAATTAATAAAAATGAGATGGGACTTTACGCTCGAAGATTACCCCGAAATGGGTGAGGGAGTAGGGTATGGTTCCTTTGAAAAAGAATGCAGAGGGTTCCTTGAATCTGCGCTGGAAAGTGGGCAATGGTTTGTCTGGATTGCTGAGAATGAAGGGGACATCGTTTCCCATATTTACGTTGAACTGATTCATAAGGTTCCGCGTCCAGGCAGGTTCACTCATCCGTTTGCTTATATGACCAATGTATACACTGTTCCCGAAAATAGGGGGAAAGGGACTGGGAGTAAGTTGCTGTCTCGTGTCAATGAATGGGCTAAGGAAATGAAATTCGAGTTCATAATCGTGTGGCCGAGCGATACGAGCATCGAGTTTTATGGGAGAAATGGCTACACACAGTGTACGGATCCATTGGAAAAGCATTTTTGATGTCGGTAGTTCAATGAATTTTAAGTAAATTTTTGGAATATTTGAAACCTTCTTCCTTGATAAACGTATTAATATTTATCCAGGGAGAAGGAGGGAATATGATGGCGCGTTTAAGTTTCAATACAGAGAATTCATCAAATGTAATCCTTGTGACAGCAATTATTTTAATCATCAGCAGTTTGTTCATGCCTCTCGTTTTTGTTTACATTATTCAGGATTATCTTTACCTCTCAGCTGAAAAATGGTTTTATGATACACCATCATCTGCATATGTAATTTTCATGATTGGGATGCTTTGGATAGCGGTAACTCTATTTCTGTATTTATTTTTTACGTGGAAGTTCGAATGGAAAGGCATCAAGTGGATTACACTTCTCATTATGCTAGGATGCGTACCTTTCTTCATGTTCGGCGTGTCGAATTATTATTATCTTGATGACCAGGGAATGCATTTTAATGATTATAAAACGTTCAACACCATCAACTCCTATTATTGGGAGGATGTTAAAGAAGCAAAAGAAATTTTCGTAAAAAGTAATGGAGTAACCGTTGTGGATCATTTAAATCTTGTCACAGAAGCTGGAGATGTAATCGAATTGCCTTACAACAGCAAGGTGAAGAACAACAGATTCAAAATCATGGAGAAACTGCAAGAAAACAATATTCCCCTAACTAATAATATGGGAGATTTATATGAATGATATTAAGTTAAAAAGAAAATATGGTGACCGGGCTGATTGGCGCCGTGTCGTTCAAAGGGAATTCATTCAGGATTTCTTAGATGAAGATGGTTTTAAGGGTCACGTTACCATGTTAAAGGTGATTAAAATAAGTGAACCATTATATGTCCAATACGGGGATAAAAAAGTCTGTATAGTAGACGAAGGCTATACCTGGCTGCAACATTTCCCTGAGGGTGCACGTCATTCGGTCACTACAATGTTTGACGCTGCCGGGGAGATTGTCCAATGGTATATTGATATTTGCAATGGTAATGGTATTGATAATAGTCGTCCGTGGATGGACGATCTCTTTTTGGACATCATTATCCTGCCTACAGGAGAAGTTTTTCATAAAGATGCCGATGAACTAGAGTCAGCTTTAACATCTGGTGTTATTGATGAGGAACTATATCATATCGCTATCTCTGAGGCTGATGCTATAGGCAAGCAGGTCGAAGCGAATGAATTTGATTTACTGCATTTAACAAAGGTACATAAAGAGTGTTTGGAATCGAATCCGAATTATCGAAGGATTCGAGGTGTGTAAAAGTGTTTGTGAAGATATATAGTTACCATGTAAAGTCAGGTAAAGAACAGGAATACCTGAAAATCCAGGAAGAAACTGAGAAGATTTATTCTAGATTTCTAGACAAAAAGGCACTGCATCTCCAAGGCATGACAGATAAAACGAAATGGCTTGAGATACACATCTATAACAATGAAGATATTTATAAAGACACCATTCAAATCATAGACCAACAACCCGAAATAACGGTTTTGTTTAAGCGGTTTCGTGAAGTCATCACTTCATTTGAGGAAATCTCAGAAGAAAACTACCATCTGGTTGATTTAAGAGCAAATCGCAAACAGGATGGGGATTAAGATGAAAAAACTTAGTAAAGGGTTACTTGTGATTTTACTTTCCATTGCAGGCTGCAGTGAGAGTTTTGATCCGCAGCTCACGAGGATAGATGTGCAGAAGATATCTGAAGAGGGGATGAAAGATCGTGAAGAAATAACCATTGCCTCAATTGAAAGGCTGAAAAAGATTCAGCAAGCCTTCGATAAAATTAAGTGGTCGCCTAACACGAAAGTTGAAATGGCAAGAAAAGAAGGTATGATGGCCACTTTCTTTATCCAGGAAGAAAAGAATATGCCTGAAAGATTATATCATTATCGGATCTGGTTTAAAGAGGGAACGGCTAAGTCAGCGACAAGGAAAATGAGGGTTACGGAAGGTTAACAGATAAAGAGATGGTCAAGGTTCTTGAAATACAATTGTTGGCTGGGGAATAGGTGACATAACAATGAAAAGCAAGAAAGAAAATTTGATTACAATTCTGCTATATATAGTATTTATGTTAGGTCTGCTAGTAGTGATGAGCATAGTATTAATAGATATAGATACTCCGAACTCCTTAAGATTTGTGATTGGGTTTGTTATATTCTTGCTTTTATTTGGGCTTTTTCAAATGATCCTCATCGTTATAAATGTTAAGAAGCTGCCTGGGTTTGATATTAAAAGACGGATATTTAGATTCGCGGGGACTTTTGTATTCCTGATGTCAGTATCTTATACATCAAATTATTTATTTTGGCCAGAGCGGCTTGATAACCTGGACTTTGGAGCTCCTCTCGGAATGGCTCTTGGCCTCACCTTTTATGATCTATTGTTTAAAAAAAGTGAGGAGGGGTAGAGTCGCGCTGTTTCTCCTCAACTTAAAACTAACTAACAGTATTAAACGCAGGTGGATACTTAATTTTTCCTTGTAATCCACTCAATGAGCCTTTCTTTAGCTCAAGAGCCATGAAGACTTCCTCAGGCACAGGGAAAGGAGATTTTATCCCAAATTGGCTGGCTGGTGAAAAGCCAAAACGAGGGTAAAAGTTCGGATGGCCAAGAACAAATATATGATCATATTCCAAAGCCTTGCATGCTTTGATTCCTTCGTTAACGAGGGCAGAACCAATGCCGCTATTTTGATAATCTGGTTTCACCGCCATTGGTGCAAGACCTAAAGTAGGAACTGTTCCTTGATCGGTAACAAGATGAATGGTGCTAAAAAGTATATGTCCAATTATTTCACCATCACGCATGGCCGCTACGAGACTTAAGTCAGAGATAAAGTTATCTGAATCACGTATAAGTTCGATTAAATTAGCTTCATTCTCTCCATTCACAAAAGCCTTTAGATTGATCTCCCTAATCACAGTGAAATCAACTGTCTCTTCTTTGCGAATGATGTAATCAATCTTCTCTTTCATATTTCTTATACTCCCTCCATACCAGGTTTCACGTTTTAGATTCAGAGTCAGTAAATTCTTTATAATATTGCCTTTCATTTTCACCAGATATTGAGTCTATATTATTTAACAATGGAATGAGAAAGTCTTTTTTACGATTAATCTCCTCTTTGTTATTAGAGTAGTCCACATCATTTCCTATATTTACAGCTATTTGATGGTAGTCATCTGCAAGCGAATCAAGCATTACTCCAATCATTGATATTTTTCCATTCATCATATGGTATTGTCTGCTAAGGCGAGTTAGTTCTCCAATGTGAGAGGCTAAAGTGAATTCCCCATTCTTTTCCTGCAAGGTTTTGACCCAAATATTTGGGTCGCCATCATGTTCAAGCAAAAATTGGGTATCCTTTACTGTCCGTTGAAAATTGTAACCCAATTGACTCTCAAAATCTGCAATTCTGTTGTACTGATAAATAGTCATGAAAATCAGTAAAGCTATGAGAGCAAAATTAATGTAGATGATTTGTTTCGCTTTCAATAGAAATCCCCATCACTAGAATTAGAATTATTTTAACAGTTATTACCTAAAAATGGAATTAAATCTTTTGCCTATTTTATATTTCAATTCTTTCACTAAATGACTGATTATCTGTTATGATAAAAGCTGGCTTTTTTGCCGGAATTAATTTTTTTGAGGAGAACCTTAATGAAAAAAAACCTTCCATTTACCATTACCAAGAATGATACGTTCTTCGATTTGTTAGGGGATTACATTGGTGATGTCTTTTACGATATATTGCCTGAAAAGGGCTATGAACTCCGTGATGAGCAGATTTATATGGCCTTCCAAGTGGAGCAGGCCTTCAAGAATAAAGGAATTGTTTTCGCCGAAGCTGGCGTAGGCACCGGTAAAACATTCGTCTATCTCATTTATGCCATTCTATACGCAAGATACATGGGTAAGCCGGCGATTGTCTCCTGCTCGGACGAAACACTGATTGAGCAGCTCGTTAAAGAGGGCGGTGATATCGAAAAACTCGAAAAAGCGCTCGGGTTGAAGGTCGATGTCCGATTGGCAAAAGCAAGAGAGCAATATGTGTGCGTGAAAAAGCTTGATGACCTTTCAAACACCTCGGATGTAAAAGAAATCCTTGACGTCCATGATCAGTTGCCAGATTTCATCTTTGATGAAGGGATTTCAATGAATTCATTCACTCGCTATGGTGACCGAAAGGAATATCCATGGGTGACAAATGAAAATTGGGCTTCAATGGCCTGGGATCCACTTCAGCAATGCTCAACATGCAGTTGGCGCCACCGTTGCGGCCAAACATTGAACCGTGATTACTATCGCCATGCCGGCGATTTGATTATTTGCTCACATGATTTTTACATGGAGCATGTCTGGACGAAAGATTCCCGTAAAAGGGAAGGGCAGATGCCATTGCTTCCAGAAGCAAGTACCGTGATTTTTGATGAGGGCCACTTGCTTGAATTTGCAGCTCAAAAAGGACTAACATACCGATTCAACTCACAAACTTTGACCACTGTCCTGACAGGATATATGCACCAGGACGTTCGAGAGGAATCACTGTATTTAATTGAGGATATATTAGAGCTTCATGATTCATGGTTTGACCTTTTGGTTGAAAACTCATCTGCGATAGAAGGTTCTAATCGAAAAGAAGTACCGATGCTATCAAATATCAGGAAAACTGCAGAAACACTAGAGAAAAAGGTTAGCGATTTAATGGACCAGCTGGTGTTTGACGCGGAAATGTTCCTGATTGACGAATACCATTTAAAAATCATGGAAGAGTATCTCGAGTTTTTCGCATACGGTCTTTCCGTTTTCTTGAAGAATGACGAAGGGATTTTCTGGCTGGAAGAGAATGAAGTGCAAACATCTCTAGTCATCATGCCTCGACTAGTTGAGGATATATTGAAAAAAGAAGTATTTTCACAAAATATCCCGTTTGTATTTTCTTCAGCCACCTTGTCTCAAGCCGGGGATTTCAACTATATTGCGAAAAGCCTGGGGATCGAAAAATACTCCTCCTTTACTGTAGAGTCACCATTTGATTATGAAGAACAAATGGAATTGGTGGCACACATCGAGGATGATGAAATGAAGAAATGGATCAAAATAGGGGACGACCTTATAAGCAGCAATGGCAGCTCGCTTGTTTTGTTCTCTTCCATGCAGGAAATGGAACGATTCCGGATGTGGTCTGAAAAACAAGAATGGAGTTTTTCTATCTTGTTTGAAGGAGACCGTGAAATCAGTGAAACCGTAAAGGAATTCCAGAATGACATCGAGGCGGTTTTATGTTCCTTCAGTTTATGGGAAGGACTGGACGTACCTGGAGAGTCACTGGTTCAAGTCATCATTGCTTCATTGCCATTCCCGCCTCATGATCCAGTCTTCCAGGCGAAAAGAAAGCATGCGGATAATCCAACTGCTGATGTAGATATACCATATATGCTCCTGCGCCTAAGACAGGGAATGGGCCGATTGATCAGAACCAATCAAGATAGCGGAACCGTACATGTGTGGCTTACTCAAAATCAAAAAGCTGCGTACTATGAAGAGTTAAAAGGTGTACTGCCTGTTCAAGATATTCAATGGAAATAGAAAAATCCCGAAAGGACTAATCCTTTCGGGATTTTTCAGGTAGGTGTTAGTCTCTGCAACCGCACTTTCTGCGGCGGCGGTCACGATCGTCATCTCGATCATCCCTAGCACCGGCTACTAAATCCTCGATCAAACAACGGCGCACAGCACGGCAAAGGTCATCAAAGTCAACAGTTGCCCTGACTCTGTCTCTGTCACGGTTAGGGTAAAATACGCCTGCTACATCATTGTCATTACGATTGTATCCCATTAGAAACTCAACTCCTTTCCATAATGAAAGATACTTACACAATATCTTATGTGGAGAGGGACAAGTTGTTAGGGTCTCTACCTATTTTTCTCATAAATGTGCTGGTCTCATATGATAAAAGTTTAATAGAAAGAAAAAAAGCAAGCGAAGCTGCTTGCTTTTTTAATGCATATGACGATATACACCGATAACTTTTCCAAGTATGGATACGTTACGAAGGATGATAGGGTCCATCGTAGGGTTTTCAGGCTGGAGCCTGAAATAATCCTTTTCCTTGAAGAAACGCTTAACTGTTGCCTCATCATCCTCTGTCATCGCTACAACAATGTCCCCGTTATTTGCCGTCTTTTGCTGTTTAACAATAACATAGTCACCGTCGAGGATGCCTGCTTCAATCATACTGTCACCCATGATTTCCAGCATGAAAACCTGCTCATCATGTGGAACAAGGCGGTCAGGAAGAGGGAAGTACTCTTCTACATTTTCTATGGCCGTGATCGGCATACCAGCTGTTACTTTACCGACAACAGGTACGTTCACCACATTATATTTAGGAATGCGGCTATCTTCTTCTATTTCCAGAATTTCAATTGCACGCGGCTTGGTAGGATCACGTCGGATCAAGCCTTTGCTCTCAAGTCTTGCAAGGTGTCCATGGACAGTGGAGCTTGATGCAAGCCCAACAGCTTCACCGATTTCGCGTACGGATGGCGGATACCCTTTTTTCTTGACTTCGCCTTTTATGAATTCAAATATATCTTGTTGCCGCTTCGATAACTTTGTCATATTCACGCACCTCGTATATTTTCTTGTCCTAATTATACCATGTCTACTCCACAGATACAAACATAAGTTCGAATTTTTAGATTGACACGAAACAAATGTTCGATTTATAATGAAATCAACTAGTCGAACATACATTCGTTAAGGGGTGCCGTAAATGAAAAAACTATGGGAAAACTATTCATATGCCTTGATCCTGATTGCAGTCAGCTTAATCTTTTCATTGGTAGCAAAAGCGCAATTAAATAACGAAGATGCATACATAACTGTTACTATAGAAGAAGGACAATCACTGTGGGAAATTGCAGAGGTGTTTGCTGGCGAACATAATTTTACCGAAAATGAATTCGTCAGCTGGGTAGAAAAAGAAAACGGAATTATTGGGGAAATTGTCTTTCCGGGAGATGAACTGGTAATCCCTGTTGTGGCTGATCAGATGGAGCCTACCCAGATTGCCGGAGCAGAAAGATAGATTTGACTGGAATAAGGTGACAACATGAAAGCAATTATTTATTGCCGCGTAAGTACAACTAAGGAAACGCAGGAAACTTCGCTGATCAGGCAGGAAGAAGAGTTGCTGCGCCTGGCAAGCAACTATGGTTTTGAAGTAGCGAGTATTATTAAAGAAAAAGCTAGTGGGTATGATCTTGAAAGGGAAGGGATCCTGGAACTGCTGGAATTGATCAAGGACAAGAAGATAGGGGCATTGCTCATCCAGGATGAAACAAGACTTGGAAGAGGCAATGCCAAGGTTGCGATTCTTCATTGTATCCTAAAAGAAAATGTAAAATTATATAGTGTCTCCCATAGTGGGGAACTCCAGCTTTCAGAATCAGATTCCATGGTGCTGCAGATTGTCAGTATGGTGGAAGAGTATCAGAGGAAAATCCATAATATTAAGATTAAGCGTGGCATGAAACGAGCGATTGAGCATGGATACAAGCCACAGCGCAATCTGAAAAAACAAGGTGTGAATTCCGGCCGTGACCGGAAAGAGATGCCGGTTGAGGAAATCGTCAAGCTGCGGAATAATGGATTGACGTTTGCTGAAATTGCCGCCACATTAAGAGGATTTGGATACAATGTATCTAAGGCTACAGTGAACCGAAGATATCTTGAGTACATAGAGACAAATGAATAACGAAGCTCTATTCTTGTAAAATCGCAAGAATTTTAGTAAGATGTCATTTGACGTAATTTTTTACAAAGGAGCTTTACAATGCTATCAAGTGATAAAATTGCTAGGATCAATGAACTGGCAAGGAAAGCAAAATCATCCAAGTTGACGGAAGAGGAAGCAAAGGAACAGACGAAGCTTCGTGCAGAATATCTCCAGTCTTTCAGGTCTTCTATGCTCAATACACTTAAAGGTGTTACCATAGTGGATCCAGAAGGCAATGACGTTACTCCTGATAAGCTCAAGGAAGAAAAAACGAAGAATAAGCTTCATTAAATATATACTAATTTGGAATACATGCGACATGTATTCCATTTTTATTTTTTGAACTTATGATAAATATTCCACTAGTTTGTTTCATCTCACTAAATAAGTGGAAATTAGACTAAGGAAAGATACATAAATAGTTAAGGCTTTGTACTGAAAAAGCACTACTATGCAATTATTTTGCACCCCCAAAGGCTTTCATTTACATATCGACAGCGAGTTTGTGTCAAAATAAATAACAATACGGCCATTTCTGTCTCCTTCAGGCACAATTTGTTGTATAATAATTTCTCTCGCTATAATATTATGGATGTAGCTAGTACCTATAGAAAGGATGTATATAATGTTTAAAGAAATTGATATGCTTTCAATTGATTCCATTCGTACCTTATCAATTGATGCAATTGAAAAGGCAAATTCCGGCCACCCAGGCATGCCGATGGGGGCAGCTCCAATGGCTTACACATTGTGGACTCGTTACATGAACATCAACCCTAAGAACCCAGAATGGTTTAACCGTGACCGTTTTGTATTGTCAGCTGGACATGGTTCAATGTTGCTATACAGCTTGCTGCACCTTGCAGGATATGATCTGACAATGGATGATATTAAACAATTCCGCCAATGGGGAAGTAAGACTCCAGGACACCCTGAGTTTGGCCACACTGCTGGTGTAGACGCAACAACTGGACCGCTTGGCCAGGGGATTGCTATGGCAGTCGGTATGGCAATGGCTGAACGTCACCTTGCTGCAGTCTATAACAAGGATAACTATAATCTCGTTGATCACTATACATACAGTATCTGCGGTGATGGAGATCTAATGGAGGGTGTATCTGCTGAAGCAGCATCGCTTGCAGCCCACCTGAAGTTAGGCAGAATGATCGTTCTTTATGATTCAAATGATATTTCTTTGGATGGCGATCTTGATAAGTCATTCTCCGAAAGTGTTGAAGGCCGCTTCAAGTCATATGGCTGGCAATACATTCGCGTTGAAGACGGGAACAACCTTGAAGAAATCGCAAAAGCAATTGAAGAAGCGAAGACGGATGAAGACCGTCCAACAATGATTGAAGTCAAGACGATCATTGGATATGGTTCACCTAACCTTTCCGGTAAATCAGATGTTCACGGTGCTCCACTAGGTGCTGATGAACTTAAGCTTACCAAGGAAGCTTATAAGTGGACTTTTGAAGAAGACTTCCATGTACCAAGTGAGGTATATGAGCACTTCAAACAGCAAATCGCTGAAAAAGGTGAACAAGCGGAACAGGCTTGGAACGAGCTTTTCGCAAAATATAAGAGCGAATATCCTGAACTAGGGGTCCAACTTGAAAAGGCAATGAAGGGTGAGTTAGTTGAAGGATGGGATAAAGACATCCCTGTATACGAAGAAGGAAAGAGTCTAGCGAGCCGTGCTTCCTCTGGAGAAGCGCTTAACGGAATCGCTAAAAACCTCCCTTACTTAGTCGGCGGATCGGCTGACCTTGCTGGATCAAACAAAACAATGATCAAGGGATCAGGTGACTTTTTCCCAGGTTCATTCGAAGGGCGTAACATCTGGTTTGGTGTTCGTGAATTCGCTATGGGTGCTGCGATGAACGGTATGGCACTTCACGGTGGACTTAAGGTATTTGGCGGAACATTCTTCGTGTTCTCCGACTACTTGAAGCCGGCAATCAGACTCGCTGCACTAATGGGATTGCCTGTAACATACGTATTCACACATGACAGTATTGCAGTTGGTGAAGATGGACCTACGCACGAACCAGTTGAGCAGCTTGCAGGACTTCGCGCTATGCCAAATCTGTCTGTGATCCGTCCTGCAGACGGCAACGAAACAGCGGCAGCGTGGAAGCTATCAGTTGAATCAACGAAGACGCCTACAGCTCTTGTGTTGACTCGCCAAAACCTCCCAACGATCAAGGATACTGATAAGAACGCATATGAAGGCGTTTCTAAAGGTGCTTACGTCATTTCTCCAGCTGGAAAAGACAATGCTGATGCATTGCTTCTAGCAGCAGGTTCAGAAGTAGGCCTTGCAGTGAAAGCCCAAGAGGCTCTAGCTTCTGAAGGCATCGACGTTGCAGTTGTAAGCATGCCTTCATGGGATCGTTTCGAACAGCAGTCTAAGGAATATAAAGAAAGTGTTATTCCTAAGTCTGTCAAGAAGCGCTTAGGAATCGAAATGGGCTCTTCACTTGGCTGGCACCGTTATGTTGGTGACGAAGGAGAAGTGCTTGCAATCGATACATTTGGTGCATCAGCGCCTGGCGAAAAGATCCTGGAAGAGTACGGTTTCTCAGTCAACAATGTTGTCGCTCGCGTTAAAGCACTGCTTGAGCAAAACTAATATTCATTAAATGACGAGTATGGAATCTGATTCCGTACTCGTTTTTTTTAGTACCAGTTTGTTCTCCTTGTTTTCCGGGCAAGATAGATTATTGTATTCTAATGAAGTATGTGGTAAAATTTATATTACGAACAAATGTTCTTATTCAAACAAAGAGGTGTTGTTATGATAACAGGTATTGTTCCTTATCTAGTAACAAATGGAAATGGCCAGGAGGCAGTAAAGTTTTATCAGCATGCATTAGGCGCAGAGGTCATCAGTCTGCAGACATTTGGAGATATGCCTCCCAATCCAGAGTATCCGCTTCCTGAAGAAGCAAAAGATCGGGTAATGAATGCACAATTGAAAATTGGCACAGCCAGCTTAATGTTATCGGATACTTTTCCCGGCCATCCATACCAGCTTGGATCCCAGGTAACGATAGCAATATTAGTAAATGATGCAACAGAAGCAAAAGGGATTTTTGAGAAGCTACAGGTGGATGGAAACGTTACGATGCCTATCCAGGAAACCTTCTGGAGCTCAGCTTATGGCCAGGTGACGGACAAATTTGGCGTGGAGTGGCAAGTATCAACAGAGAGTGAAAAATAAAGCAAAGACCAGGCTGATACTTGCAGCCTGGCTTTTTATCACAGTGCATTTTGGATTACCTTCTTTGCGTAGAGCACCGAAAGGATCCCGAAAATCGAGTATAATACAGTATAGAGAGTCATCACGATGAACATTGGCATCCAAAGTTCTGTCCCGAAAAGAAACCATCCCGACTTTACGGCAAAATAACTATGCATAAGGCCAATGACTAATGGTATGCCGAAGTTAAAAGCTTGTTTTGCCTGAATTCCTCTTAGTAAATCCCCTTGTGTAAAACCAAGTTTTCTCAATATCGTATAATTTGGCTTTTCATCTTCGCTTTGGTCCATTTGTTTAAAATAGAGGATGCAGCCTGAAGTAACGAGAAAAGTTAACCCAAGAAATCCGACTATAAACATGGCTAGTCCCATCTGTCTTTTTTGAATATTTGTGTTATCAAGTCGTGATTCATTCATGGCTTCTTCATTATACTTTTTCTCATTGAATAGGGTATTTGCTTTAATAAGATCCTTTCCTTCCTTAATATCAACCCCAATATAAAGTGACGAGCTTCTTTGGATAGAAGGATCCAAGTCACCCTTTAATTCTTTGAAGACGCTGTCGTCAACGACTGCAACCGGAGAACCACCAAAATATCTGGAGATTGGGTAATCTTTTTTCATTCCAAGATATTGCATGTAAAGGGTATTCTTATTGCCGATGAGCTCAATCGGTCCAGAGTCTTTCATGGAAATGAATTTCATCATGATGTCGCTGTAACCTGTCAGATACATTTCGTCTTTGGCAAGATCAAATCCAGCAACGGACTTTTCGCTTATTACAGAAACGCTCATTGCCTTAGGATCCTGAGTATACTCCTCCATTTTCATTCCGATAATATCCTCTGCATTCATCACGGCCTGGAGTACTTCGATTTTTGTTTCTCTAAAGGGAATTCCATTTGATTTCAAGTCTTCTTCAAACCGATTTGCGGCTTCATCTGTAACAAATGAAAAGTTAGCTGGAACATTGTTTTTCGCTATCTGTTCTGCCGAATAATAAGATATATAGCTTAAGGACAATAGTCCAATGGCCAGTCCAGATACAGTCGTGATGATCGTCAGAAGGACTGAGTTTGATTTCATCCGGAACATGATTGAAGATAAAGATAGCACTTCATTTATGTTCAAATACCCGCCCTTCTTTTTCCTGATCAGGTTGGCAATCGTGCTAACCGACCCTTTATAAAAAAGGTAGGTTCCAATGATGACGGAACCAAGGGTGAAAATCATCGCCAGGAACAAATGCATCATTGTCGTGAGGTTACCATTGAACAATTGGGTAGAAACATAATATCCCGCGATAATCAGCGCAATTCCGATAAACCCGACGAGCATTTCCAAAAGAGAAAGCTTTTTCACCCTTGATTCAGATGAAGATACAACATGGAACAAGGACAGAATGCTTTGCCTTTTTATAAAAATATAGTTCATAAGCATGATCACTCCATAAATACATGAGAATACGATCAATGTTTGAGTTAAAGCAGTACCAGAGAAGGTAAGGGAGGCAATCCCATCAACCTGGGTTATTTTGAATAATATCATCAGAATTAACTTTGATATGGAAAAGCCTAAAAATATCCCAATTGCCAATGAGAGATAATACAGGATCAAGTTTTCTGCGCTCAGAATCCTGAAAATTCTGCTCTTGGTCATACCAACTAATTGAAATAAGCCAATTTCCTTGCTTCTCCTTTTAATAAAAATGTTGTTGGCATACAGTAAAAATACCGTGACGATTCCTACAAGCAAAATGGAAGCCGCCTTGATTGCAGCGCCACCTTTAATGGTACCTTTTGTTTCGTCCAGTGCAGGATCGTATTGAAGGGTGACAAACGCAAAATACAAGGCAACACTGAACATAAGCGCAAAAATATATAGATAATAATTTTTTAAGTTTTTCTTCAAGTTGCGCAGCATGAGTTGATTAATGCTCATATTGAACGCCTCCCAACACACCTTGGGTTTTCATAATATCCTTGAAAAATGCCTGGCGTCCTTGATCTCCCTTAACCAATTCCGTAAAAATTTGACCGTCCTTTATGAAGATGACACGACTGGAATAGCTGGCAGCAACCGGATCGTGTGTTACCATCGCGATGGTCGCTGTTCTTTTAAGGTTCAATTCACTCAGCTTATTCAAGAGGTCGGAAGCCGATTTTGAATCAAGCGCACCTGTCGGTTCATCTGCAAAAATGATACTTGGTTCATGGATAAAGGCTCTTGCTGCTGAAGTACGCTGTTTTTGTCCACCCGAAATTTCATTTGGATATTTATTTTGGATATCGATGATTCCCAGTTCAGCAGCTAAAGCCTCGAACTTTTGGTCAGCCTCTTTCTTCGGTGTTTTACTGATAGACAATGGCAAAAGTATATTTTCTTTTACTGTCAGTGTATCAAGCAAATTGTAATCCTGAAATATGAACCCAAGATGATGCTTGCGGAATTGTGCAAGTTGTTTTTCCTTCATCCTTGTAATCTCATTTCCTTCTATCTTAATTGAACCATCACTGACACGGTCTATAGAGGATAAGACATTCAACAAAGTTGTTTTTCCAGAACCGGATGCACCCATGATACTGAGGAATTCACCCTTTTGAATCTTAATATCCAGTCCTTTTAAAACTTCCTGTTTATTGAATTTGTTGCCGTATGTTTTATATAGTTTATTAGCTTCTAAAACAATCATCTCTACACTTCCTTTCTTTGTTATCATCATTATAGAATCCAGCCATTTCCTTTTCCTTCGAATCAGCGAACAATCAACAAAGGCATGTGACATTTTTGTCACATGCCTGTTATCCGCACAAAATCATTACTTCTAGGAAAGGTAAGACTGAAATTACTTCCTTTTCCTGGCTGAGATTTCACCCCAATTTGAATCAAAAGCGGTTTAGCAGCCTTGCTTGCCAAATATAAGCCCATGCCTGATGCTGCTTTGTCCTGATGGTGGGCTGTTGAAGTAAAGCCCTTCTCAAAAATTCTTGGAAGGTCGCGAGATTCGATTCCTCTTCCTTGATCAATCACTTCCAACACAACCTGTCCGTTGCTTTCAAAGCTTCGTATCGATATATCTGAATCCTCACTGTACTTTACTGAATTCGTTAACAGCTGTCTAATAATGAAAGATAACCATTTTGCATCTGTTAATACTTCTTTTATCTGTAATTCAACTTCAAAACCAATGCCTTTTTGGATACACCATGACTGCAAATTCTTAATTTCTCCAAAAATTAAGGTTTCCAAATTTGTCGATTCAATATACAAGTCATTTTCCATAAAAGGAATCCGTTTTTTATGGAGTTGCTGGTCCAGTAAAAGATGGATCCGCAGCCATTCATACGTCAGCTCTTTCTTCAAGGAAGAATCGTTCAATCGATCAATCATAAGGTGCATGGCAGTAAGCGGTGTTTTTACTTCATGTATCCAGGAGAGTATTTCATCCTTTTCCTGCTCCAGCTGAAAATCATTTTCTTCTCCAGTTTTTCTCAAGCTTTCTGTTTGTTTGATAAAGCGATCTACGACCATTTTTTCAAATGGACTGAATGGTTCAGGGATTCGTGATAAGTCAAAAACGTCATCATGGTCTGCAAGCTCATGGTAAAATTTCATTTCCTTCTGAAAGCGAATGAACAAAAAGATAGCAAAGAGAATCGTAGATAAAAATGCATAATAAATAATTGAATTGAGAGGCAAAGCTGAATCGATATAGGCAATAAAGATTAATAGTACATGATGTGTAAAAAACATGATGATCCAACTGCGCCGTTCTCTCAGGTATGTTTTAACCATCTGTCATTTCCTCTTCAACCGCGATATATCCCTGTCCCACCTTTGTTTCTATTTTATTGCCTAAACCAAGCTCCTCAAGCTTTTTCCGAAGGCGATTAACGTTAACTGTCAATGTGTTATCACTAATAAACCGTTTATCCTCCCATAGGTTGTTTATGATTAAGTCACGGTCGACAATTTGATTTTTCTTTTCGATCAGTATTTTTAATATGAATATTTCATTCTTTGTTAATTCAATTGCGCCACGGCTATTAGTGAGCGTGTTTTTATCATAATCTATCGTAGCTCCGCACCATGTTTTCAGGTTACTTTGGATTGTGCTGTAATCATAGACTCTACGCAGGATGGCTTGGATTTTTGCAATCAGCACATCAAAATGGAATGGTTTTTGGATAAAATCATCCGCTCCAAGCTGCATGGACATCACTATGTCTGTAGGATGGTCCCTCGAAGACAGGAATATGATGGGCACATTTGAATGGGAACGAATCATCCTGCACCAGTGAAAGCCATTAAATTTAGGCAGTTGAATATCAATGATGACCAGATCTGGCTTAATGCTAGCGAATTCCTGCATAACTTTCTCAAAGTCGGAAATACCATATACATCGTAAGACCACGAAGACAGCCGAGCTTTAATTTCACTAAAAAGAGAAGAATCATCTTCAATCAACAATAATTTAAACATTATTTACACCACTCTTTTAAATTCTCCACTAATAATTCTATAGGAAAAATTTGTTACAGAACAGTTTTTTATAATTCATTATTAATTTAATTAATATCAAGATATTGGAAAAGCTATTATAAAAAAGCTGGAGTGTAACTCATGCATTTTATTTATAATGGTCTATTTCTTATTGCAGGATTCATTTGGGGTGACTGGAAGCGCTGGCGAGAATACTATCCTACGATCCTTTACTATTTTACTGGAGATTTACTGAAATTTGCTTTGCTTTACAATTACTCCATGTGGACCTATCAAGAGACAATTTTTGGAGAAGGAATCCTTAGGAATCATACAATCATCTCCTTAATGATCATGGTTATTGTTTATCCTTCAACCATCCTGATATACCTTGGCAGATTTCCACAAACGAGGTGGAAGAAGCTAGTGTGGGTTTCCTTTTGGGCATTCCTTTATACATTCGTTGAGTTCATCAATGAAAAGTATTTGAATTTAATAAATCATCACCATGGCTGGAACATAGGTTGGTCACTGTTGTTCAACTTCGTTATGTTTTCATTGCTGAGAATTCATTTCAAAAATCCTCTTTTAGCATGGGGCTTGTCAATACCGTGGGTAATCTATTTACTGAACGTCTTTAATGTTCCAATTGGGAGGATGAAATAAGGCGCCTCGATCTCTATGGAAATATTAACAAACAAGTTATGATATGTTTGAACTCCCAATAAATCTTCCATACGCATGTAAAATTGCAGCTAAACTGGACAAATATGAGTGAAGACAAAATAAAACGGGAAAAGCCAAAGGGATCTATATGAAGAAAGGGATGACAGAGATGAGAGGAAGCTTAGAGGGAAAGGTAGTCATTGTAACTGGAGGATCAAATGGAATTGGCAAAGGGATAGCAAAGGCATTTGTTAAGGAACAGGCCATTGTCTGCATTGCTGATTTAGATGAGAAAAAGGGCGAAGAAGTTATCACCTTGCTGGAAGGTATGGATGGGACTTCTTCCTTTTATAAAACAGACGTAAGGAAAGAAGAAGATATATTAAATCTAGTAGAAAGTGTACTTAAAGATTATGGCAAAATTGATATTTTAATTAATAATGCCGGGGTATCCAGATTCAAGCCACTATTTGAGCTGACAACTGCCGAGTGGGAGGATGTAGTGTTCACAAACCTTAGGAGCGTTTTCATCGGTTCACGTGAAGCTGCCCGAAGGATGAAAGCAGGTGGAAGAATCATCAATATAGCTTCTACAAGAGCAACAATGTCTGAGCCAAACTCAGAAGCATATGCTTCATCGAAAGGCGGAATCGTTGCTTTGACACATGCCCTGGCAGCCTCACTTCAAGAAAAGGGAATCACTGTCAACTCAATAAGTCCTGGCTGGGTCCAGACAGAGGATTATGACGAACTCAGGGAGAAGGATCATCTTCAGCATTGGTCCAATCGTGTCGGAAAACCTGAAGATATAGCCAAGGCGTGCCTCTATTTGGCTGATCCGGATAACGATTTTATTAATGGCCAGGACTTGGTCATCGATGGTGGAATGACACGCAAAATGATTTATGAAGAATAATTAAATGAAAGGGAGCTGCGAAAAATAATGAAAGCGGCTCCCTTTCAACATTCTATTATTTTTTATAAAATAGGAGAGAAGAGTACAATATTTGGGAGAGAAATGATGGGAAAGTACAAGAAAAGCAGGCCTAAAAAGAAAAAGCAGGTCCAGATAAATTTCAATCTGGCAATCTTATTGTTCATCGCCTTCATTGGATTTTTTCTGCTCGATAGATTCCAGGATTTATATAATCAGAGTTTCAGAAAAATTAATGTAGGTGTGAATAGTTCAATAGGAGAAGTTGCCAAGTATACCCCGATGATTGAGGAAGAATTGAAAAGGGTGGGGCTGGACGAACATACCATCACAGTCGCCGCGTTGATGATGCAGGAAAGCAGGGGGAAGGGCGGCGACCCTATGCAAGCCTCTGAATCTGCTGGCCTTGCACCAAATACGATTCAGGACCCAGAACAAAGCGTCCAGCAAGGCGTAAAATATTTCCATCGAGTTGTGGAGTATGGAAATAAAATGCAAGTTGATTTCCCGGCAGTCATCCAGTCCTACAATATGGGAATTGGTTATATTGATTTTGTAGCAAAAAACGGTGGGAAGCATAGCGAGGAGCTGGCAAAAAAATTCTCGATGATCCAGGTTAAGAAAAATCCGCAAACTTATAATTGCGGAGGAGATAAGAACAATTTCCGCTATCCGTATTGTTATGGTGATTTCACATATAGCACAAAAGTCGCAAAACATATGGAATCAATTACGGTTAGTAATCCAGGTAATTTAAACGAGGCAAGTACGAAGCGTTCTTTTTAAATAGAGTGAGTGATATGACAACAGAGTCAAAACATCCGAATAGTCGGGTGTTTTTTTGTTAAAGAAAATTTTTCGGATAAAGCAGGAAAAAAGAATGAACACGGTAAATATATTAGTAACAAATACCCATAATAATAATCAGGAGGTGTGTGTAAATGTTTGAATATGGAAAGGACATTCCACTGGACGGCGCGGCAGTAAATCAGGTGGCTCACCAAGCAAACTCTGAAGAACAGGCAATCTCTGAAGATGCTGTTTACAGTTTTGACCATCGCAAAGATATTCCATTGGACGGAGTAAAATGATTCAGTAAAAAAAGCCTGAAAACAGGCTTTTTTTTCTGGACTAAAATTGTTTTGCCAGCTCATTTGCACGCTGGATGGCTTGTTGTTTGATATCCTGAGCTTTATCTGGCGTAGCTGCCATGCCTTCTACCGCCAGTGTTTCAACATCAGTCACACCCATGAAGGCAAGAACTGCACGAAGATAACGATCGCCAAATTCCAGATCTTTAGCAGGACCCTCTGAGTACACACCGCCGCGTGCCTGGATATGAAGGGCTTTTTTACCACCTAGCAAACCAACCGGTCCTTCTGCAGTATACTTAAATGTCTTACCGGCAATTGCAATATTGTCAATATAAGCTTTCATTTTTGGAGGGAAACTGAAATTCCATAAAGGAGTCGCAAAGATGTACTTATCTCCTGCGATAAATTGGTCTGTCAGTTGATTGATCGAGCTGACTTTTTGCTTTTCATCATCACTTAGCTGTTCGAAAGCAGATCCTTGCTGTAATTTGCCCCAGCCACTGAAAACGTCTGTATCAATGAACGGAACGTCCATTTTATAAAGATCAAGTCTTATAACTTCATCGTTAGGGTTGTTTTCACGGTATGCTTTAATGAATTCCTCCCCAACTGATAGACTGAATGATTCCTCAACTGGTTTAGGATTCGCTGTAATGTAAAGTACTGTAGCCATGCATAGTCATCCTTTCTCTTTTCTGATTAACATTGATATATTCCCCTGATAACAACCTAGTATTCCTTTTCTTGTATAAAAAGTTGTTAAACTCCTATTTCCGAGACAACTAAATTTTCGGGTTTTATAATGAAAAAGTAAGAAAGTTTTGAATTCGACATAATTAGTGCATTTTTTCGGCATCTTTAGACAAACGCTGACTGAACGTTTTTCTATAATAAAGACAAAAGCTTGTCTGCAGAGGAGGGGATCAGATGAGATCCTACCAGCTATATCTAATAGAAGATGAATTTGCCTCCCATTATTTCGGAAGAGAACGGATGTTTTATCAATTGTTTTTGGAATATAGTCAAGCAAACGACGATTTGAAATCTATCATTGCCAAGCAAGTCAAGTTCGTGACAAAATCCATTCCTGTGCTTCGCATCCATCAGCTCCTGCATCAACAGCTTTCCAAGGCAAAAGGATTTCATGTAGAGAACGGCACATATATTTTTGAAAATAATACAAATAACAGTTTAGCCACACTTAGAGTCCATGAGAGATGGCTAGAATTGGACTCCCGTGGGCAAGTAGACGCGGAAACAGTATTTTTTGAAATCCTCCGGAAATGTGAATCATCATTCCTGGCTATCGATCTCGAATCAAACAAATACGGTTGGCTCAAGCCGATTAAAGAACGTAAATATGTATAATGTAAGTTGATTCTCTCATTGCTAATTGTTTTTGTGCAATAAATGCAAAAATTTTTCAAAATGAGCTGATTTAATAGAGAAAAAAAACTGCAGATATTGTATAATAGCTGTTGGTTTAGTACACTGTATGTTAGACAACATGAAGGAGGAAGTTTTATGTGGGATCTAATTCTAGTTGGTATACTGGCATTAGTTGTCGGTGTAGCGCTAGGATTTTTCATTGCTCGTAAATATATGGAGAGCTACTTAAAGAAAAATCCGCCAATTAACGAACAAATGCTTAAAATGATGATGATGCAGATGGGTATGAAACCATCCCAGAAGAAAATCAATCAAATGATGTCAGCAATGAACAAGCAGACAGGAAAATAATAACGGACAAGCACTCATTCATTAGCGATGAGTGCTTTTCTTATTGTAGAGTCTCTTAAGTACATTTTAATGGGTGTATGGAATCAAAATGTCTAAGAAGAAGGGTTTAATGGACATTTTGAGTTGTGGATTGAATTGAAATGTCTAAGAAGAAGGGTTTAATGGACATTTTGAAATACGGATTAAATCAAAAGGTCCTAAGAAAATGGATTTAAGGGACATTTAATTGTGGTAAACGGAATTGAAGGTTCAAGAAGAACTTAATCCATCGCAACCATTAAAATGACTAGATAAAAATAACGCCGGAAATGGCGTTATTTTTGCTTCTTTGCTTTGTCTCCAGCCTTATTCTTAGTGCCTTGCTGAAAAATAGAATCGAAAAATTCGTCTGCAGTTTCCATAACACCGCCGTGAAGCTGGCCGTCAGCACCGACTTTGTTTTTATCACCTTTAACTGGATTATGAATTCTTACCATAGAAAATACACCTCCTATAATTAGGCTTTGTTATCAAAGGTCAAAATAACCGGGCCTACAGCAAATGTTAAACAATGGCAGGACATCTGTTGGCAAATACAGAATATGAAACGTAAGGAATTTTAAAAAGGGGATTACATATGTATCAATATTTCAACGGACTTGTCATACGGGAAGGCACGGAAGGGATTCCGGCAGAAAAGGTTGAGAAGCTTTTTAAAGATGCTGGCTGGGCAAGGAACACTCCAGAATGGCAAAAAGAAAAGTTTTCACTGATATTCAAAAATGCCACCTGGGCATTTACTGTTTGGGACCAAAATGAAATGGTCGGGATGGTAAGGGTCATCTCGGATCAGATAATGGCAGCGAATATTATGGACCTGGCCGTCTTATCGGCATATCGTGGAAAAGGCATTGGCCAGAAACTCGTGAAGCTTTGCGTGCAAAAGCTTCCCCATGGAGATTGGTTTGCCCATACTTCAGCGGACAATTTTAGCTTCTATGATAAATGCGGTTTTGAGGTAAAGGATCTTTCGCAAAATGGAACTTGCGCGTATTATGGTTACATTCAGGCACGTAAAGATGGACATAGATAGGAGAGCTATAATTTGAATCAACGTGAATTTGAAGCAGTCATCAGGCAGCCAGCAGCTATAAGGTATGAATACTTCATTAAAAAATCAGCAGATTATGAAGAGGTATGGGGACTATATAACGAAGGCTGGGCAACTGCTCAAGATGACTTGGGCAATACGCTGATCCCATTCTTCCCAAATGAGAAGTTCGCGGAAACCTTTGCGAAGAAAGAATGGGCAGGCTTTACACCAAAAAGAATTGATTTGGATCACTTCCTCGAAAACTGGCTCCCGGGTATGAAATCTGACGGAGTCAAGCCTTCCATTTTTCCAACGGATATAGATTCTGCCGTAATCAATGTGGATACGCTGAGGGAAGATTTAGAAGCTGAGCTGGAGAAGTATTGAATTTTATGATATCCACGATATACCCAATATGGTATAATTGCTTCATCATGATTTTAAGAAAGAGAGAGCTGGAAAAATGTCACGTCAAACTGAAGATGCAGCGGCTTTGGAGAGTCAACCCGGGTGGTTGCAAGCTTATGTAGAATCACCTGAAAAACAAAAAGCTTTATATAAAAGGACATTATTAATAGTTGTTTTATCCCAGATTTTCGGCGGTGCAGGTCTTGCTGCAGGCATTACTGTGGGGGCGCTGTTGGCTAAAGATATGCTTGGCACGGATAGTGTTGCCGGTCTTCCGATAGCCCTGTTCACCCTGGGATCTGCTGGAGCGGCTCTCGTAGTCGGTCGCCTTTCGCAACGCTACGGTAGGCGGGCTGGCTTGGCTTCTGGTTTTTTAACTGGCGGAATTGGTGCCATTGGGGTTATCATCGCTGCAGTAACGAATAATATCTTTCTGCTCTTTGCAGCACTGTTGGTATACGGTGCTGGAAGTGCGACGAATTTACAGGCACGGTACGCAGGGACAGACCTGGCCAGTGCGAAACAACGTGCAACAGCAGTCAGTATCGCGATGGTCTCTACTACGTTTGGCGCTGTAGCCGGTCCTAACCTTGTCGAGGTCATGGGGGAGTTTGCCATTTCTGTAGGGGTACCGGCTTTGTCAGGACCATTCATTCTCGCAGCCGCAGCCTATATCGTTGCTGGATTAGTGTTATTGTTTTTCCTGCGCCCAGATCCGTATGTGGTCGCAAGGGCGATTGCATTGGCAGAACGGAATGCTAAAGCAAGTTCTCCTGATTATGTAGAGGAAGAACTTGTAACGGATAAAAGGGGTATCGGAGTTGCAGCCCTTATTATGATCCTTACACAAATTGTGATGGTAGCGATCATGACGATGACACCGGTGCATATGGGCAGCCATGGACATGGTTTAAGCGCTGTAGGGATGGTAATTGGGTTCCATATTGGAGCTATGTATCTGCCTTCTCTTTTGACTGGTGTACTTGTTGATAAGATCGGGCGTGCGACGATGGCGGTCGCTTCAGGAGTTACACTGCTGATTTCCGGGGTTATTGCTGCTGTTGCACCAGGTGAATCCATGCTTTGGATTACCCTTGCACTAATTCTTCTCGGCCTAGGCTGGAATTTTGGTCTGATTAGCGGAACCGCACTGCTAGTCGATGCGACAAATCCAACAAACCGCGCAAAAATGCAAGGAACTGTGGATGTGATGGTCGCCTTGTCAGGGGCCTCGGGCGGGATGCTTTCCGGAATGGTCGTTGCAAATTCAAGCTTTGCCTTCCTGTCGCTGGCAGGAGGGGTAATATCCTTAGTTTTAATACCATTTGTGATTTGGTCAAATAAAAAGTAAATGTTTTTCTGAAGAGTCTGGATGTTCCAGGCTCTTTTTATTTGATCCTTTTAGCAGGTTTATACAGTTACTTTATCGAATTTATTTTGATGAAAATTTGTTGAAAGAGTTGGTCTAGATGTTTAAATTAGTGTTGCTGAGTGATTTAAAAAATATGAATCCCGCTTTAAAGAACAGAATTAAGGAATTAGCAGGTTCAAAGCCTTTTAAGTTAGCTTATATCCCATCGCGAACTGATAAAGAAAGATGGTATTTTGAAAAAGCCAGGCCAGAGTTAACGAGTTGGGGTGTTACAGACTTCTTTTATTTTGATGTAGATCAAGAGTTCGAGGAATCACAGTTGGACGAGTTTAAAAGCTGTGACGGCATTTTCCTGTCAGGGGGGAATACATATCTATTATTGAAAAACCTGCAGGAAAAAAACATCGTCACCTACATTAAAGAAATGGTTCAAGAAGGAAAAACGTTAATCGGTGTAAGTGCTGGAAGCATCATTATGTCCAAATCAATCAAGATTGCCGGATTTCATGATCAAAACGAAGTTCAGTTGTGTGAATTAAACGGTTTAGGACTGGTAGACTTTGAGTTTATGCCGCATTGGAACAGAGAAAAACATCAGCTGGACGAACTTTTAGAATATTCTCTTCTCCAGGAAGAAAGCATTTTTACCTGCCGTGATGGCGATGGAATTGTCATTGACGGAGAAAAGATAGAGTTTTATGGAGAAATAAAAGAAATCCGAAAAGGTGAATTGTTATAAATTACTTAAAAAGCATGCTATACAATGCTCAATCGGACAAACTGACGGTGGAAGCCTAGAAAAATGTCCGATAGAAGGGCTCTAACGGACAAACGGAAGGTGGAAATCGAGAAAAATGTCCGAAAGAAGAGCTCTAACGGACAAACGGAAGGCGGTAACCGAGAAAAGTGTCCGAAAGAAGAGCTCTAACGGATAAACGGAGGGTGGAAGCCTAGAAAAATGTCCGATAGAAGGGCTCTAACGGACAAACGGAAGGTGGAAACCGAGAAAAGTGTCCGAAAGAAGAGCTCTAACGGACAAACGGAAGGTGGAAGCCGAGAGAAATGTCCGATAGAAGAGCTCTAACGGACAAACGGAAGGCGGTAACCGAGAAAAGTGTCCGAAAGAAGAGCTCTAACGGACAAACGGAAGGTGGAAGCCGAGAGAAGTGTCCGATAGAAGAGCTCTAACGGACAAACAGAGTTTGGAAATCAAAAGTAGTGTCCGGTAGAGGTCAAACTATAACAGATCTTTTATTTTCGAAACTACATCCTTTGGGCTGAATGGCTTCAAAATGTATTCGCTGGCCCCTAATTCTTCTCCTCGTTTAAGGTCATGAGCTTCCCCTTTAGCAGAAAGCATGATCACGGGTGTGTCTTTAGTTTTCCTGATTTCCTCCAATACTGAAAAACCATCTCTTCCTGGCATTAAAATGTCCAGGATGATGATGTCAAAGGAATCCTGCAGCGCCTTCTCCAAAGCCTCATCGCCATTGTCTGCGACTTCCACAATAAAAGCTTCTCTTTCTAAGTACATCTTTAATAAATGGCTAATTCTTTGCTCATCCTCAGCAACTAGCACTCTCTTCCCCATGTTATCCCCCTGAAATGTCTGTGTTTATAGTAAGTATACACTATTGTTGAGTTGTTTTCTTCAATGTGGAGGCAATTTAATCCCGATAAAATAAATTGATTTAGAAAATTGAATATGCTAATATGTGACCTATAATATTTTAATTCATACTATACATATAGGAATTATAATAATTAAAAAGTGGGTGAATAATTTGGGTAGAGAATTTATCCCCTTATTTGACGAATGGGCTGAGTTTTACGACGAAACGGTTTCTGGGCAAGACGTTGAATATAAAGATGTTTTTGAAGATTATGAGGAAATATTAGATTTAGTAGCTAAAAAGTCAAAGGGTAGAGTACTTGAATTTGGTGTTGGGACTGGGAATCTTACCGAAAAACTAATTGGCTTGGGCAGAGAGGTATATGGAGTAGAGCCTTCAAAAGTCATGAGGGAAAAAACGAAGGCTCGGTTCATGAAGCTAGAATTATACGATGGAGATTTTATTCAATTTCCAAACCTTCCTGAAAAAATAGATTCAATTGTCAGTACTTATGCTTTTCATCATTTAACTGATGATGAAAAGGATACCGCCATAAAGCTATACAGCGAAATGTTAGAAACAGGTGGAAAGATCGTATTTGCGGATACTGCTTTTTTAAATGAAAGAGACCGTAACGAAAGGCATAGGATAGTAAAGGAACAGGGATACGTGAATCTCCTTAAGGATTTGCAGAGTGAGTACTATACGACTCTTGATGTACTGAAGCTGATTTTTGAGAGACATGGTTTCCAGGTTAATTTTGAAAAGTTAAACTCCTATGTTTGGCTAATGGAAGCTGTGAAAGAAAAGTAAAATTATAGATAGTATGGGGGAGAGGCACGATGAGAGTTGGGATTATCGGTGCAATGGATGAAGAAGTAGATTTGCTTCGCAGTAAACTCAAAGACAGAGAAGATATCTATCTTGCTGGAAGTGAATTTTATCAAGGAGAGATTGATAGCTTGCAAGTAGTCCTGCTGAAGTCAGGAATCGGCAAAGTAAATGCGGCAATGGGGACAGCGATCCTTATTGATAAATTCCAACCCGATGTCATCATCAATACAGGTTCTGCAGGCGGTTTTCATAAAAACCTGAATGTCGGTGATGTCGTCATTTCGACAGAAGTAAGGCATCACGATGTTGATGTCACAATCTTTGGATACGAATATGGCCAGGTACCAAGGATGCCTGCTTACTTCGCCCCAGATGAAAAGCTTGTCACAGTCGCGTTAACGAGTGCTGAAAAGATTGACGGCATCCAGATTGTTAAAGGCTTGATCGCTTCAGGTGATTCCTTCATGAATGACCCGGAAAGGGTAGAATTCATCAGGACCAAGCTGCCTGATTTGTATGCAGCAGAAATGGAGGCGGCAGCAATCGCCCAGGTGGCCCATCAATTCGAAGTGCCATTTGTTATCATCAGGTCGCTTTCCGATATTGCAGGGAAAGATTCAAATATCTCGTTTGATCAATTCTTGGAAACGGCCGCGAAAAATTCCGCAGAACTAATTTTACTAATGTTAGAGGAGTTGAAGAAGTAATGGTAAAGAAAATGAATGTTGAAAGCTTTAATTTAGATCATACGAAGGTGGCCGCACCATATATCCGTTTAGCAGGAACAACACAAGGTGCCAATGGCGATGTGATTCACAAGTATGATATCCGATTCTGCCAGCCGAACAAGGAGCATATGGAGATGCCAGGTCTTCATTCACTTGAACATTTAATGGCCGAAAATATCCGCAATCACCATGGAAGTGTCGTCGATATCAGTCCGATGGGCTGCCAGACAGGGTTTTACCTATCGGTGATCAACCATGATGATTACGACAATATTCTTGAAGTGTTAGAAAAGACTCTGAAGGATGTGCTTGAAGCAGATGAGGTTCCTGCCTGCAACGAAATCCAGTGCGGCTGGGCAGCGAGCCACAGCCTTGAGGGAGCAAAAGAAATTGCTGCAAAAATGCTGGCAAAGAAAGATGAGTGGCGCCAGGTATTTGCTGAATAAGGAGAGTTAAATGCAATGACGCTTTACCGCAGTATTCATGAATTGATCGGACATACACCTATGGTTGAACTCACCCGATTCCGCCTGCCTAACGATGTACGTTTGTTTGCCAAATTAGAATACTTAAACCCGGGAGGCAGTATTAAAGACCGACTGGGATTAGAGTTAATCGATGAGGCGTTCCGTACAGGTAAGTTGGAAAAAGGCGGCACTCTTATTGAGCCTACTGCCGGGAACACGGGGATCGGGCTGGCGCTGGCAGCAATCAACAAAGGGATTAATGTTATCTTTGTAGTGCCGGAAAAGTTCAGCTTAGAAAAACAAACGTTGATGAGGGCACTTGGTGCGAATATCATCCATACACCTACTTCGGAAGGAATGGCTGGAGCAATTCGAAAAACAGAGCAATTGCTTGAAGAGATTCCTAATTCATACTCACCATCGCAATTTTCCAATCCGTCAAATCCGGAAACTTATTATAAGACGCTGGGACCTGAGGTTTGGCAAGACCTAGATGGAGAAATTGATATTTTCGTAGCTGGTGCCGGTACCGGGGGAACTTTCATGGGTACTGCAAAATTTTTAAAAGAAAAAAATCCAATGATAAAGACCGTCATTGTTGAACCCGAAGGATCGATTCTTAACGGAGGCCAGTCAGGCCCTCATAAAACAGAAGGAATCGGCATGGAATTCCTTCCGAAATATATGGACACTGCTTTATTTGATGACATCTATACCATCTCCGATCAAGATGCATTTGACACCGTGAAAGAACTCGCGGCTAGAGAGGGAATACTTGCTGCAAGCTCGTCTGGCGCAGCTCTTCACGCAGCTTTACAAGAAGCACGAAAAGCCCCTCCTGGCACAAACATCGTGACAGTCTTTCCAGACGGAAGCGAGCGTTATCTAAGCAAAAAAATTTACGAGGGGGGAATTTAAATGAAGCGCAAAACAAAAATGATTCACGGAGGAATACCTGGAGATAAAACTACAGGTGCTGTATCGTTTCCAATTTATCAAGTAAGTACTTACAAGCAAGAGGATGTAGGAGTCCATAAGGGCTACGAATATTCACGGACAGGTAATCCAACCAGGTTTGCTCTTGAAGAGTTGATCAAGGATCTAGAGGAAGGTAAACGAGGATTTGCCTTTGGTTCCGGAATGGCGGCAATCACAGCAGTGATGATGCTCTTTAACTCTGGAGACCACATCATCCTGACAGATGATGTATATGGCGGTACTTACAGGATTATGAACAAGGTGCTTAACCGTATCGGCATTGAATCCACATTCGTTGACACAACGGACCTTGAAGCAGTAAAGGCAGCTATTAAGCCAAATACTAAAGCATTGTATATCGAGACACCAACAAATCCGCTTTTAAAGGTAACGGACATTAAGGCATGCGCAGAGCTGGCAAAAGAAAATGATTTGCTGACGATCGTTGACAACACCTTCAGCACACCATACTGGCAGACGCCGTTGACTTTGGGTGCTGATATGGTCCTTCATTCTGCAACTAAATATCTTGGAGGGCACAGCGATGTAGTGGCAGGACTAGTCGTCGTGAATGATGGTCAGCTTGCCGATGATCTTCATTTTGTTCAAAATTCCACAGGTGGGATTTTAGGTCCGCAAGACTCCTGGCTATTAGTGAGAGGCATCAAGACACTCGGACTCCGTATGGAAGCCCACGAGACGAACACGGAGAAAATCGTTAATTTCCTTTCTGGCCACAAGAGTGTAGAAAAAGTGTATTACCCAGGACTGGAATCGCATGCGCAGCATTCTATCGCGAAGGAACAGGCAGGCGGCTTCGGCGGTATGGTCAGCTTCGATGTAGGAAGCGCTGAAAAAGCAGCTGAGGTACTGAGCAAAGTTAGATATTTCACCCTTGCAGAAAGCCTTGGAGCAGTAGAGAGCTTAATCTCTGTTCCGGCGAAAATGACTCATGCTTCCATCCCAGCAGAGCGTAGAGCAGAACTTGGGATTACAGACGGGTTAATCCGGATTTCTGTAGGAATTGAAGACGTTGAGGATTTAATTGAGGATTTGAAGCAGGCTTTACAATAGAAAGAAAGATTAATATTTACATTGTAGTGATTAGCGCCTTAAAATAGAGATTTGTGAGAATTTAGGTCACCAAGCTGATTGGTGACCTGAATTTTAAAATTTTTGAAAAACAGGTCATCAATAAAGCCGATTGGCGTCCTAAAATTCAAGATTAGCGAAAAACAGGTCACCAATAGAATAATAGAATGTAAATAGGCACCGGATTCAACCGGTGCCTTAATTTGATCCACAAGAATGTTATCAAAACTCTTAAGAAGCCTTCTGCTCTGCAAAAGAAGCATGCTGGGCTGCTTTATTGCCTTTAAATACATTGAATACTAGATTCAATACGATAGCAGTTAAGCTTCCGGCAACGATTCCGTTATCTGTCAGGATTCTGATGCTGGAAGGCATTTGTGCGAATAATTCGGGCACGGCTGTCACACCGAGTCCCATTCCTACAGAGCAGGCAATGATTAATAGATTCTCCTGCGATGAGAACTCTACCGCACTAAGCATTTTTATTCCGTAAGCGACAACCATACCAAACATGGCAACCATTGCTCCTCCTAAAACAGGTGTCGGGATGACCGTAGTCAATGCGCCGATTTTCGGTACTAATCCTAGCAATACAAGGAATGCACCTGCTGTGTATATGACATTCTTTGTTTTTACTCCTGACAGTTGAATAAGTCCAACGTTTTGTGAATAAGTGGTGTATGGAAAAGCATTAAAGAATGCACCGAGGATAATCGCAAGTCCTTCTGCGCGGTATCCATTTTCCAGATCTTTCTCTTCAATTTTTTCTTCACAAATGTCCCCAAGGGCAAAGTAAACTCCTGTTGATTCTACCAGACTAACCATCGCTACGAGAATCATTGTCAGGATGGCTGATACTTCAAATGTTGGGAGTCCGAAATAGAATGGGGCCGGCATATGAAGCCAGGAAGCCTCGCCAACAGCGTCGAAATTAACCATTCCCATAAAATAAGCAACAATTGTTCCCCCGGCCAACCCTAACAGAATAGCAATGGCACGGACAAACCCTTTAAAGAAACGGAATAACACTATGATGAATATTAAAGTACCAAATGCAAGTCCGATGTTTGTGAGAGAACCAAAATCCGGGCTGCCTTGTCCTCCGGCCATATTATTCATCGCAACCGGAATTAAAGTGATACCGATGATTGTTACAACAGACCCAGTCACAACTGGAGGGAAAAACTTGACAAGCTTTCCGAAGAACTTTGAAATCGCGACAACAAATATACCAGAAACAAGGATGGAGCCGTAAATGGCTGAAATACCATATTGTCCGCCAATCGCAATCATCGGTCCTACGGCAGTGAACGTACAGCCTAGAACCACAGGGAGGCCGATTCCGAAGAATTTATTGCGCCATACTTGCAAAAGGGTTGCTATACCGCACATGAAAATATCGATTGAAACTAAATAAGTCAACTGTTCTCCTGTTAATCCGAGGGCTCCTCCAACGATCAGCGGAACGATTACCGCTCCTGCATACATCGCCAATACATGCTGGATACCTAATGAAGCAATTTTAAAAGGGTTCTGTTTCATCGTGTTAATTCCACCTTTGTCTTAGTTGTAGGTTGTTTGAAGCTGACTGATCCATCATCAAGAGAGCTGATTGTAGCCAATGATTCGACCCTGTAGCCCTTATCTCTAAGAAGAGAGCCACCATCTTGAAATCCTTTTTCAATCACAATTCCGATTCCTGCAATTGATGCTTTCGCCTTGGTGGCTATTTCTGCAAGACCTAGTGCGGCTTGTCCGTTAGCAAGGAAGTCGTCAATGATCAATACGTTATCGTTTTCTGATAAGTACTGATTGGAAACGGATATTTCGCTAGTTTCTTCCTTGGTAAAAGAGTAGACAGATGCTGTAAACAGATTATTTACGAGAGTCAGAGATTTTCTTTTCCTGGCAAAAACAACTGGTACATTCAGTTGGAGCCCCGCCATAACTGCAGGGGCAATTCCAGATGATTCAATCGTCAGTATTCTGGTTATGCCGCTATCAGCAAACCGCTGAGCAAATTCCTTACCAATTTCAAGCATAAGGTGCGGGTCAATCTGGTGATTCAGGAATGAATCTACCTTAAGTACCGACGATGACAGGACGGTACCTTCGTTTTTAATTTTTTCAATAAGCAATTCCATCGTATTCCTCCTCTTAGATGAGGGCTTTTAAGTACAAAAAAGCCCAAAGCCATGCATTCACATCATAAAATGAGTGAAGCAATGGCCTTGGGCTAATATACAAGCTGCGGGCAAAAAGAGGTTAAGAACGACCCCTGCATTGCTCACTCATAGTCGGATCATTTACGGTAATCCGGTAGAAACTTGCAGGCCATATCCCCGCGATTATATGAGTGAATAAATTAATTTTAAAATTATTATATCACTATTATAAATAGATACAATAAAAATGCGAAAAAAACCGAACGAAAACATCAGGTTCTGCAAAAATATTCGTTTATAGGAAAATTAGTTGATTTTTAATTCCGTTAAATAAAAGAGAAAAAATCTTCCCCATTTTACAAATATTTGATAAACTATTTAAGCATTTGAGGGGTTTGGGGGATATACATATGAGCGTATTCAAGGATTTATTATGGTACTTCAAGTCGGAGAAAAAGGCCTATCTGACAGGGATTTTCTTGCTGTTATTTGTGGCGTTTCTTCAGCTTGTCCCGCCGCGCGTTATTGGAATCATCGTTGATGAAATTACCAACAGTACGCTTACGGCCGGGAAACTTGGAAAATGGATGTTTGTATTAGCCGCTACTGGCCTGGCGATGTATTCTCTTCGGTATTACTGGCGGATCATGATCTTTGGTTCTGCGGTAAAGCTGTCGCGGTTATTGAGAAATCGGCTGTATAGTCATTTTACAAGTATGTCGCAGTCTTTTTACCAGAGAAGAAGGACAGGGGACTTGATGGCTCATGCAACTAATGACCTTTCCGCAATCCAGCAGACAGCAGGTGCCGGTGTTTTGACATTTGTTGACTCTGTTTCAACCGGCGGCTTCGTCATCATTGCTATGGCAGCGACAATCAGCTGGAAACTGACCTTAATCGCTTTGATTCCAATGCCGTTCATGGCTCTGCTGACAAGCTGGTATGGGACGATGCTTCATAAAAGGTTCCACAAGGCCCAGGAAGCTTTTTCTGATTTGAATGACAAGACACAGGAAAGCATCACTGGGATTAAAGTCATTAAAACATTTGGCCAGGAAAATGAAGATATTGAGGACTTTCGCAAACAGTCTGAGGATGTTGTGAAAAAGAACATTTCCGTCGCGAAGGTTGACGCTTTATTTGACCCGACGATTTCTATCATTGTTGGCATCTCATTCTTCTTGTCGATTGCTTTCGGGGCAAGGTATGTGTTGAACGGCGAACTGACAATTGGTCAGCTGGTATCATTCACATCATATCTTGGCTTATTGGTGTGGCCGATGCTTGCGTTCGGTTGGTTCTTCAATATTGTTGAACGTGGTAGGGCTTCATATGACCGCGTTTCAGCATTGCTTGATGAAAAAATCGAAATCCAGGATAAACCAGATGCACTGGATATTGTTCCGAATGGCGATCTTAAATATGATATTGAGTCATTTACCTATCCTGGCGACCAGGAACCTTTATTAAAGGGTATCAGTTTTGGTTTAGGGAAAGGGCAGACGCTTGGAATCGTTGGGAAAACGGGAGCAGGCAAAACGACTCTATTGAAGCTGTTGATCCGTGAATTCGACCTTTCGAATGGAATCATCAGCATTGGCGGCAAGAACATCCAGGACTATAAAATGGGTCGATTGCGACAGGCAATTGGATACGTTCCGCAGGATCATTTCCTTTTCTCGGCGACTGTTCAGGACAACATTGCTTTTGCTGATCCTACTGTTGATAAGGAGGTCATCTATAATTCAGCTCGAGTAGCGAACATCCATGATGACATTCTTGAATTTACCGATGGCTATCAAACCGTTGTCGGGGAGCGGGGTGTATCTCTCTCAGGCGGCCAGAAGCAGCGGATCTCGATTGCCCGTGCCTTGGTGATGAATCCCGAGATTCTTATCCTGGATGATTCCCTGTCGGCAGTCGATGCGAAGACAGAGGAACAGATTTTATCAGCATTGAAAGAAAATCGTAAAGATAAGACAACAATAATCACTGCACACCGCTTGAGCGCCATCCACCACGCGGATTTGATCGTTGTCCTTGAAGATGGACAGATTGCTGAGCGAGGCACCCACGATCAGCTGATGGAGAACGACGGCTGGTACAAGGATATGTATTTAAGGCAGCAGCTAGAAGAGCTTGTCGAGCAGGGAGGGTGACCAATGGAAAAAACGCCTGTACTAAACGCGAAAGAGCAGCGTTCCGTGCTGTTCCGGCTTCTTGCTTATGCAAAGCCACATTTAAAAATGATTTTTGTTGCGTTCGGATTCCTGATGCTCGCCACTGTTGGGGACGTGCTTGGACCGATATTGGTTAAAATTTTTATCGATGATTACTTGAGGGAAGGTTACATGCCTTTCGAGCCGCTGTTGATGCTCGGTGCTGCTTATATTGGCATCCAGGTCCTCAATGTGCTCGTCTCTTATTTTCAGCTTCTGAAGTTCCAGGAAATTGCGCTGAAAATCATCCAGCAAATGAGGATTGATGTCTTCACAAAGGTGCAGCAGCTTGGATTGAAATATTTCGATAAAACGCCTGCCGGCTCACTTGTATCCAGAGTGACCAATGACACCGAAGCAATCAAGGATATGTTCGTAAGCGTCATAGCGACTTTTATACAAAGCGGCTTCTTGCTGTTCGGAATTTTTGTGGCAATGTTCATCCTGAATGTAAAACTGGCTTTGTTCACAATGCTGATTTTACCTTTTATTGTATTCATCATGAGTTTGTACCGGAAACTGAGTTCGAAGTTTTACCAGGATATGCGTGAACGCCTGAGCCAGCTGAATGCAAAGCTCAGTGAATCACTCCAGGGTATGTCGATCATCCAAATGTTCCGCCAGGAAGAAAGATTGAAAAGGGAGTTCGGTGAAATTAACGATAAGCATTTTGATGCGGGCATGAAGAACATAAAGGCAGATGGGTTGTTGTTACGCCCAGCTGTTGACCTGGTCTATATTTTAGCGTTAATGATCGTACTCAGCTTTTTTGGGATTACTTCTTTTGACAGTCCAATTGAGATTGGGGTATTGTATGCATTCATTAATTACCTGGATCGCTTTTTCGAGCCGGTAAACAATATGATGATGCGACTTTCCATGTACCAGCAGGCGATTGTCGCTGCATCACGCGTTTTCAAACTGCTTGATGAAACGGAGCTTGCTCCGGGCCAGACTGGAAAAGAAGCTGACAAAATCAATGATGGAAAAATAGAATTCAAGGATGTCAGTTTTTCATATGATGGCAAAAGGGATGTCTTGAAAAATATCAGTTTCACTGTGAAACCTGGGGAAACTCTTGCATTTGTAGGCCACACCGGAAGCGGGAAGAGCTCAATCATCAATCTGCTGATGCGCTTTTATGAATTCGAGCGTGGAGATATTTTGATTGATGATCATTCGATAAAGAACTATCCGGTAAAAGAGCTGCGCCATAAAATGGGGCTCGTGCTTCAGGATCCGTTCTTGTTCTATGGAACAATCGGGGATAATATCCGGCTTCACAACAGCGATTTGACTGAAGAGGATATAAAAAGGGCGGCTGAATTTGTCCAGGCAGATACTTTCATTGAAAAACTGGAGGATGGATACGCACAAAAGGTGACAGAGCGAGGCTCGACTTTTTCGAGCGGACAGAGGCAATTGATCGCTTTTGCGAGAACGGTTGCGGCTAATCCGAAAATCCTTGTTCTCGATGAAGCGACAGCAAATATCGATACGGAAACCGAAGAGGCCATCCAGACAGCATTATCCAAAATGCGCAAAGGAAGGACGACGATTGCCATTGCCCACAGACTTTCCACTATCCAGGATGCAGACCAGATCATCGTCCTCCATCATGGAGAAATAGTTGAACGCGGAACACATCAGGAACTGCTCACTCAACAGGGACTTTACCATAAGATGTATCTCTTGCAGAATGGTTCAGTAGAACGATTGGAAGATGTGGTTGGATAGGTAATTATATTATGTAAAATGGCGATTGCTAAAAAGTAATCGCCTTTATTTTAATTTAAATGGATAAATGTAAATACAATCCTAAGAATTACCTAAAATGTTGACTCTTTTTGTGCTGACTGACAGGTTAGAGCACAACGTTTATATTTTTCCATGTCAGGGGAGATATGAAACTTTTCGCCTAAAGAATCGTACTATTAATTATCATCGATAATGTAGTTGGGGAGAGGGAAGAAGATGGGATTAAAGAGCATGATAAAGAAGGAAATTAAAAAACAAGTGAAGAAGCAAATAACAAAGAAAGCTGGAAAAAATGCAGGAAAAATAATCGGAAAAGTAATGAAAAAGTTCTAAGATACGTAGGAAATAAACATACAACTGCGGTTCACTTAAAAACTGAAGAAATTGACTTAAAATTAAAAGAGTAGTATTCATCGTTATAACGATGAATACTACTCTTTTTACTCGAAGGAGTTTTTCAATATAATGAATAGGCAAGAACCTGCTTAAATAGACAAAAATAAAACAGCTATAACGCTTATGGCGTTTAGCTGTTTTTAATGGGCTGCTATCTTTTTAATGTATACGCGATTATATTCATTTAACAGCTCATCAAGTTCCTGGCTGTAATGAATGGCGATTGTAGAATTGAGGCCGTTCTTCGATGCGATTTGTATCAGCTCTTCGCGTTTCTTTTCAATGAGGGTGATTAGTTGTTCTTTAGACAATGTGAAAATCCTTTCTAGTTTCATCTGGTGGCAGTATATTAAACAAGCTTATGTAAAATGGTTATAAATATAGAAATTATTACAAGTGCTATATTAGTATATAGCATATACTGCCAAATTTCAAAAGAAACATTTGTAAAATATTTTCCTGTAAAAAATATACACCGTAGTTTATTACCCAGTTTTTAAGAAGGTAAACACCTTTTTTATAGAAATTAATAAATTGTTCACAGTTAAACTATAATAATAGTAAATGGTTTTGTTAGAATGGGACTAACGAATATGGACTGGGGATGGAATTATGACAGATATAAATATTTTCATTGCTATGGGAGCGGGATTCCTTAGCTTTATTTCTCCGTGCTGCTTGCCGCTTTATCCGGCATTCTTATCATATATAACTGGAATGTCTGTAGGAGAACTGAAGAGCGAAAATGCGATGCTGCAAAGGCGCAGTCTGCTGCATACATTATTTTTCCTACTGGGATTTTCAGTGATTTTCATTGCAATTGGCTTCGGGACATCTTTTGTAGGCCAATTCTTCATGCAATACCAGGATCTCATCCGTCAACTTGGTGCGATTTTTATTGTTGCCTTCGGGCTGATGGTGATTGGATTCTTTAAGCCTGAGTTCTTGATGAAAGACAGGAAAATAGAATTCAAGAATCGCCCATCAGGTTATTTTGGGTCCTCTCTGATTGGTATGGCTTTTGCGGCAGGTTGGACTCCATGTACTGGACCTATCTTGGCTTCGGTCATCCTGCTTGCAGGTTCAAACCCTGGTTCAGGAATGCTTTATATGATTGCGTATACTCTGGGTTTTGCGATTCCGTTCTTCATTCTTTCATTCTTCATTGGAAAAATGCAGTGGATCCGCAAACATAATGTTAAAATTGTGAAAATCGGCGGCTATATCATGATATTAGTCGGAATCATGTTGTTCTTCGACTGGATGACGAAGCTGATTTCAATTCTATCAATGTTTTTTGGGGATTTTACAGGATTTTAACAAGCATATTAAAGCTTGAGTTCTATTAAGGCTATATGAGATTATTTTCATAACGAATTTTTGTATGTGAGAAATTTGTCGGTGTCTTTACATTGAAAATAATGGTTAAATATAGTTATATAGTAATTAAGAGGAAATTAAATAGATTAATATATTTGTTGTGATTGTCGGGGAGGATACAGCGATGGCCAGAATTTTGATAGTTGACGACGCAAAATTTATGAGGATCACCTTAACCAATATTCTGAAGAAAGCAAACCACGATATAGTGGGGGAAGCTGAAAATGGACGTGAAGCAGTCGAGATGTATCGCGAGCTGAAACCCGATCTAGTAACAATGGATATAACAATGCCGGAAATGAGCGGACTGGACGCCGTAAAAGAAATCAAAAAGGATTTCAAAGATGCAAAAATCATCATGTGCTCAGCGATGGGCCAGCAGAAGATGGTGGTGGATGCTATCGAGGCGGGAGCAAAGGATTTCATTGTAAAGCCATTCGATGATTCACAGGTAGTCGATTCCGTATCTAGAGTGTTACGATAAAAAACAGCCATTTAAGTCTATCTTAAATGGCTGATTTTCATTATAATAATGTGGATACTATAAATAAGGGATGAAATACAAAATGAATTATGTTTTGGCGTCAACAGTTGGAGCAATTGGCATGGCCATCTTTGTGACATTCATGAGGATGAAGGCTGCCAAAAGACCAGCATCTGCCAAGAAAATTATTTTACCGCCAATCTTCATGAGCACGGGTGCGCTCATGTTCATTTTCCCAGTGTTCCGGGTTCATTTTTTACAGATAATAGAGGCCCTTTCAGTAGGGATACTATTCTCAATCCTGCTCATCAAGACCTCGAAATTCGAAGTCAGAGGACGGGAAATCTTTCTGAAAAGATCTAAGGCTTTCGTCTTCATTTTAATCGGACTGTTGATCGTACGTGTAATAGCGAAACTGGTGCTAAGCAGCTCGATCGATTTCGGAGAGTTGAGCGGAATGTTCTGGATTCTTGCTTTTGGAATGATTGTCCCATGGCGAGTCGCTATGTATCTGCAGTTCAAGAAGCTTCATAATGAATTGCATAACGGTCAGTAAAAAAATACGGATAAATCAGGCCCCTTGCCATTTGTAAAGGGTTCTCTTTGGAAGTGCGAAATCATAATTAACAGTACAAGTAATGTAGAAAAAAGCATGGTGATTATGCAATTAAATCATCATGCTTTTTAACTTCTGAATTTTATAATTCAAAGTCATTATGATGGAATTACACTTTCATTTTTAGATGGGGAGTTGCCAAATAAATACCCGATCTGATAAATAGTCGGAAAAATTCCGCTTATTTAGCTAAAAACGTGCTCCATTCTGAATATAACCGGAAAAACTCCGCTTATTTTACTTTCGCTGATTTCTTATTTAAGGACCAGACTTCTTTCTCCTGGTGTATCTATTTTATGTTTGGAAATTGCCGTTACTATCAAATTCTACGAAGTATTAACAAGCGTTTTAGCATGTAAACTAACAGCATGAGAATTTCCATCTAATTGATATGCTAATTACAGTGTAAATTATCAAATAAAATTGTCATAAACCTTCCTATACCATTAAAAAATAGCATGCTAAATCGTAAGCGATTTAACATGCTTTTTGAATTGTTTTTTCCCGTTTTGCACTCCACAAGAGAACCCGTTATTGCCATTTGGTGAGGGGATTTTTTTTGTGGTTTACTTCGTTTAAAATGGAAACTTTGGATATAAATGTATTTTAGAGAATGGTATGATGGAAATAGTAGAATTTTCAAAAAGAATGCAGGTGCCAGATGACAACGATTACATCAAAACAGTCCCAAGTAAAATTACTTTTAAGGGGAGAATTGATTAAAAACGTCAAATTAACTAAAACCCAACTGACAGTATATTTGAATGACGGAATGCCTCATTATCTGATTGCGAATGAATACAGATTCCTGGAAGGGGAAGTGAAAGAATGGCTGAAGTCATACAAACCTTCACAGGAGCGTTTGGAAAGGGAATTTCGTGACAGCAAAGGGCGCTCGCTGGAAGAGTATGTCACTGAAGATATGATTCTCTCAATCCTAAGAATTACAAAGGATCAATTCATAAACTTAAAGAAAAATGGACTCCCGTTTCAGCATGTAGGAGAAAAGGGCTTTTACCATGTTCAGGATATACTCGACTTTTATCGTAAAGGAAATCAAGTTGTTAAGCAGGTATTGAAAAACATGCTTATGCCATTGGTCGAAAAAGTCCCTGCTGATGTTCCATTCTTAATTGTCGATGGCTCCTATAATTTCAACAATGCCACTGCAGGAACTGGAGTGGTCATCGTCAGGAACGGAGAAACAGCGGCTGGTTATTCAACAGTGAGAAATATTAAAACCACTAAACCGATTGTATGTGAATTGCTAGCAATCCTCGATGCATTGAAGCTGATGAAAAAGAAAAAATTCAAGAAAGCAATTATTATAACAGATCAAAAAGCCTGGACCTCAAGTTTCTCTATTGATCTGAAGACTTATAAGGGCCCCGTTAAGCAGTATATAAATGAATTGAATCAACGGTGGAACCAATATAAAGGAAAAGTTGAGATTAGATTTGTAGGAGAGTTGAATGAAGGAAAGAATAATCCGCTTTATAAAAAAGCTCATGATCTTAGCCAGGAACATAGGGCTTGTGTTAATGAAAGGTTAAAGTTTTAAGGCGATTGCTCGCAGAAAAGTGAATTCAGAGGGGTAGGTATCGTGTTGAATTTCCAGGCAGTTTTTATCGACCGGGATGGGACACTTGGAGGAACTGACAAAGTGGTTTATCCAGGGGATTTTGAGTTATTCCCCGGTGTCCAGAAATCAATCGAGCTATTAAAAGACAACAATATTCTAGTCTATTCGTTTACGAACCAGCCAGGGATTGCGAATGGAGAAGCCACAGATGACCAGTTTGAGAGTGAGTTGACATCGTTTGGGTTTGATCAGGTATACATTTGTCCTCACCGTCATGAGGAAGGCTGTGACTGCAGAAAACCTTCTCCCGGAATGCTGAAAAGAGCTGCAGTTGAAAATAAGCTGGACTTAAATCGTTGTGTAGTGATCGGAGATAGATGGACGGACATGCTGGCTGCTGATGAAGCGGGCTGCTTGAAGATTTTGGTCAAAACGGGCAGCGGTCAGGATGCTTTTGATAGATACATAAACAAGCAGTATTATGGCAGATGGGGAGTAATCCAACCGGATTTTATTGCAAGTGATTTTAATGAGGCGATAAGATGGCTAATAGGGGAAGGGGTAGCGAAGTGTTAATCATTATAACAATTGTTTTATTGGTGTTCATGTTTGATTTTACAAAGCTCAGACAGCAAAATGAGGAAATGATCGAACAAAACGAAAAAATGATTTCTTTGCTTGAGGAACTGGTGAAACGAGGAAGGGATGAGTAGACCGAACATAAGGTTGTGGGTGACGACTTTCTTCATCATACTTATTATATTTTTAGTAAGTATATTCGGAGTCATCAAAGCGTTCCAAATGAAACTGAATGCAAGGACCGGTGAGAATGTCACCTTTTTTACGACAGCAAAATCTGTCTTAACTTTAAATTATGATAGTGAATTAGAGGTAAAACTTAAAGCTGAAAGTATGAAGTATGTGTATGAGAACATATCGATTTACTATCAGGAAGATAATGAAGAGTTAATTCCATTGACAATTGAGACACTGAAATGGGCCGAGGATAAATCAGTCGAGGTTCTTGGTGCCTATAGTAAAAAACCAATCGATTTGATTTTTATGAGCAGGGAAGACCTTGAGCAGCTTTCAAATATTGATAGTGCCGGCGGATATTATTCTCATTTTGAAAAAGTGATGGGTGTCAACGTCGATCCTGACAGTGTAGAAAGCATACTACAGGGGCTTGAAACGCCGCTGTATTTTTTTAAAAGAAAAATTTTGCACGAATATGCACATTATGCTACTTTCAAAAAAATAGAGGAAGCTGAAACATTTGGTGACACTTTTCCAGCATGGTTTATTGAAGGGATAGCAGAATATGTGGGCAATGATGGTACTGAGGTTCCTTATGAATCTAATCCATACGAAACCCTGCCACTTGAAAGCATAAGCTGGGACAATGAATTTCACGAAGCTCGCCAGATTGATCATGCCAATCCCTATATGCAAAGTTATTTTACAGTAAACTACTTGGTTCAGATGTATGGAAATGATGTTTTGGTGGAATTAATCGAAAAGACTAACGATACTGTAGGGTTTTATACAGCTTTGGAACAAATTACGGGGAGGACGACTTCCGAATTCGAGCAGGATGTACTTGAGTATTATCAATAAAAGAACACTATGAAAGGTGGCGTTTGTTATGAAACAGGCAGAAGAGATCAGTGGCATAAGAAAAATAATGGAGAATATCGTGGTCTAGATAAGAACGGGCTGGATGTTCTCGAAAATCGGAGGAGCATTCATGTTAAATAAACAAGGTTTTAATTTGTGGGCAGACGGATATGACAAAACAGTACAGGTTAGTGAAGAAAATGGAGTATATCCATTTGCAGGCTATAGAGAGATCTTGAATACGATTTTTAATGAAGTAATGGAAATGGAAAATTCAAGAGTTTTGGATATCGGGTTCGGAACAGGAGTTCTGACAGCCAGGTTATATGAAAATGGACATCATATAGATGGAATTGATTTTTCACAGAGAATGATTGCCCTGGCGCAGCCAAAAATGCCGAATGCAAACTTACTAGAATGGGATATTGCCAATGGCTTGCCCGCAGAAGTAAAAGGTAAACAGTACGACTATATTGTAAGCACCTACGCATTGCATCATTTAACAGACGAAGATAAAGTTTTATTCATAAAGGGTTTGCTGCCATTGCTATCAGAGGACGGTAAAATTCTGATAGGCGACATTGCCTTTCAAACGAGGCAGCAGCTCGAAGCTTGCAAAAATGACAGCAAAGAATTCTGGGATGATGATGAATTTTACTTTGTATTTAATGAGGTCTGTTCTGCGTTGGAGGATTACTGCAAGCTGGAATTCCTGCCTATATCACATTGTGGCGGAGTGATTGAAATTACAAAGATATAATGAAGGTAGCACTGCTTTATTAATGCTAAGGCAGTGCTAGTTTTATCTATGGAGGAAGAATTCACATATTGCAGGATTTGAATATTTCTTTATTGAGAAAACATAAGGGGTAATAATAGTGTCTTATCAATCGATTAAAAGAGCTTTGGAGGCTTACGGGGTTGGACAGAAATCAATTTTAATTAAACAAGAACTTCCTAGTTGGAGTACGGATTTGCATTATAAAATCGAGGCAGATGGTAAAACATATTCGGCAAGATTCTTGAAAGAAAACAGGTCCCCGAACAATGTCTTTGGAGAAATAACAGATGAAATTTTAACTGAACAAACCAAGTTTTGCGGGTTCCTAGTCGAGCATGACATTCCCTTCATGAGACATGTACAGGCTTTAAATGACGAGCCATATACCATTGTCAGCCGGGAAGGGGAAAAATACCGCTTTATCATGTTTGAATGGATAGAAGGTCAGCATCTTACTCTTTGTGACAAGGATATGGCCTGGAAATTCGGAAATATGGCCAGGAGGTTTCATGACATTTCCGAAACATATGAGAGTGCTATTTTTCCTAAAAAATCACACCTAATTGGATATCAACAATTCTCCGACCAGATTGGGAAGAAGGTCAATTCTACTGAAATACCGTATAAGAGTGAACTACAGGATTACCTGGAACTAGCAAACAAGCATATTGCAACTGCAAAGACAAATAAAATGGACTATATTGTACAATCAGATTTAAATCCACTGAATGTATTATGGGATGAAAAAAGAAACATTGTGGGGATTGTAGACTTTGAATCAATCGGGTATGGGGATCGAATTGAGGGATTGGCCTGGCTGATAAAATGGTATACCCGGACAGAGGGAATTAACTCTATGGAAATGTCATCAGAGGTGGCGAAGGCTTTTTTGAATGGATATGGCGCTTTTGATTTTCTTGGAATTGACGACCATGAACGTCTGACGTCACTACTTTGGCTTTCGGGATGCTTGAACTGGAATTTTGTCAAAACTACGTTAACCATTCTGGACACCCACAACGTTGAATCGCTCAATGCTCATTTGCATGCATACAAAATCAGGGGAGAAAAGTTAATATCTCTTTTACCTAAAGCGTTTCTATATATATAAAAGAAACGCTTTTTTTCTTTCAGGAAAAAGAAGGAAATAAACTGCCTTTGTCGAATTCTGTTTACCTAGAAATTTTTTACTTTTTCGGGAGGGAATATGGGATACATAGAGGATTTACGGAAGGATATTGGTCACCAGCCTTTGATCTTGGTTGGGGTTGCAGTGGCAGTGATGAATGAACAGGGAGAGTTTTTACTGCAGAAACGGCAGGATGGTCAATGGGGTGTTCCGGGCGGGTTTATGGAGTTAGGTGAATCTACTGAAGAAGCTGGCAGAAGGGAAGTATTCGAGGAAACTGGACTGGAAATCGGCCAGTTAAATCTCGTTGGTGTCTTTTCGGGTAAGCAGCATTATGTAAGGCTGCCAAATGGGGATGAATTTTATCCAGTAACTGTTGCCTATGTAACCAAAGAAATCCTTGGTGGAGTACTCAAAGCAGATGGCGTTGAAACAATCGAAGCTCGCTTTTTTAGTGTGAGAGAACTGCCTGACCAGCTTAATCCGTTAATAAAAAATATGATGAAGCAATTTACGGTACAGATTTAAGGATTAATGCATGCAGAAAAGAGTGAAGAAAAAGTTAGTTAGTTTGTATACTGGGGAATTGTTTGCTGTTTTCACTTTTGCTCTTATTTGGATTCTGTATATTTGGCTTTTTAAATGGTCAGTCCCACACTTAACCGCTTCTTCGTCTTTATATGCCTTCGTCCTGTTGGAATTTATATTGCTGCAGGGAAGTTATTACTGGTATTTGAAGCTAAAACAGGTTCAACAAAATGATTTTACACCCCTGCCTAGTCGTCAGTTAAAAGTTTTTGCGAATTTTAAAAGGCTTAATACCGGTTTGATCGTAATAGGTATCTTTGTATTAATCTATCAAATCATCAGCAAACCAATTGAATTGTATTGGTTTGTTTTTGTCTTTATTTTTGCTGTAATCGAACATATTAACTACTACTACGTTCGTCTATCCTATCAAACTATAGACGAAATAAAGGAATTAAAGCGGCAAAAGGGCTTCCGGAAATCAAGATTGGCAAAAGAACTAGATAGATTAAAATGAGGAGGAAGAACAATGGATGCGACGTTTTATATGGAAAAGGCTGTGTTTAATTATCGGGTAGCAGCGGTTATGATCGTGGACAACCTTGTGCTAATACATAAACAAGCGAACGACGAGCACTGGGCGTTGCCAGGAGGTAGGGTCGAGCTTCAGGAAGATTCACAGACAAGCATTGTAAGAGAAATAAAAGAAGAGTTAGGGATAGATGTTAAGGTGGACAGACTTCTCTGGTTTACTGAGAACTTCTTTGACTACAACAATAAAAATTATCATGAAATCGGACTGTATTATCAGGTTTCTCCTCTAAATGGCCGCTTCAATTTCAACAATGATGAGTTCTTTGGAGAAGAGGGTGAGCGGTTGGTCTATCAGTGGGTACCGATCAACACCCTAGATAAAATCAGGTTATATCCCGAGTTTATCAGGACATCTTTGAGTGGATTACCTGATGCTCCGCAGCATCTTATAGTTAAACAATATAGTATTTAAGGTTAATAAAATATCATTCGAAGTAAGCTTCAGGACGCATAACTAATGTCTTGTGGACAGGATTTTAAAACTAAGAACATAATTTCGAGGTGGAAAAAGTGGAATTTTACAGCTTCAAAGAAGACAACGGAATTAAAATAACCAAGTTCAATTCAGACTTCTTGATGTCTCGAATAGTAAGAACGACTAATGCCACTCATATTGGCTTTATGTACCTGGAACCAAACGGGTTCATCGGGTATCACCAGGCAACAATGCCGCAGCTTTTATTGGTGGTAAGCGGCCAAGCCTTTGTAAGAGGAGAATCCGATGAATATTTTAACGTTGAGCCTGGTACCGCGATTTTCTGGAACAAAGGTGAATGGCATGAAACGAAAACGGAATCTGGATTAAGTGCTATCGTCATTGAAAGTGAAGAGTTAAATCCGGCAGCTTATATGCCGCTTGCTCACAAAGAATAATCCAGGGAAGTTGATTCAATGAGGTTAGGCCTGAAGAAGGACGAAGTTAGGCTTGATGCTTATAACCCTGAGTGGCGAAACGAATTTCACAGGGTGAAAAACGCTATCATCGAAAATACAAATATAGTAGATCATCGAATTGAACCCATAGGAAGCACTGCAATCATAGGGATGGATTCAAAACCGATTATTGATATCCTGGTCGGAGTTGATGACATTTCAAATTTTGATGAGCGGATTGTCAGCGGCTTGAAGAACATTGGATTTTTAAGGCTGAAAGTCCAACGACCAGGTGAAATTGTGTTTGCTAGGTTTACAGATGAAACCTATACGGTGAAGACGCATTTCATCCATTTAGCAGAGTACCAAAAGGAATTGTGGAATAATCTCATATATTTTAGAGATTACTTGAATTCTAATGAAGATGCCAGGTTGGAATATTTAAAGGTCAAGAAGGCTTATCTTAAAATGTCTTCCACCGGTATCAATGATTACACTGACCATAAAGAAGATTTTGTTAAAAGCATTTTCGAATTGGGGAAAATGTAGATAAAATAAAAATTATGAGGGCAGCCACCGCTTTGCAAATTGCTGCCTTCAATTGTCTCAAATGCGAAGGAGTTCATCCTTCCAAAGCTGTTCGCAAGCTATTAATTCAAAACGATCATTAATTGAAAGTTTGTATATCTGGTTTGGTGGTTTGCTTCCAAAACTCGAAATTATATTTTTTGTCAAAATAGTTCATTGTGCAGACCATTATATTGCCGTGGATCCCTAATGCTATTTTCTGGCCATTATACCTCATCACAGCATCTCTTAAACCATCAATACCTCGTTGTTGCACTTCATCATTGGATTCTCCTCCAGGAAATTTGAAGGCAGGGTTTGAGAATACTTTTTGCATTGCCTCTTCTGGGTTTTCGAAATGATAATCCCCGGCAGCCAGATTCCGCTCTCTGAATCGGGGATCTAATTCAATCTCCATTTCTCTTTGATTTGCCAGACCTTCGACTGTTTGTCTCGCTCGAACATATGAACTTGAAATGATTTGGTTGATATTCTCCTTTAAAAGAATTTGAGTGATTTTCTGTGCGTCTTTCCAGCCTTTTTCGGAAAGTTCCCTTGTCTGTTCATGCTCCAAGGAGAAGACCGAATGAGCGTGTCATACGAAATATACTTCTGTATTCATTATTAACCTCTCATACTATTAATTTCATAGCTTCCAATACCTTAGCAACATGAAGATCATCCTTCATTGACTCAAGGGGATGCCATTTCACTTCTTTTAAAGTTTGATTGTCTCCAAGTTCAGGGTCGCAACCCAGAACAGGTTCTTTCTCGTTAATCGGGCGAACTAAAAAACATCTTTCCTCTCCACCGCTATATCGGCCGGTGAATAGGTAATCCACTACTTCCACATCCAAGTTTACTTCTTCTTTCACTTCCCGAATGACTGCATCTTCGTATGTCTCGCCTGCTTCAAGACCTCCGCCTGGCAGTGTCCAGAATGAACCGTCTGGATAGACATGCTTGGTCATAAGTATATAATTGTTTTTAATGATGGCAGCAAATGCTCTCGGTCTGGTCAAAAAATCATGCACCTCTATAGTAATAATATAGAAATTTTACTATATTTTAACATATTAATAAGATTCTAATGGACAAACAGATGCGGAAACTGAAAAAGAAGGGCTGTATCGGACAATCGTCAGTTGGAAATAGAGTATTATGTCCGATAGGAGGGTTGTATCGGACAAACAGAAGCGGAAACTGAGAAAAGTGTCCAATAGGAGGGCTCTATCGGACAACCAGAAGGAGCAAGCGGAGAAAAGTGTCCGATAGAACGGCTGTATCGGACAATCGTCAGTTGGAAATAGAGTATTATGTCCGATAGGAGGGTTGTATCGGACAAACAGAAGCGGAAACTGAGAAAAGTGTCCAATAGAAGGGCTCAATCGGACAAACAGAAGGAGAAAGCCGAGAAAAGTGACCGATAGAAGGGCTCAATCGGACAAACAGAAGCGGAAACTGAGAAAAGTGTCCAATAGAAGGGCTCTATCGGACAAACAGAAGGAGAAAGCCGAGAAAAGTGTCCAATAGAAGAGCTCAATCGGACAAACAGAAAGTGGAAACCGAAAAAAATTTCCGATAGAAAGGGGCAGGGCAAATGGTACACCTATTAAACAATCCAGATACAGTGATTATCGGGGCAGGTATTGGGGGACTTTCAGCGGCGATTGCCTTGCAACAGCTCGGCAAAAAAGTGAAAGTTTTTGAGAGAGCTTCGGAACTAAAGGAGATGGGTGCAGGTATTGTACTGTCTGCCAACGCAATCAAGGCATTGGAAAAGCTGGGACTTGCGGATGAGGTGCGTCAGGCTGGCTCACCAGTGAAAACAGCTGAAATTAGGACTCAGGATGGCCAATTTCTTGTTCATATGCCGGTTCACAAGCTGGCCGAACGATATGGAACTTACAGTTATTTGATTTACCGTCCAGACTTACAGAGAATTTGTTATGAAAAATTAGAGCCAAATACAGTCGTGCTTGGAAAAAAGTTTCTACGACTGGAACAGGATCGAAATAAGATTACGAGCTTTTTTGAGGATGGCGAAATACAGAATTCAGATCTTCTCATTGGAGCGGATGGGGTACATTCTCGAGTAAGACAGTATATTATGGAGGAATCGGCCCTACGCTATTCAGGCTTCACTGCTGTCAGAGGAATTTCTAATTTTGAAGATGCCCGTTTTCCAGCTGAACTTGGTGGAGGGTTCGAGGCGTGGGGAAAAGGAAAGAGATTTGGATTTTCTCATTTAGGTAAAGGACGTGTGTTTTGGTTCGCTGCTATCAACGCGCCTCAAGGAACAATAGTTAAAGCGGACAATCCAAAACATATCGCCTTGCACCAATTCAAAGGCTGGTGGGATCCAATTGTAGAGGTCATTGATTCTACAAATGAGGAAAACATCCTTGTTCATGATATTTTTGATCGCAAGCCAGTCAAGAAATGGCATAAAGGAAAAGTGACACTGATGGGAGACGCAGCTCATCCAATGCTGCCGAACCTGGGGCAAGGAGGAGCCCAGGCGATGGAGGATGCTTTGATTCTCGCACGCTGTCTTAAGCAATCTCCTCAAGATATTGAGCAAGCATTAAGTCATTATGAACAAGAGAGAATACCGCGTGTCACAAAGATTGTCCAGGGATCCAGAATGATGGCAAGATTGATGCAACTCGAAAATCCGGTTGCGATTAAAGTCAGAAATCAAGTTTTACGGAAAATGCCAGATGAACTTAAAATCAATAGGCTGGACTGGATACTTGGGTATAAAGCATAAAAGTTGCTATCAAGCAGCAGGACCGTCGGTAAATATAATTGTAGATGGGAAAAACCTTGAGTCGTGTTTTAAACACGATACTTATTGTAATTCAGTACTTTTACTGCGGATAAATATTTATTTGTAATTAACAAGATTCCGGTTTAGACGTACACCTCTTACTAAAAGAAGGAAAATTCAGGGTGGATGTAGAAAACTTTTATAAAAAGTGGGAGATAAAAGGATACGAATAATGTCACAAGAGAATGCAGGAGGCTTTAACAGAATGATTTTTGAAATGACATTCCAGGTACGAGTTGCGGATTATGATGAAGGCTTAAAGTGGTATAAATCTCTATTGCACAAAGATCCTGATTTTACTCCGCATGAGGGCTTTGCCGAGTGGGAATTGATCCCCGGGTGTTGGCTGCAGGTAGCAGAGGGGACGTCTGCTGAGGGAAGCGGTCCACTGCGTTTAGGTGTTAAGTCAATTGAAGAAGAAAAATCCAGATTGATTAACGAATTACATATAGAGCCATTTGAAATTTTTTCGAGAGAAGAAGTTCCAGTGAAATGGGCAACCTTTTCCGATCCGTGGGGAAATCGGATAGGATTTTTTGAGTATATTGAAGAGCAAGAAATGAATGAGAGAATAAACGTGGTCTTAGGAAACCATGGCTGAAATGCCCCCACAAAATATATTGAGATTGGAATCGGAAATACCTGGCTTGTTAGAACGGAATTTGAAATGGAGAACGGGGATGAATATGAAGAGAAGGGGATAAAGGGTCCTGTAAATTTTCATTCAACTTATATAAGAGTCTGGTTCTGGAAGTCAGTAATCATTTTCGATTCCAAGGAAGGTTTAAAAATCGTGTGGAAGAACTGTAAGAATTTCAAATTCATATTCGGAATCGTGAGCAAGCAATGAGGTTTGTCCAAAAAGGTTAGCAGGCAATCTTCAGATATTGTCTATCTGAAGATTAGTATCGAAAATTCACCAGTAAAATCTCCTGTAATTTCTCGTTCCGTTGTTATAGAGGAGATCAGATGTTAAAAATACACCTACAGGCGGAATAGCTCCTGTGTTGATTGGCGGACCGGTCAATGCAGTATCAGTGGTAGCAATCCAACTTCCTGCTTCGCCTGCTTGCAGCGATGGAGGCTTCATCAGGAACTTGCCGCTTAACACCAAATGCCGGACTTTGATCCCTGCGTCATCATATATCGTCAATTGTCCTGTGAACGAAGCATAAGGTGAATCGAATTGGATAGATTTCGCATTTTCATCCCATGTTCCCTGGATAGGGATGGGGTTCCCCCGAAAGTTAGCGGTTCCAATCAATGTATTCCCAGAGATGGAATTGATAGTGATTGTCCCTCTGACAATCGGTTTCCCGGCAATCTCCGCGTCAATCCCCCAAAGTGAAGGTACCGGCAAACTTTGCGCTGCATTCTGTCTATTTTGCAACTTGATCTCTCCTTATTTTTGAAAATAAAGGGTTTCAGCCTATTAAAGAGTATATGCAGAAATCATCGGAATGGGGAATGAAGGTTCTTGGTTAGGAGGATGATGTCTTGAAAATTGAATATCAACATTATTGCTGCATTCCTGAACATGAAATTCTTGAAGGTATTTTAGATGTGCATAAAGTTATTTTCGGCACAATTGATGGCTTAACAGAAAAAATGCAGAATAAGCCTCATCTTCTGTTCACTGTTGTATATGCAGAATCCAAAGTGATTGGATATAAAATTGGATATGAACTCACTCATGAAAAGTTTTATAGCTGGCTTGGGGGAGTACACCCGGATTATCGGAATTTAGGTATAGCCTCCACGTTAATGGATGTTCAACATCGCTATTTAGAAAAAGAAGGGTACAAATCGGTTCAAACAAAGACACTGAATAAATGGCGCAGTATGTTGATTTTAAATATCAAGTGCGGCTTTGATATTACTGAAACCTATATCGACCGGCATGGGCAGCTGAAGATCGTTTTAGAAAAGGAATTAAGTAAAGGGAGAAAAGATGAAGAGTCACATCAACTATAAACTTTATACTGTGTGCATGATCCAAGATGAAGACAAAGTTTTACTTATCGACCGGCAGCATGATTATTTTAAAGGATATATCCCTCCAGGTGGTAAAGTCGATTTTCCGGAAGGTATTGTGGAAAGTGCGATTTGAGAGGTAAAAGAGGAAACGGGGCTGGATGTCTGGAATTTAAAGTATAAAGGTCTAGGAGGGAACGTTCGAGATCCAGGTTACATGGGATCATGAAGAGAACAAAGAGGGAAATGTTGCGATTAAAAATACATAAATTACTGGGTGTTCATTTTAGGAGAGGTCTATATGTCGATTGTAGAAAAAGAAGTAGTTTCTCTGGTATTTTACAAGCCGGAATATAAAGTGCTGCTGTCAAATTACAATTTGTCTGAGGAGCAGCAAAGATATACAGCATTTCCGCTAGATGCACTGCAAAAATGCGAATCAGAATCAGACAGGCACCCAATTGTCATTTTATATGGTAATCAGCCTGCAGGTTTTTTTGTACTCCATGGTTGGGAAGGCGTAAAAGACTTTAGTGAAAATAAAGAAGCCATATTATTACGTGCTTACTCAATAAATGCAGAGTATCAGGGAAAAGGTATTGCATCGCAGTCTATTAAGCTATTGGGCGCCTTTGTTAAGAAGCATTTTCCAAATGTAAATGAAATCATATTGGCTGTAAATCATGCAAATATAGTTGCCCAATCCGTCTATAAGAAAGGCGGCTTCGTGGATAAGGGTATCCGTGCAATGGGAAGAGAAGGAGAAATGTGCATTTATCATCTGGATGTTTAATTTTTCAAGAAAAATGGCGGTTTTAAAAAAAGGGGGATTATGAATATGCCTGAAGTTAAGCATTTTTCAGAAATGAAGTTGGTGGGGTTCCGGGTATTGTGTCCAGGGGACCAGTATATCGTCGAGATTCCGAGAGCTTCGAAGCGGTTGAGTGAACGAATAAATGAAATCATGAATGTAGTGAATCCAGCTATGCAGTATGGAGCTTTTGTTGTCGAACATAATTCAAATGAGGAAGATGGGTATTGGGTTTGTGTTGAAGTATCAGAATTTGAGGGCATCCCCGATGACATGGTTGCCCTAACAATACCTGCTCAAATGTACGCTGTGCTAAGACACCAAGGTGCTAACGAGAAAATCAGGCAAACATATAACGAGCTGCATCAATGGATTGAAGTTAACGGGTATCAGAGATTAACGGCTAAATGGCATTTAGAAGTCTTTTATGAATGGACTGATCCTGCCAATTTAGATGTGGAACTTATGGATACAGTAGCTTTTGAAGTATAAAGTTGGAAGAATTTGAAACTTTGTACCTCCCCCATTCGTAAAGATATATACATACTTAGAGAGCAGGGGGAGGATGCCTGATGGTAGAAACACAAGGCGATTTTATGTTTACATTTGTACCTATTTTTATGGGAGCAATATTTATTTTAGTGTTTGGCATTATCATTTTTACGATTATTAAAAGTGTTGGGACCTGGAGTAAGAATAACCAGTCCCCTCGCGTGAATGCAAATGCCATGGTCGTCACGAAAAGAACAAGTGTGCGCGGAGGTGGAGAAACCAGAGCGCGAAGCATCTATTATGTGACATTTGAATTGGACAGCGGTGATAGACTCGAACTTCAAGTTGATGGCCAGGAATATGGGCAGCTGGTTGAAGGGGATCATGGCGACTTAAACTTTCAAGGAACGCGTTATTTGGGATTTACAAGACGTGCCAATAAGAGCTAGAAGACCAAATCATTTTTGATTTGGTCTTTTGCTTTTATTTACTATTCATCTCCTCATCCAGAGAATTTACGGAAAGGTCTTTATTATTTATGATCCGGATCATTCCGATAATCCCTCGGCATAATAAAAATTTCAAGACCAAACTAAAGCCTGAGTGATACCATGTCCAGCCCTTTTTCCAGGTGATCAGCTTTGTTTTCCTGGCAGCAAATGTCTCAATCATTACCTGTGGAATGATAAATGGAAAGAGTTTAAGAAATATACCTATTGGCTTACTATTGAGTGTCCACTGATTGTAATATAGTAACATCAATGGATAGTGCACATAGTCGAAGGGCAAGTGAATCTTGAAGTTTTTCTTGAATGGCCTGATTTCATATTTTAGATATCCTTTAGACACAAGGTAACGGTCTGCCCATGAATTCCCAATTATACTTACAAGATATACGATGATCCAATCTTTGAAGGAACGTTTTACGATGGCAAAAGGTAATAAAAACAAGGCTGCAAAAGCGGAAGTGTATAACATGTTGCGGATATTTTATATTGTTTTGTACGCAAGAAATACCACCTCATCATTAAAATGCAACAATATGATTCCTTTATGTATCCTGACATGAAAGTTTATCTTTAAATGAAATTTAATCAAATACGGAGGTAAGGGGATAATACATATAAAAGATAAAAAAAGAAGGTGAGACCTTGCCTCGTAAGTCAGCAGCAAATCCAGAAGAAGATGATATGAAAGAAGCAGAACCAATTCAAGATAATAAAATTGATGAAATAGAAAACTTAAATCGCTTGCTAGCAGCTGTTCTGGACTACCTTTCTGATGATGAAGTAGAAGTCATTGATATTGAATACTTGTTGGAGAATACCGAAGGATTGCGCGACTGGTGGAATCAGTATCGGGAGAGGAACAGAAAAAAGATTGAAGAGGAAATAACACAGGCGCTTGGGGATCTTTCGATTGAAGAGCTGGAGAACTTGAGGGAGAAGATCAAAGGGAACGAAAAAGAATGAAGGGTTTTGCTTATGATTGGACTACTATTATCGATTCTGATTTTTAACCTGATTGCTTTCAAGCTGAATAAAAGGTTGCTCCCAAGCCAGGTCGTGCAAATTTGGACATTCACGATTGCTTTCCAGATGCTTTTTGATTTCATTGTGGAATTCAAGTACCAAAGTTATTGGTACTTTTCACCGGGATTTGACTGGGTAGGCCTGATTCCCAGGACAGTTTTGATCCCACCAGTGAACATAATATTTTTGAATCTATATCCGTTTGAAAAGAAGGTATTAAATAAGATTTTATTCTTAGTCATCTTTGTTATTTTAATTTTAGTATATGAACTTATCGTCCTGCTGCCGGGTCCCTGGGGATATTTTCATTATGGGTGGTGGGAAATTTGGTATTCTGCCATCGTCGACCCTATCATTTTAATCTGTTTATTAGGTTTTTATAAATGGATTGATTGGCTTGATCGTAAACCAGTTATTTTTAAAGACTAAGGGAAGGTGGTAAACAGAATGTTTTGGGCACCATATCTCGCTCTGGTCATTAACCTTCTAATTATCTGGTTTATGCCGAAGCGTCTCACAAACAGAGAAATATAAACTTCCTGGGCTGTAATTGCATTAATCAACTTGAGTACAGATGTTACTTTGGATTTATATTTTAAGCTTTATGAACTGGGTGGTCCGGGAGTTCAGATTGGAGTGCATATTATAGAATTAACCCTTGGAGCGTCTTTTGGGATAATCTTTCTCAACTTCATGCCAAGAAAGATTAATGCATTTGCTTTATATATGGTAGCCTGGTTAGTTATTACAATCCTTTTTGAGCTGCTAATGGTCAAAGTGGGATTTATTCAGTATACAGGCTGGGTATGGTGGTATTCCGTTTCTTATTACATAGCGGCTTTCTTTTTTGTTAGGTGGCATTTATATTTTATAAGAAAAGAAATTTGAACCGTATGGATTAAGTTGAAAGCTATAATCTATGCGGTTTTTTATTTTATAAAGCTGTTTAAATGGAAAATAATTGTTAACAAGGAAGGTGAAAAGAGAGAAATATAGAATCTTAAATAGTGAGGTGAAATGTAGTGGAAAATCAATTAATCCGAGTGGGTACGATTTACATTCCTGTTAAGGATCCGGTTAGTTCAGCAGAATGGTATAAGGAAAAACTGGGTGCCAAATTAAATTACCTGGATGATGAAAAAGCTATTTTAGATTTGGCTGATATTAGTATGTTTTTGGTTAAGGCAGTGGGACAGAGCTCGAACTTTTTTGATGTAAACGGGACGGAACGGTTCGTTCTTACATATGAGGTCGATGGTTTGGAGGTACTTACTTCGATTCACTCAGATTTTAAAGAACGAGGAATTGAAGTCGGTGAGATTGAGAACAGGGGTCACGCAGGCAGGAATTTTGTGTTTTACGATCTGGACGGAAATAAATTCGATGTCTGGAGTGAGTTGAGCCGGGAATTTAAGATGAGGTTTGAAAGGGAGGAAGTATGAAGTTTGTTTTAATATTTGGCCCACAGGCTGTCGGTAAAATGACGGTAGGGCATGAACTAGAAAAAATCACAGAATTGAAGCTTTTCCATAACCATATGACGATTGAATTAGTGAATCCTTTCTTTGATTACGGGACTAGGGAGGGGAAGCGGTTAGTCGGACTCTTCCGTCAGGAAATATTTGAGGCGATGGCGAAAAGCGATCAGTATGGCTTGATTTTCACCTATGTCTGGGCGTTCGATATGAAGGAAGACTGGGAGTATGTGGATAAAGTATGCCAGATTTTTGAGTCAGAGGGTGAAACGGTGTATTTTGTTGAATTGGAGGCAGACTTGGACGAAAGACTAGAGCGCAACAAAAGCCCTCATCGACTCCAACACAAGCCAACCAAGCGGAACCTGCAAAGGTCGGAGCGGGACCTGGTGGAGTCGATGGACCAATACCGTTTGAACTCGAATGCTGGTGAGATAGAAAGAGAGAACTATATCCGACTAAATAACACAAATTTAAACGCATCAGAAGTTGCCCAGCATATTAAGGCATATTTTGATTTGTGATTGAAAGGGGATACGAAGATTTGGATTCTATTAAACAATTAGAACAGGAAATGGAAAGCAAAGAGAAAGAGTTAGTGAGTTTGAAGCATGAGCTTGCGGCGTTAAGAAAACAGCTTCCTTTATTTACAGTAGAAGATTATACCTTAACTAGTACAGAAGGCGAAAAGCTTCTATTGAGTGAGCTTTTTGGAGATAAAAGTGAATTGATCGTCATTCATAATATGGGGAAATCCTGCTCTTACTGTACTCTATGGGCTGATGGGTTCAGCGGTTTTACCAAACACCTTGAGAACAAGGCAGCTTTTGTCTTAACCAGTCCGGACGATTACCAAACGCTATCCGACTTTTCAAATGAACGCGGCTGGGCGTTCAAAAGCGTTTCAACGAAAGGGACAACTTTTAAAGAAGATCTTGGATTTAAAAGTAAAGAAGGATTTTGGCCTGGAGTTTCTATTCTGTTAAAAGAAGAGGATGGAACCATCAAGCATTACACAAAAGCCGCCTTCGGTCCAGGGGACGACTACTGCAGCATCTGGTCCCTGTTTGAATTGTTGCCGGAAGGAAGCGGAAGTTGGGGACCTAAACATAAATATGAGGAATAGTAACGTTTTCTTTAAGGATGTTCTTGGTGAGATCAAAAAGATTGAAAAAATCCCTGAACAAGGCTGCACTTCGGAAGTTAGCATGATTGTCACCGGAGACGGTACTTACATCCTGAAAAGTGTTTTTAAGGAAAAATATCGAGAGTGGCTAAAGCTGGAGGCGGAGGTTCTTGAAAGTTTGTCTTTTCAGAGACCAATACCAGTTCCCTGGTTTTATGGATTCACTGAAGAGGAGCATGCAAGCCATTTGCTGATGTCGTTTGAGGAAGGAATTACGTTGACTGCTGCATTAAGAAATGCAGGGACGAATCAGGAGAAACGGAGATTAATCCGAAGTTTTGGCCAGTTTATTTTTCAGCTTCACAATCAAGAGCCTGTCTTTAAAACAGATTCTGACTGGCTTGAAACTCAGCTGAAAAGGGCTCGCAAATACGCTGAATCAGGTCAAGCAGATGGCAGCTTAGAGTTATTGGAACAGTTGATAGCGAATAAACCCGAGCATGTAAAACAAACGATGATCCATGGTGATTGCACAACAGATAATGTGCTGGTGATCTATGGGGAAGTCCGTATGTTCATCGATGTAGCTGGAATGACACGTGGCGATCCTCGTTATGATGAGGCATTGGCCATCCGAAAGTTCAGACACAATCCGGAATTGGTGTCTGCTTTTTATGAAGGATATACTCGTCACAGGGTTACGGATGATGAATTCCGTTATTTTGAAAAAGGTTTATATGAATTTTTTTAGGAGGCTTAAAATGTGCCAGGTTGTGAATAAAGAATTTAAAGTAATTGTTGAGAAACATACAGGGCTATTTAAAGATTATGCTGAATTAATCCCCAAGGCAGCACAACAATTTTTACAGAGGGCGGCGAATCTTGCTGGGACGGAAGTTACAGTGTACGAACCTAAAGCAAGTGAGAGCCATGTTGAGGGGACTTTTTATGTAGGGTTATTGGTTAATGATGAGTTGGATACCTTACCAGATGGGGCGGAAGTTCTCGAGATTCAGCATACATACGGAATGATCAGAGGAAAAGGGACAGAGATGGGTAACTTATATTCAACGCTTGATCAATGGATTGATGAACAAGGCTATGCAAGGGATACTTTGGAGAATTTTATTTTAGAAACCTACCATCCAGAGGAAAATGGAGTGGAGGAAGTAGAAATATATATTCCTATTAAAGCTTAAGGCAACGTTTTTTCGTTGTCTTTTGTATTGGTTTTGGTAATATATTAAAGATTTGTCTTTCTTTAGAAAGTAGAGGGGATAGGATGGAGTTCAGAGGTGCTTCTGTTTATGACGAAGGGGAATTTTACAATAATTATACGAAGCGGAGAAAGCGGCCGGAAAGTCCAAACAACATTATTGAAAAGCCGATTTTGCTAAAGATGATTGGGAATGTGGTTGGTAAAAGGATTTTGGATTTAGGATGCGGTGATGCGGAAATCGGGGTTGAGCTTTTACAACAATGGGGAGCTTCTTATCTTGGGCTGGAAGGCTCGAAAAATATGACTCTAGCTGCAGCGGAAAACCTTCAAGGAACTACTGGCCAGGTAATACACTCTTCAATGGAAGAATGGCAGCCGCAGCCAGAACAATACGATCTAGTCCTTTCTCGTTTTGCCCTCCATTATTTAGCGGACTTAGCGGGCGTTTTCACAAAGGTTCATGACTCACTGGTGCCTGGCGGGAAGTTTATATTCAGCGTTCAGCACCCGGTACTCACCTCCTCCACTAAAAGTGCAGAAGGGTCGGGCAGGAGAACGGATTGGGTTGTAGATGATTATTTTAGCCAGGGCGAACGGGCCGAGCCATGGATTGGAAAAAAGGTAATCAAATACCATCGGACAATTGAAGAATACTTCCAACTCATGCTGCAAGCCGGCTTTGCGGTGGATGATCTTAGAGAAGGCACACCAAGAGCGGAAAACTTCTCCAGCAAGGAAGAGTACGAACGGCGAAGGAGAATTCCGCTGGTTTTGATGATTTCGGGTACGAAGCGGGGAGGATAACAGCCAGATGGAAATTCGACCAGCTAAGCAAGAGGATGTTAAGGAGATTTTGTCTATATTGAATGCCGCGTCATTAGCTTTACTTGATAAAGGGATTAATCAATGGACATTCCCCTGGGATACTCAAGGGCTGGTGGAGCAGCTTGAGTTTTTACATGTAGGAACAGTGTCTGGGAATGTTATTGCTACATTCGGAATTAAAGATTTGAATGATTGGCATGTAGGAAAAAGCGGAAAGTATCTTTATCAAATAGCCATCCATCCGGAGCTTCAGGGCAAGGGATATGGTTCTGAGATTACATCCTGGGCATGCCAATATGCCCGAAGATTAGGAGAAGAACTGTATCTTGATTGCTGGGCAGGAAATAAGAAATTAAAAGACTTTTACAGTGGAAATGGCTTCGAATATGTAGGCGATTTTCCTGAAGAGGATTATCACATAAGCGTTTTTAAATGTAGGCAGGAGGGGCAATATGGAAGCTATTTTTAAGGAAATTGTCCATATTATGCACCATGATTACGCAGGATGGAAGGATAAGCAAGGCTGGGACCGACCGGAATATTTTCTAGGTCAATTGGAAGACGATAACTTTGCCAGTGTTGTAAAAGAGTATTTACGTGATTTTAATGACAAGCACATTTATTTTTATGATCCGAACTCCGAGAAGGAATCCTCACAAGATAGAGGCTTTAAGGTGAGAAGGTATGAGGACAAGCTTTATGTCACCGAGGTTGGCTCTGAAGGGCGTCTTGAAAAAGGAACTGCTTTTACAGCAATTGGTGGATGGTCCGTTCCGGAGCTAAGGGAGCGTCATGCGAGGCTTTTGAATGAGAGCCATGCCGAACGGGAGAACTGGGCGCAGATTCTTGCACAGTATGAGTATGGTGAAACGGATGATGGTCAGGAGGTTCGGTTTCGTTTTTATCCAAAAAGTGACTATCAGCCAGTATATTCCGTAGAGGTGTTGAATGATAAGACACTGTTAATGACGATGACCGACTTTGCGGATCCGGATGCGATTATTCGGATGGTTGATGAGCATAAAGAACTCCTTGAGTCTATGGAAAACTGGATTATTGATGTGAGAGTGAATTATGGCGGAGGTGACGCAAGTTATTTTAACCTTTTGCCGTATTTGATGCCGGAAGAAGGAGTGGATTTGGCAGATCCAGAGGAAAAAATGTTCTTTAATTGCACTGAAGCTAATTCGCAGAGACAGCTTGAAGGCATAAAAGAGCAGATGAAAGGGATTCAAGACGACCAGGCTAAAGTCTTTGTGAGAGCATGGCAGCGAGAGTGGGACCGAAACAGAGGTAAAGGTTTTGTTGAATTCGATTTTAGTGAATTTTTTCCTGATACTTTTGTAAAAGGGAAGTCTGAGCCAAAATCCATTATTGTGATGACGGATGTTTTTTGTGGCAGTGCCGGGGACTCGTTTGTTGAAGCTTGCAAGAAATCTAGTAAGATTACCGTGATTGGTAGACCAACGGCAGGGTTGAACGATTATGCCAACCTGGCGATCCAGCGTTGGGATGAGGGCTATGAATTGTGGTACCCAACCTCTCGTTTGTCCAGGATTGATCATGGACGTGGCATGACAGGAGTGGGGATTGAACCTCACATCTATATACCCTGGTCTCCACTGCATTGGAAAGAGGATGTGGATCTTGCTACAGCATTGAAGCTGGTAGACTCTAACTTACCTACATATTAATAGAAAATACGGTAAAAAGTTTACAAAATAGCCGTATTTCTTTTAATCCATCTTTACAATACTGTGTTAAAGTATAAATGTAAGGGAACTCACAATTAAGGAGTGTTGGCGATGGTTAAAAAAGTCATCATTAATTTCTTATTGGTATGTGCCCACTTCTATCTGCTTTAACAAAAGTTAAAAAAGTCTTAACATAATGAGGCAATGAACTTTATTTTAGTCTTTTAAAATAAATACTAGGCAGGATAGCAAGTGTGGCTATCACAGCAACCGGCGAAGGTGGGGCCGGTTGCTATTTTTTTTGTATGAACCTTTGTAATAGAGCGGAGAAGCTTTATCGGACAAACGTAAGGCGTGTAATGGCAAAAGTGTCCAATAGAAGGGCTCTATCGGACAAACAGAAGGGATGGAACAGCAAAAGTGTCCGATAGAAAGGCTCTATCGGACAAACAGAAGGGATGGAACAGCAAAAGTGTCCGATAGAAAGGCTCTATCGGACAAACGGAAGGCATGGAACAGCAAAAGTGTCCAATAGAAGGGCTCTATCGGACAAACGGAAGGCATGGGACGGCAAAAGTGTCTGATAGAAAGGCTCTATCGGACAAAAAGAAGGCATGAACTGGGAAAATCGTCAGATAATATCATCTTTTGTTTCTGCTATTTATAATTAGTCCACTTTCTAGTGCCTTCGACTGTAAGATTATTTGCTAGAATTCTTCTAATTCGCTTATCATTTTGAATTACCACACACCATTCTTGAATATTACTTGTTGTAATTGCACGTTCTGAAAATAACAATCTAAACTCCTCTACCGTCCTCATAACTGCTGATTCTACTAATTCTTTGCTCCCGCAATCCTTACAAACTAAATACTTATGATTAGCCTCTACTGAAAACGACTCACACTCACTACAGGTAATACCTTTCTTGAGTTCGTCGTAGTGAAAGGATGGTAGTTTATTGTAGGATGTCTCAATCTGATGAAGGGAGGCTAGTTTGTTTGCGAGTTTGTATTGATTGGCGGATGGTTTTCCCGGCTGGTTGTTGAGGTTTTCGAGGAGTCGCTTGATCTGGGTGGGGAATATGAATGGAAGGTCTGGATGTGCGTGATACAGGGTAAACTCGGGGTTAATAAAAACGACTGAACCTTGTATTTTAAAGTTGTAGCCTAGTTGATTTAATAGTTTCTTAAAAAGCAGTTTGCTGCGGTTGAGTTGATCGAGTGGATTCTTGATCGAAACTCCGGTTGTTATTGAAGTTAGACCTTCTTGTTTGTATAAGTAATCTCCCTGGTTAGTCTTTATTTCAAAAAGATATAATGTGCCGGCAAATATAATCAAAGTATCGATTTGGAAGGTTGTTCTTTCAACTTCGAGCAGCAATTCGTTCAGGATCAAACAGCTGCTTGTCAGTTTTTCCGTCATGGCATCGAATTGCAATTCGCCTTTATATCCCTTATCGAGGTATGAAAAATACCTTTTTTCCTCATCTGCTAAATCAAGTCTCTTGTTCAAGATTCTAAGCTTTGACAAAATAATAGGTTCCGTTCGTTCCTTAAAAGCCACAAGCATCTTCCTTCCGATTTTAATCTACTTAATCATACTATTTTACCGAAATGAAAATATTGAATTTTTTGTGAATTCAGACAAGCCTGCTTGAATACAATGATAAAACCACTCGATTCAGTCAGGAGGAGTAGGGATGTCATTGAAGGTTTATGCCATTTTACTTAAAACCGCGGGCCTTGCCGTTTTCCTTGTTCCAATGTTCATGAAGGGAATGGGATATATTGCGACCATTTCTCCAGCGCTAATGTTTAGTTTGATCGCAATTGGAGTCGTTTTATTAATAGTTGGAAATGTGGTAGAAGCAAAGGCAATGCGGAACGGTGAATATTTTAGACGGAGAAGATTTAGGAAATGAGTAACGAGTTTCAGCATCTGAAACTCGTTATTTTTTTAAAGAAAGAATGAACCAAACAAGTAGGTAGAGATACCCTGCAATTGTGAAAATCGCCCATAGCGCGCCTTTCTTCAATTCCCTCGCTAGAAATTCGAATTCACTCATCTCCAACGGTCTGTCGATACTATTCATCAGACTGACCATTGGCACTGAAATAATGACCAGTATCGCAATCATGGCCAGCGGGACCTGTTTTTTCTTAATGACACTATAAATAGCCCTCACAAAAATAATCATTAACAACAAATATAAGATAATCCAAAAGACAACTTCCATCATAAAAATAACCTCCCTAAGGAATTCTATCATTTTTTTATCTCGAATGCCTGTTAGAATGTGGTAAAATTGCTTCAGAGGTGAGTAGTTTGGTAGTAATCAATATTTGGTTAATCGTCATCCTGGTTGTTGCCTTTGTCGCGGCAGTCGGAGCTTGGCTGAATACAAGAATCATCCTCAAAGATTTGGCTAAAATCAAAAACCATCTGGGGATTAAGGAAGAGCGGGCACCATCAGTTTTTGACAATGATCTCGATAAAGAATAATTAACAGGGTGGAAGACAGTGACGAAAATACATATTATTGGCGGACCCGGAAGCGGAAAATCTTACATAGCAGGAAAACTTTCAAAAATGCTTGGACTGCCCAAGCATGAATTGGACAACTTCTTTTGGGATCATGAATCCGAGTATTACGGTTCGCAAACCCCTCCAGTAAAAAGGGCGGAAAAGCTGAATAAGGTGCTCGGTCAGGAAAAGTGGATTATTGAAGGGGTGTATCATAGCTGGCTGGAAGAGAGTTTCAGCCAGTCAGATTATATTTTCATTCTAAAGACGAATGTCTATGTGCGTGACTGGAGAATTGTAAAGAGGTTCGTACTTAGAAAGGTTAAACTGGTTTCTTCTCCACGAAAAGAGAATGTGAAGACGCTGATCGACTTGCTAAGATGGAACCATCAGTATGACGGAAATAACCTGGTAGAGGCAATCAAGCTGATGAAGCCCTACAAGGATAAGGTCATCATCCTCACGAAAAATGATGATGTATTCAAGCTTTTTAAAAAGCGGAAAAAGGCAGTCGCTAAGTAATGAAAAAAACTGCCTTAACACAAGGCAGTTTTAGAACAAGCTCTCATATGGTGCGGTGCTGATTTGTTTTTCAGCAAGCCGCTTTCGTAAAAACTTATGATCACGTTTCGGTGTGGCAAGAATATAGCCGCGAATGACAAGCTCCTGAGTAATCTTTTCCGCCTTTTCATTAAGTGCAATCTCACCAATTTTGCCTGCGATCTTGTGTCTCGCCACATCCCTGAACAATTCAGGAACTGGACTGACCAAATCCTCAAGCAATGCCTTCTGGTCATCCGGCCACAAATGTCGCGTTTGATTCACATAATACTCTTCCCAGTCCATATCTGATTTGCCGTCGTTCTTAGGCAGCTTTTTCAAGAACTTGCGGAACATAAAGAATCCGCCAATCGCGAATAAACCTACCAATACAACGACCCAAAACAAAATAAATAATAAAAACCAACCTTCTAGCTGATACATAACCCTTCACCCACGCATTTCTAATATCTTTTCTTATTATAGTACCAGCCAACTAGGGAAGACAAGTCTTGTGACAATTTGAGTAACACTCTTGTAAAATAGCCAGCTTCTAAGTATAATAGACCTTGTTCTTCAAAACGGGGCTGAATGGGGTACTGGTGTCCCCCACGGTCTTCAAAACCGCTTGTGACCTGCGTGCCAGGTCAGGTGGGTTCGATTCCCACGCAGTCCCGCCAAAATACATAACTTAGTAACCGCTCAGAATGCTGGGCGTTTTTTTTGTATTTGAAATTGATAGTGGAAGGTCCTTATCAAAATAGAAAAATAAAGCCCTCATAGCGATAATTAAGGCAGAATTTAATAGTTAATGTAAAGTAAACTCACCGACACTTATTTGTTTTCACCACGCGTATTGTGAAGCTGTTGCGAAGATTGTACTTGTATAGATTTTGAACCTTTAACCTGTGGTGGATAAGACTTTTTATCATATGGATTTACTCTATTATAGAGTATTTCGACTCTGGAATGAGACGCAAGAACCGTCCCCAGGTCTCATAAAAGTCAATGTTAGGGAGACGGACATTCAAGAATATTTGAGGATTGGAATATGAGCTGGCTCGTTAAGAGTTAGCTCTTTTTTTTATCTTTTAAATTAAAGAAATGGTATATTATTGAAGGAAGACAGCCAACATAATAAATTCATGGAGGTTCTTCAATGAAAGGTAAAAAGAAACAATCATATAACAAACTGAGAGATCCAGACTATAAGCTCGCTCCAGAACAATTCTCTGAGCTTAATAAAGAATTTTATGAAGGCTTTTTAAATGATTATTATGGTTTGAAAGTTATCAATCTACTATCAGTTATTACTAACACTGAAAAACATGTAGAAAATCTCATGAAGCAACAAATTGAAATTGATAAATTAAAAATTGAACTTGAAAAAGGTGAGATTGAAACTGAAAATATGACCAAATTTGCCAAAGTTGAGTTGGCAATGACTTATTTCCACTGTTTAGAGACTTTTATAAGGTTGTTTATTGCTCATGCAAAATTGTCGGGTTGTCCTTGGTTAGAAATTGCAAAGCTTTCAATATCTAAATACAAGGAAGAGTTAAAAAAAATTAGTGAGGGGAAATTTAATCATCTTAATAATAGAATTGGCGAGGACGAAACAATCCTGTATGTTTTTACGGGTTTAACAAAGCCAGATGGGGAAATAACGGAAGAATTTATTGAGGGTTATAAGGAATGGCTGACATTCTCAGCCAGAGAGCTATTAGAAACTTATGATTATAATTCTTTCAAACATGGACTGGCTGTTTCACCTTCGCAAAATGGATTTACACTTGGAAGACCTAATGAAGACTTTAAAATTGAAGCACATGGGGAAGTTATTGAACACCTAACACGGATGGAGAGTGGAGAAAGGTTAATCTGGGCAAAGCAAACAAATTTTGTGAGCTATGACAAAAAAGCAACTTTCATTCTTATGTTAGAACGTTTTATGACCAGTATTTTAGATGTTGGTAAAGAAGCTTTTTTAGAAAAAGGGGAAGGTATAAGAGTAACAATACCTAATAAATTATCTCCTCAAGAAATATTAAAAAGTGACTCTGATAATTTCATAAAAGTGAATAGTTTTAGAAAGGGTTTACTTTACTATAAATAATAGTTATGCAGAAAATCCAGCTCAGTAAAATAAAGAAAACGCTGAGAAGATTATTAATAGTTAAAAATAGAACTGGGAGGAGAAACTCTTGAGCGAACTTGAGTCAATCATTAAGTATGAACGAGAAGGAACATTGCTGGACTTCAAAAGAGAGCAATATAGAAAAGAAAAGTACAAGGATTTAATTAAAGATATTATGGCAATGGCAAATGCAACAAGAGAAGGCAAAAGGTATATCATTACAGGAGTAAAGGATTTACCAGACGGAAAAAAGGAATACTTTCCGATTCCAAGAGACGAATTTGTTGACCAAGCAACATATCAGCAAGTTTTAAGGGAGAATGTTGAGCCGAGCATAGACTTTTCTTATTATCCTTTAGAAGTTGACGGAAACTTGGTAGGAGTCTTTGAAATTGATAATTGCAACAACCCTCCCTATATGATGAAGAAAGACTTCAACGGACTGCAAAAAGGAGATTGTTTCGTGAGAAAGGGAAGCCAGCAAGAAAAAATGACAAGAAGAGACTTGGATGAAATTCTTGCATTTCGATCAAAGTATCAATTTCATGGAAAAATTGCTGTCGGGTTTAATACGAATTTAGATAAAAAGTTGAGTGTTAAACCTCCAAGAGATTTTGAATTTCCTTCCCAAATAGCAAGAAAGGAAATAGAGGAAATTCTTGAGGAGAGAAAATTCAACAAGAAAATGGGATTAAGTCATATTGAGCGTTTCGGATTAGCCACTCGTTTCCGTACTCCATTTGAACCAATTCCTTACAAGGAAAGGGATACAGAAACTTTAGAAAAAAATCTTAATGAAATTGAAGAGACCTACCATGATGCTGATTTATACCTTGTTGGTGAAAAGCTATCAGAAAAAGTTAATCTTATATTAAGGAATGATGGAGAAAAATACTTGGAGGACGTATCAATTGAATTTAAAATTCCGAAAGAAGGAATTGTAGTTTTTAAGGAGATTCCAAGGGAACCTACTTCTGGAATGGATTTTGTCCTTCCTGTTGTTTCCTCAATACATTACCCAGAAGTGGTAGATGTCGATGATTATTACCTAATTAGTGAAACAATTGGAGACCTTAAACATAAACAAAGTACGAAAGCCTTTGAGGAAGACATTAGAATATTTTTTCCGTCAAAAGGGAGTAATCGAGTTATTACTTGTCAATATACCATTTATGCAAAAAACCTCCCTCAACCTATCCAAGGGGAGCTGGAGATAGAAATTCATTAACAGGAAAGCTCCAAATTCTTCTTTAAAGGTTGGAGTTTTTTTCTTTCTATTCATTGACGTTCTCAAGGGAAGCCCTTAACATTGAGACTGTAAGGCTCTGATAAAGTTTGTACTGGTCTCAAGGAAGACTAGTGAATATCCAGCTCAAAAGCTTGATTTAAAAGGAAGTGCAAGACCCCCCCACGGTCTTCAAAACCGCTTGTGACCTGCGTGCCAGGTCAGGTGGGTTCGATTCCCACGCAGTCCCGCCATAATACATAAATTAGTAACCGCTCAGAATTCTGGGCGGTTTTTTTGTGTAAAGAATCCTTGATCCAAGGTTACTTGGAAAGGTAAAGTACCTCTTCTATTTGGAAGCAAAAGGTACGTCCCTCTGTTTCTTTATAGTATAATAGAAGGAATTCATAAAATATTGCTAATGTTTTATTTTATTCTGATAAAGGGGTGCAATAATGCAATTTTTCTTTGATCACCTTGTTTGGTTCTTAAAGCAACCAGAGAAAGCAATTTCTCCCTTAAACGAAAGGGGACTTCATGTTGTGAAGGGTGGCCGTCATGAGTCATGGGGAACATATAATACCCTAACTTATTTTGGCTTAAGTTATATTGAGTTTTTAGGAATTGATAATCTATCAATAGCTGAACCACATGTTGAAAATCGATTGATTACGCAAATCGTTGAACAGTTAGCAAAAGAAAATCGGGAAGGTCCTGCGAAAGTAGCGGTCCGAACAAATCAAATAGAAGAACTAGCAATAAAACTTAAGGCAGAAGGACTTACAGTATATGGGCCGTTACTTGGGGAGAGAGTTCGTGCTGATGGTCAAGTCATCAGGTGGTCATTGTTATTCCCTGAATACGCGGAAAACAAGATTTCTTTACCGTTCTTTATACAATGGGAAAAATCAGATGAAGAAAGGTATTCGGAATTAGAGGAACAAAGAGTCATAAGATCACACATATTTGGCCAGCCAAAATTAGAAAGTGTTGGATTTGTCGTAGATAATTTGGATAAAACACTAGAAATTTGGAGTAAATTGTTTGGCCTTAAACCGGGGGAAGAATATATTGATACGGAACTCAATGCCCGTTGCAGAAGTTTAAAATTGGACGGAACTAATTTATTGTTTTTTACACCAATTGGAGATGGCCCGGCTGCTAAAGTATTAAAAGATAAAGGGGAGACTCCTTTTTTAGTGAACCTGATCGTTACCAATAAAAGTCACTTCTTTGAAATGCTGGATGGTTATTGGCGGTTTCGGTAATATATTAAAATCCCCGCAAAAATACATAACTTAGTAACGCTCAGAATGCTGGGCGTTTTTTTGTGTGTCTAGATAGTATATTTACTGGGTGGGGACAGGTCACTCACTAAAGTTTTTTACCTCAGGGATTCAATTAGCAAAGGAACAATCTAATCAGAAAAAGATTTAGATTAAGATTTTCTAATTAGAAATGAGAATTGAAAGTCTCCTTTAGAACCACATTTAAAATTTATATTTCGAATAACGAATCTTTTTCCTGAAATTAAAAGGAGATTGTCCCACTTTGTCGAAATAGTTTCTTTACACGAAATTTTTCACTACATAAGGAGGATTCTTTCCCATGCAGTTTAACGATTATCCATATACAAGACCAAATATTGAAGAGGTGGAGGGGAACTTTATTCAATTGCTAGAGAGGTTCGAATCTGCTGAGTCTTTTGAGGTTCAGGACCGGGTAATGAAAGAGATCAATGAGTTGCGCTCTGAGTTTGAAAGCATGAGGCAGATTGTTCAAGTCCGTCAGACGATTGATACTACGGATGAGTTCTATAAGAAAGAGAAGGATTTTTTCAATGAAGTGGGACCAGCCTACAAGGGTCTTATCACAAAATATTACGAGGCACTTACAGGTTCTAAATTCCGCTCTCAGTTAGAAGAAAAGTGGGGCAAACAGCTATTCTTATTAGCTGACAGTCAATTAAAGACGTTCTCTCCTGATGTGTTGAAAGACATGCAGGAAGAAAACAAACTAGTTAGTGAGTATGTTGATTTACTTGCTTCAGCTAAAATCCCGTTTGATGGAGATGTAAAAAATCTTGCTCAGTTAGTTCCTTATCAACAATCTCCTGACCGTACCATTAGGAAGGAATCCAATGAAGCGAAGTACAACTTTTTCGTTGAGCATGCGGATCAATTAGATGATTTATACGATAAGCTAGTAAAAATACGTACTAGTATTGCTAAGAAGCTAGGATTCTCTTCTTTTACAGAGTTAGCATATGCTCGGCTTTCTCGCACTGATTATGATGCTGAAATGGTAGCAAAGTTCCGTGACCAGGTGAAGGAGTACATCGTTCCTTTAGCTACGAAGCTAAAACAAAGGCAGCAGGAACGTATTGGTGTTGAAACGTTTAAATATTACGATGACAGCTTCAGCTTTAAGACAGGAAATCCTGATCCTAAAGGAGATGCGGAGTGGATTGTCGATCAAGCGAAGAAAATGTACGAGGAAATGTCTCCTGAAACGAATGAGTTTTACACTTATATGGTAGAAAACAACCTAATGGACCTATTAAGTAAAGCAGGTAAGGCTGGTGGTGGATACTGCACCTATATTAGTAAACATAAGTCACCATACATTTTCGCAAACTTTAATGGAACAAAAGGCGATGTTCGTGTATTAAAGCATGAAGTAGGACATGCGTTCCAAGTATTTGAAAGTCGTGTGTTTGAAGTACCTGAGTACGGGTTCCCTACACTAGAAGCGTGTGAAATCCACTCGATGAGTATGGAATTCTTTGCTTGGCCTTGGATGGATCTTTTCTTCGAGGAAGATACGGATAAGTACAAGTTCTCTCATTTAAGTGAAGCGGTCTTGTTCATTCCTTATGGTGTAGCAGTCGATGAATTCCAGCATTTTGTGTATGCCAACCCGGAAGCAACTCCAACTGAGCGCAAGCTAGCTTGGAGAGAAATCGAGAAGAAGTATCTGCCACACCGCGATTATGAAGGGAATGACTTCCTAGAAAACGGTGGTTTCTGGCAGCAGCAGGGACATATTTACAAGGTTCCTTTCTACTATATTGATTACACACTAGCTCAAATTTGTGCGTTGCAATTCTGGAAACGTACGCAGGAAAATACAGAGGATGCGTGGAAAGATTACCTGCACCTATGTAAGCAAGGTGGAAGCCAATCATTCACAGAGCTTGTCAAAGAAGCGAACTTAATTTCTCCATTTGAAGATGGATGTGTGAAATCTGTGATTGATGAGATTGAAGCATATTTGAATACAGTTGATGATCAGGCTCTTTAATGCAGATGCTATCAAACTTCAAAACAGCTTGGAATATCACTTTGGATGTTTCTTGATTAGTTGATTTCATGTATTTTACCTGAAGCTTCTCATAAGGTGAGCAACCTAAAGGGAAGCTTCTTTTTTTATTGTTGCCATGCCGAGGGAAAAACGAATTAAAATAAAAAGACGAACAATACAACTCTTGTTCGTCTAAAGTGTAATCTTCAACCTTGAATTTTAGAATTTTGATTTCTGCCTGTCTTTGCAACTCTCATCGTTTCTTTAATATATTCCGCTGATTGATGCAGCCATTCAAGTTCTTGGGGGTCGAGAGCAATTTCTAATTGTTTTTCTACGCCATTTCTCCCGATGATACATGGCATACTTAATGCAACATCTCTATCATATCCATATTGTCCGTGTAATGTTGTGGATACCGGATAAACACTGCGTTCATCCAGCATAACCGCCTTTGCTAGTGTAATAGCAGCTTGGGCAACACCTGCGTTTGTCCACCCTTTTCCATTTAAAACATCAAAGGCTGCCTTTACAACTTGTTTTTTCAAACCGTCCCGACTTAATGGTTCTTTCCCTTGAAGAACTTTGTCCAATTCTTTTTCACCAAATCCTTGCAAACTTAAGCGGCTTAATACTGGGAAAGCTGTATGCCCGTGTTCGCCCATCATATAACCTGTTACACTTTTTGGATCAATGTCATAATTAGAAGCAATTATTTTACGAAGTCGTGCAGAATCGAGCATAGTTCCTGTTCCGAATATGCGTCCCTTCGGATAGTCGAATTCATTTTCTGCTATGTACACCATGGTATCTAACGGATTTGTTATTAGAATAATGATTGCATCTTTCGTATATTTAGTAATTCCAGTCATAACTTCACGAATTACCTCAGAATTGACTACAGCTAATTGTGCCCTGTCCGGCATCGCATCTTCATCACTTTTTATCATGCTGGGACCAGCAGCACAGATAATCACATCTGCATCCATACATTCGGAATAATCTCCAGCATGTACCGTTGTATTTGACATATATGTTAGAGCGGTTGCATGTTCTTGATCAAGAGCTTCGCCGTAAGCAACATCTTTATCTGTATCAATGACAGCTATTTCTGCAAAAAGTCCTAATTTCATGGCATCTGCCAGAACATAAGAACCAACATGGCCTACTCCTACAACAACTAACTTATTTCTTTTCATGGTTTACCCCCTAACCAATTGATATATATAATTTAACACAATTAAGAAAATAATGAATATTTAAATTATTTTTTTGAGCTGTTTGTATAGTCTGTATAAATGGGGTAGTCAGAGAAGATGAAATTTATTTGTTTGCATAAGTAGTTCTTTCAAGTAAGACATAGAAATACGAATCGTGATTACTGTAAACCAATATTGTGACGTTTTCTCCATACATACGTCTATTTATTAAAGGATGCGATTTTTTTTTCCAAAGTAGGCGAAATTATTGAATGGATGTGAGGGTCAAATGAAAAGCATGATAAAATTGCTTTATTATTTTATTTTAATGCTTTTGCTAGCTTCCTGTAATACGCAAGTTACCGAAAATGGCAATGGAGAATCTCGATCACCAGGTAAACCTAATGTAAAAGGTGTGGATGATGTTGATGTTTTGAATACACACGGAGGCATTGAAGGGATAGAAAGGATGCAGCGTTTCTATGAAGATATGAAGAGTGGTGTGCAATCTGATTTACGTATCGTCTTCTACACGATTGAAGGGGATCCAATTGTAAAGGATTTGAAATACGATGGCGAATCTCTTGAGGTGAAGAATGATTCTTCCCGTGATGCATATGGTAGTGGAGAAATACGAACGATTCGATGTGGCCAATTGATTGAAGAAGTGAATCCTACGAATACCTCTTACATAGCCACCGATTGCAAGGATTTGCCATACGAGATGGATGAGATTTTAAAAATTGAATACAACATGAGTCAACAGGATCTGTTTGAAATCGAACTAAAGTATGGAGAGAACTTAGAGAGCGAAATCAATACGAAATCCGGAGAGATCAAAAAAGAAAATGGTAAGACTGAACCGTTTTATATGACGGAAAATGTGAAGCAAGAGCTGTATAAAAGGCTAGTATTTGCAAATTATTTGGATGAAAAAGAGATCGGTGCACGATGTGATCGACCTAACGCCATTGAGTACAATTTAAAGGTGTATATCAATGGAGCAAACAAGGAAATTAACTGGAAGGATTGTGACGAGAGCCCGGACGGAGTGAAGTTTACAAAGATTGCAAAGTACATCATTGAGGAATCTGAGAAGATACAACCGGAAAAACCAGAAGTAATCGTTCAAGGCTATGTGCTCGAACGGAAAAACAACACTCTGTTAATAGTGGAAGAATTAAACAAGCTTGAATATGAATGGATGAAAGATGAAATAAAGCAGATGGACATGAATTCATTTATATTTGATTTTACCGAACTAGAAGGAGTTTCTATTGAAGAGTTCCAACTTGGTGATAAAATCCGAGCAACGATAGACGGCAGTATAATCGGGTCAAAGCCAGGAAGAGCCAAAGTGAAAGAAATTAAAAAAATGGATTAGTGGAAATGCAATGTTAGGGTTGTATCATTTAAATAGGTTTTGTTTTAGACTTTGGATTTAATAGACTAATTAAATGCCTTGCTCCCGCCACGGAGCAAGGCATTTTTCAATGGAAAACTAATTTAAATCACTTTCCAAAAAATCTTCAAGAGCATCCATATTCTGATCCAAATCCACTTCCAACACCTCACCAATCCCTTCATAAGATTCATTCTTAAAGCTGCCATCTTCCGGAATCCGTATGGTTTGCATTTCTCCGCCTTGATTAGTCAATACGTCTTTTCCGATGGCTAAAAGGGTAGGGGAGTCGATATTCGTATCAATGTGAGTATGTAAAAGATCCAGCATTTCTGGTAGCTTGGTGACGCTGTTAAGACTTACGGCTTCGTCTTTTAATTTGGAAATCACTTCTTGCTGTCGCTGGACTCGTCCGAAATCGCTTAACCGGTCCTGGCGGAAGCGGACGTATCCTAGTAGTTCCTTTCCATGCAGCTTGTGGGTTCCTTTTTCCAAAGTCATACCTATTCCATCGGACATTTCATAAGGTATGTCTACTTCTATGCCTTCGGGAACAAGAATGTCGACTGCTTTTTCGAAGCCTTTAAAATCAACGATGGCATAATGATGGATGTCTAACCCGAAATTCAACTTTATCGTTTTCCTCAGTAATTCGGTTCCACCAATGGAGTATGCCGCATTTAATTTTTGCTTTCCGTGATCAGGGATGGAGACGTACATATCCCGCATAAATGAAACTAGTTTTACATTGTTAGATTGAGGGTTGTAATGTGCAACCATTATTGTATCCGTTCGTGCTCCTTGTTCCCCGCGTGAGTCGCTCCCCAGTAACAGAACATTCACTTCCTCTGTAGTATCCTTCTCTCCTTGAAACGTATCTGCTTCTGCTTTTTTAAATGGTTGATTTATTGCTTTATAAGTTCCTTCTATGTACTGAAATATGGTAACCAGACCAACCACAAAGATCCCAATTACCATCAGGGCCACAAATACTCTTGGCCATCTCACTTTTCTTCTTCTTACTGCCATTTTACCACCACCAAAACCTATTCCATCTTTATAGTGAAGTAGTCATTATCCCATAGTTAGATTTCATTTAGTGTGTGATTTGATTACATTTGTTTAAAAATCTGCTGACAGATGGATTTGGTGATGTAATAAAAAAACCGCACGGTGATGTTCTCCGGGCGGATGTTTAGACAAATGTAACTTCTCTCCAACAAACTGGACTATCTTGATAAGCTGCAGCCAATCCAATTTCTTTGATGAGTTCCTTATCAACAGCTTTATATGGTAGTCTGACAAGGAGTTTATTTATGAAGGGTGAAACTGAAAGAGAAACTGTTTGTAGATCAAGCCACTCTGCATGGATGGTTTGGTCATTAGCGAACGAAAATTTCTGTGGAAAGCCTTCTCGGTAAAAATAATGCTCTTGCGATTTTGGTGTTCCTGGATCATTCAGACAAATATACAATGATAGATTGTCGCAGAATTTTAATAGATTTAAATGGAAGGACAACAACTCGTCTTTTTCGATTCCTAATTCCTTCAGCAGCTTCTGCTGTCTTTGTTTTTCCGCGACCCAAAAATTCTTCCCGATCGTGCTTGTTGCATCCTTCAGGAATGAAGCGTAGTGAAGGCTGCAGAGCAGGCCGGCGTATGGATCCATTTGGACGATTTCTTCGATTCCTTTTGTATAAAAGGCTAGCTTCGGGCTTCCTGGGTAATCCATAAAGGAGTAGGGCTGCTGAGTTTGTTTATTCCATAAAGGTTCCTCGTCTGGTTCAATCCAGCACCTGTCGTGTTCCCGTACAGCAAGTACAACTGAATCTTTCTTGTCTATTCCGAGAAAATATTCATCTCTCCAACATTCTGCAGCATCCCGTGAAACCTTGGCATGGTCATGCTGAGCCACCATGACAAATTCATGTTCACGTTCATGGACAATCATATTAATTCACCGCTTTCTATTATAGTCGGCTGGCTACGTCCTAGAATTTAGTATTTTTAGTCACTCGTAAAAAATGTTATAATTTCTTGGTTAGGAAGTAGGTGTTAAGTATGCAAAATACAGCTATCAGCCGGTTTCGTATGATGGGTTTGCTTGAAGGTGGATCCTTGTTGGTGCTTGTGTTCATCGCGATGCCGCTTAAATATTGGGCTGGTTTTCCCGAGGCTGTTCGGCTCGTAGGTTCCTTGCACGGTTTCTTATTTGTTCTATATGTGCTTATGATTATATATACGACATCTAAGGTCAGATGGTCGTTTTTATGGGCCGTCAGTGCGTTTGCAGTTGCGTTCATTCCTTTTGGCAACATGGTTTTAGATCGCTTTTTAGAGCGGACTTTTTCAGTAAAGGAAGTTTCATAAATGAATATGTTCCAAAAGCTTTTTTCCAAACAAAAGAAAGCAAAAATTGAATTCTGCCAGCGGAATTTGGAACAGTTTTTACAGGAAGAGAATTATCCTGACTACAATGAATTCTTAAGCCGGAAAAATGTAGAGTATAAGGAATTTGAATGCCAGAGCAGGTGCAAGGAATGCAGGATGTCTCCATATGCAATGGTCAATGGCGATTTTGTAACGTCAGAGAATTCTGATGCCTTGCTTAAGAAAATGGCTGAATATATAGACTGAAAAAGCATCGATTACGATGCTTTTTTGCTTGCTCAAAACTTATTGGCTATCAGATGGGCCATTTCCGCCCGGAAAAATGAAAGACTTGTCGTGCATGGCCTGATCCTGTTCAATTCGGTGATTTTCAGAATCAAGTTTTGGGTCACCTGTACCTTTTTTTCTATCCATATATACAACAAGAGGAATCAATACAATTAACGGGGAAAACAATGCTAACCAAAGCATATTTTATTTCTCCTTTCGTTTATAACCAGTCAATGTACAGATTTAAAATAAAAATCACGATAACTACAAGAGAAATTATATTGATCAATAATGAATAACGATCTTTTTCAGCTTTCCTGCCAACTTCTTCACGGTATTTCTGTTGGATTTTTCTCTTGTGAAAGTCTAATTTCATAATGAAAGACCCCTAGTGGTTTTCTTTATTTTAACATAAATATCCAAATATTGTTTTGAAGTCTTAAAATTCCTCACTGAAACATATTTGTGTAGAGAAGGAGTTGGTGAGAGTGAATGCCGATATGCAAAAAGCCAACCTGCTGGCGGAAAATATCAAGGGTTTTGCGGATTTCGTCCAGAAATGTTATAAAAGTAAGTCTGGATTAATTTTGAACCATGATAAGCTGTATCAAGTCAAGATGTGGGTGGAGGAGTATAAGTTTAATCAGCTTGCTGATGAGCTTGAGAGAATCAATATGTTTGAGTGGGATGAACAATATACATTATTGCTTGTAGAGCGGTATCGGAAAGGTATGCGAATCATTGAAGATTATGTGGAGCATAATCAGTCTGACTTATTTATTCTGACAGCAAGAATCCACACACTTAGAAATTTGAGTGAGCTTTTTTCGATAAGAAATTGATTTTTGCTTTATAAAAAGAGATACATTTGATGTTAAATTTGTAACAAAGGTTACGATTAACCCTTATTTCGTAATAATAAATACAGTTTTTACCCTTGTTGGTATGAAGTTTAAAATTAACCCAGTCATTAACTAGTGTGATAAGATTGTAAACCTGTTAGCCTAATATAGGGCCTGTTCAGTCTAATAAACAAAAACAGGAGGTTTACAATGAAAAAAATTATTATGTTAGTTGCCATACTTACTTTAGTGATTGGTTCATATACAGTTTATGCTGAAACGACGAAGAGCAATCAGGATGCGGAAACATTGAAAACTAAGAAAGTGGATGTTGATACGAAGGAATCTTCAGTTACCGACAAACGCTTCATTAAAGAAGAAGAAGTAAAGCTTCTTGCCCGCCTGGTCCATGCGGAAGCAAAAGGTGAGCCTTATGAAGGCAAAGTTGCAGTTGCCGAAGTCGTGCTGAACCGTGTAGAGCACGAACAATTTCCTGATACAGTAAAAGAAGTCATTTATCAAAGAAATGCATTCCAGCCGGTCCAGAATGGTGCGATCAATAAACCGGCAGGTGAAGAAGCAATCAAAGCAGTTGAAGATGCCCTTGAAAATGAAAATAAAATTGATTGTCTTTATTTCTATAATCCAGAGACTGCGACAAGCCAGTGGATCTTCACTAGAGATGTCGTTAAAACAATCGGCAAACATGCATTTGCTATCTAAAAGCGCGTACAGCATATAAAGCTGCGCGCTTTTTTGCGTATAATGCGGCAAAAGTCAACATTCAGCACATCGCCACAGTATTATCATTTTTATTCCCTTCGAAATTATTATAAAATAAAGCTTACCAATTAGTGGAACGAGGGTGGTCAGGTGAAAAAGTATTCGGTTAGATTAACACTGGTATTTTCAGTGCTTTCATTGATATTGATGCTATCTGGTCTTGGATGGACAATTCAAAATCAATTTTTCAGCAAAGGAACATCTGGAGCAATTGAAGAGAAAGAGCCAGTAGAAGTAGATAAGGATAAAGAAGGCAAGGTGGTTGTGGCTCTTGGTGATTCGCTGACTCGCGGAACCGGGGATGATACAGGAAAAGGCTATATCGGCTATCTGGTTGATGAGCTTGAAGAGAAGTCTAAAGAAAAAATCACAATACATAACTTCGGGGTTAAAGGATACCGCTCGAATCAGCTGTTGGATCAGTTGAAGCAAGGGGAAATCCAGAGGAAGATCCAGAGTGCTGACTACATCTTGATTACGATTGGCGGCAATGATTTGTTCCAGAGCGGACAAACATTCTTGAAAATGGATGAACAGCAAATAGCTCAGGCAAAGGATAGTTATTTAAAAAACCTTGAAGCTATTTTAAAAGAAGTGCGGACTATGAATGATACGGCGGTTGTTTTTCATATTGGCCTGTATAATCCGTTCATTGACTTAAATGATTCCGAGCTGACAACTAAAATCGTCCGTGATTGGAATTATGAAGCGAATCAGCTGCTTGACCAGAATGAAAAGGCGGTTTATGTGCCGACGTTCGACTTATTCCAGCTAAGTGTCAACGATTATTTGTATACAGATAAATTCCACCCTAACGCTGAAGGCTACAGGCTGATCGCGGAACGGGTCGCTTCATTGATTACATGGTAAGGGGGGAGAAGGATGAGTGAGATTACGCTGTCTGTAAAAGGGCTTAAAAAGACGATTGGCAAAAAAGAGATCATCAAAGGCATCGATTTTGATTTGAAAAGAGGCGAAGTTTTTGGCTTTCTTGGTCCGAACGGAGCAGGTAAAACAACGACAATCAGGATGCTGGTCGGCCTGATCAAACCAAGTGCAGGAACAATCGAAATCGGCGGTTACAATGTCAGGAAGGATTTTACGAAAGCGATGTCACAAATGGGTTGTATCGTTGAAAATCCAGAGTTGTATTCCTATCTGACTGGCTGGGAGAATCTTGAACACTTTGCAAGGATGCTGCCTGAAGTTGACCGGGCGCATATGAAATATGTGGTGGAACTCGTGCGATTAGAGGAACGTATTCATGATCGTGTTAGTACGTATTCCCTTGGAATGCGTCAGCGTCTTGGGATTGCTCAGGCTTTACTGGGGAAACCAAAAGTCTTGATTCTGGATGAACCTACAAATGGATTGGATCCAATGGGAATCAGGGAGATGCGGAATTTTATCCGTTATCTTGCTGAAGAAGAAGGATTGACTGTCCTGGTATCAAGCCATCTGCTGAGCGAAATCCAGCTGATGTGTGATCGGGTCGCGATCATTTCAAAAGGATCAGTCATCAAAGTGGACTATGTTGAAAATCTGTTGGCACTCCAGGAAAAGGTCATCTGGCATGCAGAACCGCGTGACACTGCGAAAGAGATTCTGGGTGGAGTGACGACGGTTTCGGATGGGGGAGACGGAGCTTTGGTTACTCCTTATGTAGAAAATGAAAGTGCTATTTGGAATAGGATGCTGGTGGAAAAGGGTGTCCAGGTGAATGAAATGAATAGGAAATTGCCTGCACTCGAAGATCTTTTCCTTGAACTGACTGGAGGTGAATCGATTGATTAACCTGGTCAGGAATGAAATGCTGAAAATCGTCCGCAAAAAAAGAATCCTTATAGTGGCTGGGATCATCGCGGTGCTTGTGGCGCTTTTTACATACTCTCAATACAGGGAAATAGAAAGAAGGCTTGAGCGTTTTGGGGATGTTGATTGGCGGACGACATTGCAGCAGCAAATCATCGATACACAAAATCGGATCACGAGCAGCGGTATTTCCGATGAGTGGAAAAGCGAGCTTCAGCTTAGAATCCAGCAGCAGCAATATTACCTTGATAACAATGTGAATCCGATGGAACCGGGTGCACCTAGTTTTGTACGTGTTTTCGCGGAGCATTCGATCAATTTGTTCCTGCCATTGATGATCATGGTGGTGGCAGCCGACATTGTGTCTTCAGAACGAAGTGCCGGGACGGTAAAATTATTGCTGACAAGGCCGGTGAAGCGCTGGAAAATCCTGATGAGCAAATACATCACTCTGATTTTATCCGTATCGATCATTGTCATGTTGTTTGGAGTGCTGTCGTATTTGATATCCGGGCTGATTTTTGGCTATCAAGGCTGGGGCGCTCCTGTTATAACGGGATTCAATGTCGAAGGAAATGAACTTAATACGAATGCAGTCCAGATGATTCCCCAGTGGCAGTATCTGTTGATGGAATTCAGCCTAGTGTGGTTTGTGGCACTGATTGTCGGAACCATCACATTCATGCTTTCAGTTCTAATACGCAATACACCAGCAGGAATGGGCGTCATGCTAGCTGCGCTGATTTCCGGAGCCATCCTCAGCAATATGGTCTCCTCCTGGGAGCAAGCAAAATACTTGTTCATGATCAATCTAAATCTGACAGGCTACCTGTCCGGCCAGGCACCACCCATTGAAGGAATGACACTCGGATTTTCACTCGTTGTCTTGACTGTATGGGGACTGGCCGCGTTGATCGTTTCGTTTGCTGTGTTTATTAGGCAGGATATATATTAAAATGACAGGACCCTGGCCAATTTTGGTCAGGGTTTTGACGATTCTAGAAGTTGATTCTGCTCTTAAAGAGAAAATAAACGGTTGGAGTACTTTTATGTTGAAAGGTTTTTTGATGGTAAAAAAAATAATGGGAATGTAAGTTTTTTTCAATTGTCATGGATTTAATACCAGCTGGAAGAAAAATAATTCCAGTTGTTCCGGATTTAATACCAGTTGGAAGAAATATAATACCAGTTGTTGAAGATATAATACCAGTAGCAATGAAACTAATACCTGTTAGCTTGCCAGCTGATTTCAATTTTGTGAAACTTTCTTGCTAAAAATACGTATTTAATACCGAGGTGAAGGGTCATGTTCAAAATCACGCCACAGTGCTCGATATGCAAGAAAGAAATTCAACCCAATGAAGAGATTTTTGTGAAAATGAAGTACCCGGAAACGAAGGGGATGACGGAGATTAAAGCCTTTATCCAGTATCAAGGTAAGATTATTTGCGAAGAGTGCAACAATAAATAGGAGGAACCGGAGATGTTTGTAGAAAAGAGGTCAGAAAAAAGGAAGAAAAAGAAGCATGAGGGCAGCTATACTTTTTGGGACTTCGTTTTTGATGTCTTATTTTGGATTCCGGAATTGATCATTCTACCGTTCCGGCTGGTTTTTTATTTGTTCAGGTTCCTCGCAAGGTCTATATTTGATGGCATTTAAAAATCCTGCGACTCAATTAATCGCAGGATTTTCTGTACCTATAACTTCTTAACTCTAAAATTATTTTGCAGCACAGGCCAGTACTGCGGGAACGATGGCCCGAGGGTCCAGAAACTGACTCCACGCAATCCATAATTTTTTACTGTATCGTACTTTGCCTGGACACTTCGTGCGTCTTCGAACCAGACTTCATGCTGCTGTCCGTCTGCATCGGTGTAGCGGAAAAATGGAGATTGGTATGTGTCATTATATTGGATATTGACGCCCTGTTGCGCGGCAAGCTCTACTGCTCCTTTTGGGCTTACAGTTCGAGCATAGGTTCCTTGCACCCATGGGATTCGCCAGTCCCTTCCGTATAAAGGCACACCCATGAGGATTTTATCACGGGGAATGGCTGTCACGGCATAGTCCAGCACTTTCCTTACTTCATTGATCGGCGCGATTGCCCAAGGCCTTCCTCCAGACCAGCCCCATTCATATGTCATGATTACGACAAAATCAACAATTTCCCCGTGCGCATCGTAGTCGTGAGCTTCATACAACAGTCCCTCCTGATCGGCTCTTTGTTTTGGAGCCAGTGCAGTCGAGACCGTATAGCCTTGAGGATGCAACCGGGCAACGGATTTTCTTAAAAAGTTATTATAGTTTTCACGGTCCTCCGGATAGACGTATTCAAAATCGATATTCAATCCGGTATAGCCTTTTTCGTTCATTTTAGCCAGGATGTTGTTCAACAATGTATCCTGGACGGCTGGATTCCGCAGGATGGCGGCTGCCCGGTCTGAACTGAACGAGCCATCAGCTTCATTAGTAATTGTCAACAATGGTGACGTGTTGGTCATATTTGCCGCTTGAAGGACATTTGTATCCTGTAGATTCAGGAGTGACCCATCTTCACCCATCTTATAGGAAAACGGAGCAAGGTAGGTGAAAAGGTGTCCACGTGACAGAACATTTCTTCTGCCTGTATCATCCATCCTCGTTATATAGGCATTCACTTCAATGACAGGCTTTGCAGGTGCTGGAATCCTCAAAATGCCGCCAGGATAAATGACTGCAGGATTAGAAATATTATTGGCCGTTGCTATTTGGTTCACAGTCACCCCATATTGCTGGGCAATCGCCCACATGGTTTCGCCAGACTTGATGGAATGTAGTATATATGGCATCTGCAGCATTTGGCCGACAAAAATCAGCGAAGGGTCCGAGATATTGTTATAGCTTGCGAGCTCCTGAACTGTCACCCCGTACCGGGAGGCAATCGCCCATAAGCTGTCACCCTGCCCGACGACATATTCCCGCTTAGTTTCCGGGATTACAAGTGACTGTCCAACCACTAAAACATTGGGGTTATCCATTTCATTCACTAAAATAATTTGGTTTATGGCAGTTTGATAGCCTTGTGAAATGCCCCATAAAGTGTCTCCCGGTCTTACGACATGTATTTTCATATATAATCATCCTCCAACTTTAAGTCCCTTTTATCATAATATGCCAGCAAAAGATGTCCTATCTGCAAATAGTTTATTTCTGAATATTTTGAATAAGTGTATATATTTTTAAAATAACCGATATAATAGAGAGAAAAACTATAAAGATAAAAGGGGAAAATGTATGGTTACGTATGGCACTTTTTTACTTTTAGTAGAAGAGGCGGAGAAGTTGAACTGCAAAGTGATTTATGATTCTAAGAAGAAAATCAATTTTAATCCTAACATGTCCATAACGATTCCATTATCGACTACACTGGAAAATGTATATGCTTTTGCTCACGAGATTGGCCATTGTATTGATTTTGTCAATGGCGAACTCGACTATGAAAAATGGCTGAATGACTGGTCTTATCGTATTACGACAGAAATGAGCGCATGGGTTAATGCCTATAAAATTTTGAAGAAGTTGAATGTGCCATTAGAGGGATGGAAGGATCATGTGGATTCCAAACTCTCGACTTATTTCAAATACCATGAAGTGATTGTATAGACTGGCTTTGGCCAGTTTTTTTTAATATAAATAAATTTTGTATAGTTTACGAACGTTTGTTCGGGATATAATAGCTTTAAACACTCCCGAAAGGATGGTCAGCATGAGAATACGTGATCGAGGAAAGCTGAAATTTATGCCTGCTCATTTTATGCCAGAGCATAGAGCCTTATTGAGAGAGCTAACCAGGGATGAGTTGCGGCAGCCGAAGCCGTTGCTTGATGAATACGAAATCCAGGAGATGGAGAATCGGATTTGCTACGCCATGGAATATACATATCCTGTGAAAATAACAAAGTGGGATGATGGATTTACATATGAAGAAAAAGGATATGTCCATTATCTCGATTCAATTCGGAAGGAGGTAAGGATGATAGTTGTAGATGGTTGTGCTGTGTCAATTGCATTTGGGGATGTAGTGGCTGTAGAAGTAATTGAATAAAAAGGAAAATAATCCTTTTAAATGAACATTCTGTAAACTATATTTAGTATAGTAATTAAAGACATAATCCTAATAGGGGGCTATTTGGTATGAAGCAGAGTGTTTCTCATTTGAATTTTGAAGAGCTTAGGATGGAACTATCAGCGGAAGCTGGTAAAGGATATCCCATGTTTATAGCAGGGGTTATTTTCTGGCTGATGATGGGAGTTGGAGGATTGCTTGTACCGCAACAAATCATGGTCTGGGTTTATTTATTCGGCATAGGTCTGGTCTTGCCTCTTGGGATTTTGGTTTCAAAGGTCATTCATGTCAATTTTCTCGCCACACACAATCCCCTTTCAACGATTGGCGGGTTAGTCGGTGGAATCCAAATTTTTTTCGCACCTATTATCGTTCTTGTTGCATACCAGCAGCCGGATTGGATTCCCTTCATTATCGGTGTTTTAACGGGGGCTCATTTCCTTCCCTATGTGGCTATTTACAAGAGCAAGGCCTATATTTTCCAAACAGTCGCCACTGTTGTGGCTGCTTCACTGATCGGTTTCGGCTTGATGGATCAAGCTTATTTACTCATTCCTTTTTCACTTGTCATTGTTTATTCTATTACATTGTTCTGGTTGTTGAAGGAAGCAAAAGTGGTAAAGGGAAAATGGGCTGTTGCGGAGAAAGGGAACTCTATTAGAATGTAAGATTATAAAATTGGAGAGTAAAGATGAATATAGAAAAGAAGTAACCACACTTTATAAAAAGTTGGGCCTTATAGAGACCAATGAATAAGGTGATTTATTTGTGAAGGTTGAACAATACTAAAATAAGTTTATCCCAATCCTAAAATCATTACATAACTTCTAATAGTGTAAGCTAAGCTATGTCCGAAGGAGCGGAGGTGCTAGGATGAATGAGAAAGAATTAGTCGGCGTTAGGGCTGCTGAATACATAAAAGATGGAATGGTGGTTGGATTGGGAACAGGATCGACCGCTTATTATACAATCAAAAAACTGGGGGAGTTAGTGAGAGCTGGTCTAAACATCACTGGGATTCCGACTTCTGAGCAAACCGCCTCCCTAGCTGTGGAGCAAGGAATCACTCTGGTGGATTTTAAAGATGTAAAACAAATTGATGTGGGGATTGATGGTGCGGATGAATTTGACGTTGATTTAAACTTGATTAAAGGCGGGGGAGGAGCACTGCTTAGAGAGAAAATCATCGCTAATGCTGCATCTACGTTCATTGTTATAGCAGATTCATCCAAAGGGGCTGAGAAATTAGGAGCCTTCCCGTTACCGGTTGAAATTGTAAAGTTTGGAGCCGAAATATCGTACAGGAAAATCGCCGAGCTTGGCTGTGAACCGAAATTGAGGCTAAGTGGGAACCAGCCATTCATCACAGACAATGGAAATTATATTCTCGATTGTGATTTTAAGCAGATTGAATCACCTAAGGAAATGGAAAAGCAGTTAAATATGATACCTGGGGTGGTTGAAAATGGGTTGTTTGTAAATATGGCGAAAAAGCTGATCACGATTGAAAATGGCGAGCTTGTTGAAAAAACAAGATGAATTTTTAGCGGTGCTTCTGTTGAAGTACCGTTTTTCTATTTACGGAAAGGGGATTTAGGCCAGGTTATCGAATTACAATGTAGTTTAGTTTTTTGAAGGAGCTGTATGAATTGAAGAATTACAGTATAAAAACATATGAAGAAGCAGTTCAGGTTATAGAACAGGTTGGCTTTCTCCCGTTGGCTCCATTGGTAAAAGAATTTCCGGCGCTAAATACCATTACTGCTCCTGAGACCTGGCATTCAGATACAGAATATGACCCGTGGATTTGGCGGACAAGATTTGCTGTTGAAGGTGTCGCAGGCTATGGAAAGTTCATTAAGAAAAAGTCCGTTCTAATTTCGCGTGATCTACTGCCATATTTTAAGGCTGTCCTTGGCAGTTATGAAACAGTTGAAGAACGGTACCAAAAAGGAAATGTATCGAGAGAAGCTTTGACTCTATATCGAATCATTAGTGAAGAAGGGGTCATAGATACAAGAGAGTTGAGGACTCTGGCGGGATTAAGGGATAAAGAACATAAAAAGATATTTGACAATGCTTTATTGGAATTGCAGGGAATGATGGATATTGTCATTTCAGGAATCAAGGAAAAAATGAATGCGGAAGGCGCAAAGAATGGCTGGAGCAGCACGGCCTTTGAAACATTCGATTCTTGGGCAAGCAGAAATAAAATCGAAACGATCGCTGTGGAAAAGGATAAGGCTAGGGAATACCTATTGAATCATTTTCAAGGTGTTGTCAGTGAAAACGCCGTGAAGAAGCTGAAGAAAATACTGGGGGAATGAGAATGGGTAACCAAGCATTAGTAATCATCGACGTTCAAAACGGGATGTTTCTGGAAGGAGAATCGGTTTTCAATGGAGGTGAGCTTCTTAAAGGAATCAAAGCGCTAATAACACAAGCCCGTTCTGCCAAAATACCAGTAGTGTATATCCAACATAATGAAACGCCTGGATACCCATTGGAAAACGGTACATATGGCTGGGAAATCCATTCAGAAATTTCCCCAGAAGAGGGAGATATAATTATTCAAAAAGACACACCGGACTCCTTTTTAAAAACAAGTCTTGAACAAGAGTTGAAAGAAAGTGGGATTGAGCACCTCTATCTAGTTGGCATTCAAACGGAAGTTTGTGTAGATACAACATGCAGGAGCGCATTCAGTAAGAAATATAAGCTTACTTTGGTTTCCGATTTACATAGCACATGGCCTAATGATGAATTAACAGCACAGCAAATCATCAACCATCACAATAGAACATTGCGCTGGTTTGCAGATGTGCAATCTAGCCTTGAGATTCACTTCACTTGAGTAAAAAATGAATGTGCATTTGTGTAACCACTTTTAAGGATCTATATTTCAGTGTGGCAATAGATGAAGCTCTATTTGAATTAGAAGCACATTGTGAGGGAGAGATGAACGTGGAAAAACCTCAAAGTCTTAAGGTTGATTGCCTAAAAGATTGTGGTAATGCACCTAAAAAGGTGTTATTAAAGGAACTTACGGTTGCTCTGGCGATGCGAGATTATACTGGCATGAGTGAAAATTTGGCAGATGATATTCGGTGGCAGATTGCTGGCCATAAGAGTTTTTTTGGAAAAGAGGACTTAAAGGAAGCTTTAAATAAAAATACTAGCAAAGCAATTATTCAGCTTCATATCCAAAACATCATCACACATGGTTCAAGTGGTGCGGTAAATGGTTTCTTCGTATTTGAGGATCAATCCACTCTATCGTTCTGTGATGTCTATAGCTTTACGAGTGCCGGAAAGAGTGCAAAAGTTAAAGAAATTATGTCATATAGAATAGAAGAAAAGCTGATGTATTAGTTATTGATTTCTTAGATGCGGTCTAACAAGGCTCTTTGAATACTCACGCGAACTTATGAAGCAGGTAAACTCATGCAGGTTTAAAGAAATTCTTTAAGCTTTTTCATGGAAGAATCATTAAGGAAATCTAGGCTTTAAAGCAGAATATATTCCTGTAAAAGGGAGGGGCCGTTGTGGAAAACCAAAAACTTCATCCATTGATGTTCTTTGCGCTCGTTGTCGTCACCACTTTTCTTATGGGCTCTTCTTTTACTGTAGGTAAGATTGGTTTGAACTATGTATCTCCATTGTTATTGGTTGGTTTAAGATTCTCGATCGCCGGTTTGTTGATGGCGGTGGTTGTCAGAAAAAGAGTTAGGCCGGATAAGCTGGCTGACTGGGGAAGGATTTTCACGATTGGTTTAATGCAGACTGCAGGGGTCATGGGCTGTATTTTCTTGAGTTTACGTACAATTACTGCTGGAGAGTCATCAATTTTAACCTTTACCAATCCATTAATGGTTGTGATTATGGGGACGATTTTCCTGGGAATTCGATACAGGCTTCTTCAATGGATTGGTGCGATTATAGGGTTCATCGGTGTATTCATCACATTAGGTTTCCATCTGCAGCTGACAGTTGGTACACTTTTCGGTCTGGGGGCAGCTGTCTTCTGGTCGATTGGGACCATTCTGATCAAACTATGGGGCAGCCGCTTCAATGTCTGGGTGCTGACAGCTTATCAAATGCTTTTCGGAGGCATTATCCTCTTAATAATGGGGATTACGCTGGAAACACCTAAGCTGACGATTACTCCGATTTCTATCTCGGTTATTTTATGGCTGGCGATCATGGCCTCAATCGTCCAGTTTGCCATTTGGTTTTACTTGATCAATCAGGGGGACCCTGGAAAGACGAGTGCTTTCTTGTTCCTTGCACCTTTTTTCGGGGTACTTACCGGTTGGGTGCTGCTTAATGAGGTTGTGGAATGGCATGTTTATGCAGGCGGAGCCCTGATTTTTACGGGGATTTTTCTTGTGAACTGGACATTTAAAAAAGCGAATCAGGAATTTGGTATTGGCAAAATGACAAAATCATTAAATGACTAGGCTGTTTTCGTGAACTTTGTAGCACATAAGCTATTAAAAGGAGTAATGATAAGGATGAAAAGAGGCTTCTTTTTGCTAGTGGCTATGGTGTTAATGGGTTTTGGCTCTATTGAAATGAAACGTCATGTCCCCCCTGAAGTTGTCAAGACTGCATTGGAAAATTACCAGGAATTTCTTTCATTTGAAATATTCGATGGAAATCCAGAAGACTGGACATTAGGACAGTTTGTAACCGACAATCAACTTGTGATTGATAACAAATTGAATCTTGATATAAGACCTTTAGATCAGTGGGTTGCGCCAGTGCTATACAATGGTGTGATTGTCAATGCTATCAGGATTTATGAACCTTTAGAGGGGAGATATGAAATAGCTGAATATGGTTATTCTAAATCTTTTTCACAATCCCTTGAGCAGTTAAAGCCGGATGAATATTTTCTTTCCAATCAGCAGTATGGCCTTGAATTTGGATATACTCCATCTAAAGATATCATCCGTCCATTTGGTGGAAATGCAGCCAGGATTTTTGATGAATGGGGAGTCGATCCGGAAGGAATCCCACTAACTGAGTTTGAAGTATTGATCAAGAGGCATTTAAAGGAAGCCTATCCTGACCGTTTTTCTGAAAAAACGCCAATTTTTAGGTGGTACTTGATGACTTTTATACTAATAGCTCTTATACCTATAGCCCTTTTACTGTTAAGGGTAAGAAAAATTAACGCTGGCTAAATTCATTTCCAGCATATGATAAAGAAAGAATTAAAAATATTTTGCAGGCCGTATCTTTTCCCTCTCCTAATCCGTTTAAGGGGCAGAGAGGTTCAAAGGAGTGAACAGGATGTCGATCGACAAGCTCAGAAAAGTAGAAGTCGCAGATGATACCGGGGTTATGGGCCATTATCAAAGCCTTCAAAGATATTGCCGTTTTTTAACGCAGAACAGCTGGGATGGCGATGATCTTTTGCAGGAAGTGACGGTTAAGGCGATTCGCCATTATGAGCCGTACAATATCAGCTCAGCATTGTTGAAAAAAATGGCTTATCATCAATGGATAGATACAGTCAGGAAGCGCAGCCGCGAGATAACGGGTATTACGGAAGATCATACATCCTTGACTCAAGGTAATGTAATGGATACCGTTGAGATGCTTTTGGCAAAATTGACGCCGAAACAGGCAGTGATTTTGGTCCTGAAGGAAGCTTTCAGATTTCAATCACGGGAAATCGCTGAGCTGATGGGATCAACGGAAATGGCGGTTAAAGCGGCACTTCATCGGGCAAGGAAGCGGTTTGACAGGGAAGCGAACCTTCGTGATGTGGCTCATGATTTGAGCAAGGACGAAGAAGAGCAGTTGTCAGACCTGCTTTGCGAATCGCTGCAATCTGAGGATCCGACCGTTTTACTGGAAAACTTAAGTGAGATTCCTGCACTGGCGGCATCATCTCCGGAAATGTCTCTGCACTCCCGTTCACCTCTCTCTATTTATAAAATGGCTGCGTAAGCAGGAAAGGGAGGAACATGATGAGTACGATTCCTTATGTCATAGAACAATCCAACCGGGGAGAGAGGTCATACGATATTTATTCCCGGCTGTTAAAAGACCGCATCATCATGCTTGGAGATGAAATCAATGACCAGGTGGCAAACAGCGTTATTGCTCAGCTGCTATTTCTTGAAGCAGATAATCCTGAAAAGGATATCTCCATCTATATTAATAGTCCTGGAGGCTCAACAACAGCAGGCTTCGCGATTTTTGATACGATGGAATACATCAAGCCCGACATCAGCACAATCTGCATCGGAATGGCCGCATCGTTTGGAGCCATGCTGCTGCTTGCCGGTACAAAAGGGAAACGATTTGCACTGCCAAACAGTGAAATCATGATCCATCAGCCGCTGGGAGGTGCAAGAGGCCAGGCGACAGAGATCGAAATTTCCGCCAAAAGGATCCTGAAGCTTCGCGATCATGTGAATCAGATTATATCCGAAAGAACTGGCCAGCCAGTGGAAAAAATCGAAAAGGACACAGACAGGGATTATTTCATGAGTGCACAGGAAGCTTTGGAGTACGGGATTATTGATAAGATTATTACTCGAACATAGTGGGCTGCCTAGGCAGCTCTTTTTTTGTTTTGGGAAAATTAAACAGAAATAGTTGAAAAGCTAGAGGGTTTTCACAAGCCTTAATCGAATTTAAATGAATAGGCCGATTGAAAAATTATGCCATGTACACTCTAATTTCATATAGCTTTAAATAAGATCTTATATATGAACATTTTTTCGCTAGGTAACTAGAAGAGCATAAGAATGCTCCTCTCTTACAAATAAACTGAATTATCAAATAAAGGAGGAAGTCATGTGCAGAACACCCCTCAAGTGAAACCCGGCAAACAGCCGGAAATATCATCATCAACTGTAAGTATGATGAAGTTTTTTATATTTAGTGCGATTGGCATCTTCATGTTTTTTGTTCCAATCACTGTTGGTGAAAAATCATCAATACCGCTCGACCACTTAGTTACCTGGTTTAACACCACTTTTTCTGCAGCCGTTCCGTATTATGCATTCATTGTTATTTTATTGGGAGCCATTTATCCTTTTTACAGAAAAACGTGGAACAAAAATTCGGCGACTATCGTTTTTTCTTTGTTAAAAGTACTAGGCGTTGTCGTAGCGTTGATGCTGCTGACCAAGGTTGGGCCTGCATGGCTCTTTGAACCAAGCATGGGACCATTTCTGTATGAAAAGCTCGTTATACCAGTTGGTGTCCTCGTACCAATTGGATCTGTATTTTTGGCGCTGCTTGTTGGCTATGGCCTTCTTGAATTTCTTGGTGTATTATTGCAGCCAATCATGCGGCCAGTATGGAAGACACCAGGACGGGCTGCGATTGATGCAGTAGCATCCTTTGTAGGAAGCTATTCTATTGGCCTGCTGATTACCAATCGCGTGTTCAAGGAAGGTAAGTACACTATAAAAGAAGCCACAATTATCGCAACTGGCTTCTCGACCGTTTCCGCTACATTTATGATTGTTGTCGCAAAGACTTTAGGATTAATGGAAGTGTGGAATACGTATTTCTGGACAACTCTTTTCGTTACATTTCTTGTAACCGCTATCACAGTCAGGTTGCGTCCATTACGAACGATAAGTGACGAATACTATGAAGGCAAAGGCGTACCTGAGGAACCGGTGAAGGAAAATCGCTTAAAAACGGCGTGGGCTGGTGCTATGAGCGCATCGCAAAAAGCACCTTCTCTTGGAAAAAATATTTTGGATAACTTGCGGGATGGATTCATTATGACGATGGGAATTTTACCGTCGATTCTTTCTGTAGGATTGTTAGGGCTTGTGTTAGCGGAATTTACCCCGGTGTTTGATATTATTGGCTACATTTTTTATCCATTTACATTAATCCTCCAGATTCCAGAGCCAATGCTGGCAGCTAAGGCATCCGCTATTGAAATTGCGGAAATGTTCCTGCCTGCTTTGCTTGTAACAGAAGCCCCAATGGTCACAAAGTTTGTCATCGGTGTTGTTTCTGTTTCAGCCATTATCTTTTTCTCCGCGCTGATTCCAAGCATAATGTCAACTGAAATACCAATCAGCCTGAGAAAATTGGTAGTCCTCTGGGTCCAGAGGACCATCCTGACGCTCATCATTGTAGCGCCAATTGCACATCTGTTATTTTGATATGGGAAGTTACTTAATGGGCTGCTTTGCAGCTCATTTTTTTATTTATTACTAGAATTGAAAAGGGGACCCTGATATAATCGAATTTATATTTTAAAAAATTCTAACAATTTACAGCGTTAAAGAATTAAACAGTAAAGGGGAATGTCCATGAATCTATACGGATCTGAAAAGATTAGAAAAATGACATCAAGTATTTTTCAGGAAGTGGTAGACCGCAAGCAGGCTGCCTTGATGAATGGTAAAGATGTGATCGACCTGAGCATTGGGAGTCCGGATTTTGGGCCGCCTTCTTTTGTTATGGAGGAGCTTGCTAAATATTCGATGGATCCTGGGAAATACGGGTATACGCTCAAAGGAATTACCGAATTTAACGAGGCTGTACAATATTTTTACCAGCAGCGTTATTCCGTTGAACTTGAAGCTGAAACTGAAGTTCTGCAGCTAATGGGCTCTCAGGATGGACTTGCGCATCTTGCTACTGCGGTTATTGATCCTGGTGATTATGTGCTTGTACCAGATCCGGGTTATCCAATCTATGAAGCTAGCGTAACGATTGCAGGCGGTACTATTTATCCTATGCCTTTGCTGGAGGAGAATAAATTCCTGCCGCAGCTTAATGAAATTCCTCTTGAGGTCTTGCAAAAGACGAAAATGATGATCCTGAGCTATCCCGGAAATCCTGTCACCGCACTGGCAGATGGCAGCTTTTTTGAAGAAGTTGTCGAATTCGCCGAAGTACATAACATCCTGGTAGTTCATGATTTCGCTTATTCTGAATTGATTTATGACGGGAACCCGCAAATCAGTTTCTTATCCGTTCCAGGTGCAAAGGAAGTCGGTGTAGAGTTCAACTCGCTCTCAAAAACTTTCAATATGGCAGGCTGCCGGATTGGCTATGTCGCTGGTAATTCACAGGTTATTAATGTTCTTGCTTCCTTCAAATCGCATATCGATTACGGAATTTTTTACCCAATCCAAAAAGCAGCGATTGCAGCACTGACTTCTGATTACTCTTTCCTGAATGTTCAGCTAAAGCAGTATGAAGCACGGCGGGATGCTTTAGTATCAGGGTTTCGGGACAGTGGGTGGCAAGTGGCCAATTCTCCTGCAACGATGTTTGTGTGGGCTAAAATTCCTGCCGGCTGGAAATCCCGGGATTTTGCCTTCAAGCTAATTGATGAGGAAGGGATTGCCGTCGTTCCTGGTGATGCTTTTGGCGAGCAAGGGGAAGGGTATGTCAGAATCGCTATGGTACAGACTCCCGAAAGACTTATAGAAGCATCACAGCGGGTAAACCAATTTTTAATTGAATTCTCTGTAGGAATCTAATAACTTAGTAAACAAGTTGACTTTCGGTTTTTACTTAGGCGACGCACGTTCAGATCAACTCAGCGAAGGGAAATGCTGAAACCAAATTACCTTAAACTCTTTACATGCCAAAGTATTGGGTAGCTTGAAAGGAGAGGTAAACATTGACAGCTTTCATCATATTGATTGCTAGTATCTTCAGTGTTCTGGCTGTGGGTTATGGAACAAAAGTTTGGAAAGATAAGAAATGATTTTTGTTTAGTTTTTGAATATTTGGATAAATTTTGAAACTTTTTAAAGACTCCTCCGTATTAAAACGTAAGGGGGAGTGCATATGAAAAAGTTATCGTTTATTCCTATAATCCTGGTGCTGTTGCTTTTTGGCTGCCAGCAGAAGCAAAATGGAGCGCTCGATACTGGTAAACTCGAAAAAGTTGAACAAACTGGGGATGCCACCGAGGAACAATTGAAAAGTATTCCGATCCTATATAATGTACCATCACTAAAAGTGGGCTTAGATGCTTTGCCATTTGAAGTAAAGCCGCCTAAGGATCTTCCTTTTGACGCCATGCCGCTGAAAATGACCATTGAGGATTTCAAGCACGATGGGAAAGAGTTAAGAGTCGATTTTATGAGTATTTCAAAAAACAAAGATGATGACATTATTTTTATGATTTCTGTCCATAATTTTAAAGTAGAATACGCTGAGTCGCTAGGAGAAGAAGTTCAAATCACAGAGGGAGTTGCAGGGTATTATAACGGGTCTCTATCATTTGAAAAAGACGGAATCTATTATAATATTGGCTACTACAATCCAAACATTTCTGAAGAGCAGATTAAGAAAGATACAATTGATATAGCTTTACAAATGTTATAAAGCTAAAAGAGCGCATAGGTTTGCGTTCTTTTTGATGTAAAAATATGGAGGTAAGACTATGGAAGTCATTAAAACAACCCCACTTTTAAAAGAGAAAGTTAAGGCATTCTTTGAGGCTCACTGGGGAAGTCCGCAAATGGTGATTTCAAGCGGTGTATATAATTGCAGTGACCTTGATGGGTTTGCGGTACTTAATAAGTATGGGGAGATTACTGGATTAATTACATATATTGTTTCCGGACATGAATGTGAGATTATTTCTCTAGATAGTATAGATGAGGGAAAGGGAATCGGAACCCTTCTCGTTCAGGAGGTTGAGGTGCTTGCAAGAAGGGAAGGATGTTTAACACTGAACCTGATCACCACTAATGATAATTTAAATGCACTGAAATTCTGGCAAAAACGTGGATTTATGCTGTCGCAGGTTTTTTGTAATGCTGTTGAAAAAGCCAGAAAGATCAAACCCTCAATCCCAATGATAGGGTTTGAGGGAATTCCTATTCGTGATGAGTTACTCCTGGTTAAGAAGATAAATTAATATACTTTTTTAAAAAACTGAGCTTCTTAGACTATAAGACTGGCTTTTAAAATACTCTCAATGTCCTTGTGCAAAGGAGTCCCTTTATCCAGAAAAAGCAGCCTGAAGTAAAGTGATTTTAAGAATTGTCTTAAATTCGTGTTTTTTCGAAAGAAGTACGGTGTATACCCAGTTGAGTTTTTGATATCTGTTATACTTTTTGACAGATTCTCAATCCACTCTTTTAAAAGATTTTCATCCATCCCTTTTTCTAACAGGGCTATGACAGCATAAATTAACCGCTCATCTTCTTCATCGGCATAGGCTGTTTCTTTCAAGATGCAACCGCCGATTGTATTAAGGCATTCGCGTGCTAAAGCTAGGTCAAATAACGGATGTTTGACTGCCTCAGCCAATAAGTCTGCGCCATGTGCTATGGAGTGAGCCCAGCCTTTTTCTTCGACGTATCCTCGCGCATCTTCTTCTTTTTGTAAGTATAGAATGCTGCTCTCTATGGCTTTAAGGGCCGTCTCTTCCGGAAGGAATCGTTCTATACGATCCCTATTTAAAATTAGAGTGATCACCAGTGATGAAAATGCTCTCGTGAATACCGAATCATCATTTTTCGAACCGATGCCAAAAAATAAGTGCTTTTGGTCAAGGCATGTTTCGATTAAATATTCCATTTGTTGATAATTCAAATATCCATTTTTCGTTAAATAATAAAATGAAGTATAAATCAGTTTGTCCCTTAATTCCGCGTCAGTTGAGCCGATATGCTCAACCATATGTATAATAAGCTGATCAAGATCCTTGCTTTTAATAGTTTCAGGTTTTTTTAAATCTAATTCTTTTAGGGCTATCTTTAATTGTTCAGCATTCATAAAAGTTTCTCATCCTTCATTTTGGGTTCATAGTGATTTTAGCATATTTTACCTGTTGGATATATCCCTGCCACTCAAAATTTAAGAGTATATCTTTATGACTCTCCGCAAACTAATATCATGATGAAAAAAATACTCTATTTTATAATTTGGATCAGCTGCATTGTTCTTTTGTCATTTGCTTATGAAGATTACCTTTATTCTCAGTTTAAGGTAGATGTTGTAGAGGGGATTGTCGAGGACAAAGGGGTAGGTATTAAAACCAGCAATATTTATGGGAATTTTACAGAGGAACGGGAGTACTGGATAGAGCTTAATGGTGAGAAAATTGTAGTGTCTAAAGGAATTTATGAGGGTGTGCAACAACAAAAGCAAATCAAAGTAATGAGTACTCAGCATGGCATGGTGATTGAATAAAAAAGATGGCCCGATAGGACCATCTTTTTTACCACGTATCGCCGCGCTCTTTCTTCAGTTCTTTCATTTTCGCTACCCATTCGTCGACTCTTTGCCGGATTTCCTTGCTTTCGGTATCGGCTTTTTCGCGGTTAGTTTTGCTCATGGTGTAATGGAGTTCCTTCATGGCTTCGCTGCGATCAAAGCCCCAATCTCTTAACTCGGAATATTGTTCATCGGTAATCCAGCCATTCTCTGACATGATGGCGGCTGCGTCGATGATTCGGTGTGCTTCTTTCCTTCCGACAGTCCATAATTCCAGCGGATATTTATCTGCTATTTTATATTCCGCTACCATATCCCATCCGTCTGGTGCCATCGTAAAAGCAAACGCCAGGTCGAGGGTGGAAGGGAGCCACTCGTATTGGATGGTATTTTTCAATTCCTCAGGGTTGTCGGCTTTAAAGTATTCTCCGTTTCCAGCTTCAGCAACTGCTTTTAATTGATTTTCAGTATTACCATCTACATCAAATCCGATGATGTTGACCGTACTTTCAGCATTCTCTGCCACCAGGTCCTTGCTGGCCTGGACTGGATCACCATCACAGGTTTCTGCGCCATCGCTGACAATGTAGATCGTTGTATTGCCATCATATCCGCTGCTCATTTCCGCGGCCTTTTGGATGGCACCAGCAAGGGGAGTCCACCCCTTGCTTTCAAAAAAATCAACCGCACCGTGGAATACTTCTTTCTCGTATTTGCCCATTGGATAAACCTCTTCGATACCAGAACAGGAAGATTCTTTATCTACATCTGAATCGGAACCTTTATGACCGTATACTACCAGAGAGACCTCACTGGACTGACCGATGGTTTTCGCGAAACTCTTCACTGCATCTTTCGCGACTTCCATTTTGACACGGCCATCCGTCTGTTGAAGCATGCTCGAGCTTGCATCAAGAAGAATAATCGCTTTTTCAGCAGGCTTCGTTTCCTCTCCGCCCTCAGCTTTTGTCGGGTCTGGCAGGAAAGGCTCTTCGAAATGTGGTTCATAGGCATTGGCATTCTCGATAATTTCTTTATAATGCGGGCTTGCTAGCAGGGAAACAAGGCCTTTTTTTATTGTCTCTAATTCATTTGTCTCATTAGCAAGTTCTTCGAGTTTCTCCGGCAGCTTGTTTTTTAGCTCAGGGTCCAGTTCAGGAGTATTGAAGCCAATATCCTGTATGTCCGTTTCATAGCTAAGGTCGCCCATCATTGTTCCCGGCTCCAGAGCCATCAGGCTATCCTCTGTAACCTCTAAACTTATATTCCTCAAGTGGTCAAATTTATTCTGCTTTGTTTCTTCCCTTTTAACAACCTCCTTAGCCGGTTGTTCAGCATCGACTTCTTCACCCGGTTCATCACTGCTGCACGCAGATAGAACGAGTGAAATGATTAACAATAATAACAGCGAATACCGTTTCACAAAAATCCTCCTCATCAAGTTTTCGCTATGTAAAAAACATCTTTATAGAGTTTACCATGATTAGTGAGAGGATTTGAAGTAATTTCCATGTTAGTGAGAGTAAAAAGCCTTGAACGGAGAAAGAATGTGGAATAAGTAAGGAGGGATATGATGAAGAAAATGCTTGAGTTACCTGCGCTTCTTATTTTGGATGTCCAGAAGGGGTTTGACGACCCATACTGGGGCAAGCGCAACAACGCGGAAGCAGAGGCAAATATAGCAAGACTTTTGACTGAATGGAGGAACAGAAAGGGGCATGTCATTTACACAAAGCATCTGTCGCTCGACCCTGCGTCACCTTTGCACCATCGAAACAAATTAGGTACGGAATTTAAGGAAATCATCCAGCCTATGGATGGAGAAATCATTTTTACGAAAAATGTGAACAGCGGTTTCATTGGAACCGAGCTGGAATCCTACATAAAACAAAACCAAGTGAAGTCTGTCGTTATAACCGGATTATCTACACAGCATTGCGTCTCCACGACAACAAGGATGAGCGGTAATCTTGGCATCAATACCTTCCTGGTGTCTGACGCGATTGCTGCATTTGACATCACAGACCATAAGGGTGTTCACCATACGGCGGAGTCTATTCACGAACACGAATTGGCGATGTTGCAAAAGGAGTTTGCAACCATTATTACCACCAATGAAATTATTAGTCAGTTGAATCAACAGTAAAGCGCAGGAGCTAGCATCCTGCGCTTTATTTGTCGATTCCTAGAAATTTAAGAACCCTATGGTAAGGGCATTTCGTTAAAGAAGTGTCATCATCATGGAGGAAATACTGGCGCCATTCAAAATTATCTTCTGCCCCGTATGTGTTCAGGTCAGGGTGGATTGAAATGCTGTCATATTTAGCAAGCCGTTCTCTTACTTGAGTCTTAATTCTCTCGGCAAAGCTTTGCGACTTGTTAAATTCCTGCAGAACCCATCTCGGCGTGATCGCGAGCATCATCACGTCAAAATGTCGGCTTTTCCTGTTTTTATGTGCAGGGGTTGCACAATACATAAAGTATTTTTCACCATTAAAACAAAATTCCCAGATTGGATTATGCGGGTCTGTGGGAATATCCTTTGGCCAATCATATTCATCCAGGGTGTTCAGACCATTAAGATGCTTCCAGAATAATTGTTCAAATTCTTCTACAGAATCGTTCTTCAATGATTGGGGAGTCTCATAAAAAATAATCAAAGAAGTATAATTTCCTATCTCCTTTGAATGCTTTGTATAGCTTGTTAGTAGGCTGGCAAGCTTATCAATCGTTGTTTCACTTCTTGGATCGCCAACAAACCCATATCGAAGCTGATTTGTCGAAAAGCCAATTGTTGCCGGTATGCAAGGAAAGGGCTTTTCCTTATCACTCATTTTAGCGAAGAACCTATCAAGTGCCTGCTTTTCCCAACTCAGCAGCTGATCCCGCGGTGAGGAACCATGTGTATACAAGCCATTCATCATAGTCACCTCCAATAGCTTCTACAATATATTCAAAGCAAGGAGAGTAGGGTAGATGTCCCGGGACAAATGGGCAGCAACCCAATTTTCACAGAGTGTTAATCGATATATAAAAGAACTGTTTGAAAAATTTCTCACTTACTAAATTTACGTGAAGCAATTCAGGATGGGATTTTTTTCAATACCAGTAATCGCTGTTTGACTTTAAAGAAATAGGATAAATGTTAGAATAGAAATAGGAAAATCGAGGAGGGATGTTCCATGCATCCTGTCATTTTATTTGACGGAGTTTGCAACTTTTGTGATGCGAGTGTCCAATTTATTCTGAATCGTGATCCAAATGAAACGTTTCACTTTGCTTCACTTCAGAGTGAAGCCGGGCAGGAACTGTTGAAAAAGTATCAAGTGCGAGACGATGTGGACAGCATGATTTTAATTGAGAATGATAAGGTTTATTATAAATCCGCCGCTGCCCTGAGGATTAGCCGTCATTTGCGTGGTGCATGGAAGCTTCTTTATCTGTTCATGATCGTCCCAGCTCCAATTAGGAATGTAGTGTATGATCTCATCGCCAGGAACCGATACAAGTGGTTTGGCCAGAAGGAAAGCTGCATGCTGCCTCCGCCGGATGTGCGGAAGCGATTTTTATAAAAGAAAAAACGGAAAAGCTGGCTGTCAGCTTTTCCGTTTTTTAGTTAGTGAAAGTAGAGTAACGCCAGTAATGGTTGGCCATTGGGTCTGCCATCATTTCGAGACCTTTGCTGTGAGCCAGATGGATGACTTGCCACTCGTCTGTGCCTGGTTCTTTTAGATAAACCTCATGTTCGGGTGCCTGGTCATGTATTCCAACTAGGTTGTATTCGTTGTCTTTATAAAAAGTTCCGCAAACATGATAGTCAATGGCAGGAGATACGACCAGTGGATTGCTGACAGAATGGTTCAGGTGAAACTTAACTCTGTCATCGTCTGTAAGCACCTTTTCCAATTGAATTCCCTCGTCAGAGGCCCTCGCGGATTCTAACCGTTCATGGTCCCTGCTGAATGCTTCTGTTATGCCCGTAGCCTTGCTTAACAGGGCAGTAGGGCGGTCCGTATCGATAAATATATCTCCTCTTGTCCTATATTGTGATGCCTCAGGATCAAATGAGCGGTGATCTCCTTTAAAAATCTGATCCACAGATGCGGCATTCGGATTTTTAATCCATTCTTCTTGTAAAAATGTTGTGTACCGGAGCTGCCAGCTGCCGTTTTTACATTTGTTTTCCTGCGGTGATCTCAACAATTTCCTGATTGGTCCAACCCTTTTGGTGATGGTAAACTCTTCATCTGCAGCCATCTCGGAGGAAGAATCTTTTTTTATAGCACCTACCGCATTGGCGACCACCGATTTTAGCTCCCATTTTAACTGATTCGACCGCTGCAATGGACGCTTGGCTTTAATCATGTAAGTGTAGACATCGTCATCCTTGATATTTTTATCGGTAAAAGTACAGGAAGACACAGTTTCCAATTGAATCCCGTTTCTGAAAATCGTATACTCTGAAACACCCTCGATCGGTTCCCATTCAAAACTGATTTGATCATGAGTGACAATCGTTGTAATGAGTACGTCCTCCAGTATATTGTCTTTTTCTTTGAAATCGACTGATGTAGTCGTTTGGATTCGCATTCTTTCTAATGCATTGTCTTGATCATCAAGGGTTTCTATACAGTATGTGTACAGGGTGCCAGGAACAAGGTTTTGGTCCACCAGTTTTGGCTTCATTCCTTCGTAGATGAGTTCCTTACCTCTAAACGCACGATAACGCCTGTTGGGACCCTTCCATTCCAGTTTGATTTGTTTGGTGCCTAGTTCGATATATTTTAGCATCCTTGAGTGAGAAGGAGCGGCAGTCTTGCGCCGGCGATTCAAGTTGACAGCATATAGAGTTCCGGCAATGCCCAGTGCAATCGGTAAAAGTTTGCCAGTGAGTGTTTGTTGTCTTAGATGAGTTTGACTATTCATTCATCCACCACCTTCAGTTTTTTACTAGCATGACAATTAATTACCCGAAGTCACAGCATTTTAGTAGAAGCGATGTGCTGAAATGGGTGGTAAAATAAGGATTAGTAGAGTTTGAATATTAATTTATCGAAGGGTTTTATTATTTTATGCTACTATATTATTTAATTAGATAGATTAGGGACTTTATATTATCCAAGCCTGACAAACGAGAGGAGCGTTCGCGATGTTACGGGTAAAAGGAATACTTATGATTGTCATTGGAGCCATACTTTGGGGGATGACTGGTTCGATCACCGAGTGGGTGCTCGCTAATACGGAATTGTCGGTTCCTTTTATCCTGACTATCCGGATGATTATTGCTGGAAGCAACATCCTGGCGTTCCTGGCAATTAAAAAGGAAGATATTTTTACAGTTGTGAAAACACCTTACTGGCGGAACCAGTTGGTCGTATTCAGCATTCTGGGAATGGTAGGGTTACAGTACACTTTTACGATGGCAATTGAAGCGAGCAATGCTGTAGTAGCAACATTACTCCAATTTTCCGCTCCAATTTTTGTTGTCCTCTATGTTTCTTTTAATCATAAAAAATGGCCGCCACGCTTTCAGATGCTTGGCATTGCCGGTACATTGGCCGGGCTTTTCCTTTTATTGACGAATGGGTCGATTAGAGGTTTGTTGGTTAGTCCGACGGCATTGCTATGGGGAGTTGCAGTGGGTCTGACGTTTGCTTTCTATACACTTTACCCGGCACGTTTGATGAAGGAATGGAGCGTATTGGCAATTGTCGGCTGGAGTATGTTGTTCGGCGGAATTGTACTTGGAGTGATTAACCGAGTTTGGCTGAGCGATGAATGGCTAATTGTTGTTCAGCCGAAGATGGTTTTGATCATGGCCATCTTGATAATCTTTGGCACACTGGCGTTCCTGCTATTCTTAAGCAGCATGAATTATATTACTGCAGTTGAAACTAGCATCCTTTCAAGTGTCGAACCTTTAACCGTTATGGTCATTTCAGTTATTTGGTTCGATACGATGCTCCAAAGCGTCCAGCTGATGGGCGCTATGATCATGCTCGTATTCGTAACCTGGCTGTCGATCGGCGATAAGAAAGCATCAGTTGAGGGACAGGTTGTTAAGGGGAATAATAGCTAATTAGTAGAGTCGCCAAGGTTGGCGGCTCTTTATTTGGTTTAACGAATTAAATTTAGTTGGGAGAGCAGGCTTTGGACAATATCGGAGGAAACCGCCGGAGATTTGTCTGAACCCAGGCCAACTCCAGACAAAGTCAGGGGAATACAAAGGGATTTCGTCTGAACCCTGGGCGACTTCGGACAATATCGAAGGAAAACGGGGAAGATTTGTCCGAACCTAAGGCAACTTCGGACAAAACAAGAGGAAGCTGTAGGAAGTTTGTCCGAACCTAAGGCAACTTCGGACAGAACAAGAGGAAGCTGAAGGAAGTTTGTCAGAACCTAAGACAACTTCGGACAAAGTCAGATGGAAATCAAAGCAATTTGTCCAAAGCTGACTTTCCTTCTGAAAAAGTCGGATTAACCCAGTAGTAACTTGGGCTAAGAACACCTTACGTCTTAATCGAAAAACTCCATATGACCTTTTTCTTGTTTGTAGTAATCAATTCTATTTTGTATGCTCCCCGTATGGAATTCAAATTTATGCCCATCGGGGTCCGTAAAATAAATAGACATTTTATCTTTTTCACTTCTTATGCGCCCTGGTAAAATATTCACTCCTAAATCTTTCAACTTTTTATACATTGGGTCGATATCTTCTTCATCTATTGAAAAAGCTATATGTGTATATGATTGGTGTATTTCTTGACGAGGTATGTCTTTCTCAACATTCAGGGCTAGCCATATACCATTAAGGTCGAAGTAAGCAGTAGCTTTCCCTTTTACTAACAGTTTGGCATTAAATACGTTTTTGTAAAAAGTAATTGATCTTTCCAAATCAGAAACAGAAAATAATAAATGGTTAATCCCCTTGATCTCCACTTTTTCACCCCAAAAATAAGTATTCTACAAATAAGATATCAAAATAGCGAAGCCGTTTCCTAAAATATATCCATAAAAACCGAACGACACTTCTATGAAGTGAAGGATTTTCTTTATTCTATGTGGAAATTAAAGGAAGATAAAGGGGGGCTAAGATTGTTTTTTCAAAGAAAAACATACAGAATCAAACCTGATAACCTGAATGATATCAATAATTTCTTTCATAACAATGTATATCCTGTTCACATTAAAAATGGTGCGAAATTAATTGGGCGCTGGGTGAACGAGACCAAGGACGAAATTCTTGTTATCTGGGAATATACCAGCATGGAGCAATATGAAAGAATCGATGATCTACTCAAAAATAGTAATCCTTACAACATAGCTATGAAGAATTTGAAGGGATTTTACACAGAGGCAAAAGAAAATTTAATGTCTTCAACTGCTCCTTATCCTTCAGCATATCATGAGCATAAACATTTATTGTCTGTTAGTGGATACATCACCAATAAAGATGGAGAAGTTCTCCTAGTCAGGAATTTTCACCGTTCAGATACAATGGAAATGCCTGGCGGCCAGGTAGAAGAAGGAGAAACATTGGAAGAGGCCATTCATCGGGAGGTATTAGAAGAGACGGGTATTAATGTGAGTTTACATGGTATAACAGGCATTTACCAAAATGTGACTAGCGGAGTTACATGTGTAGTCTTCAGAGGTGAGTATCAATCTGGTGAAGTCAGGCCAGCAGAGGGAGAAACTTCAGAAGTCTTTTTTGCAAAAATAACGAAAGAAAATATAGAACAATTTATTACGAGAGAACAATTTAGAAACAGAGCTACAGACGCGATGAATGCGAACTACATACCATATGAAGCATTTAAAGCAAAACCTTACGAGCTAGTTAGTAGATTTGAAGTAAAAAAAGAGTATAGTTAAAACATTTCATGAAATATTTCCACTTAGAGAATAGAAGGGAAATCTTAAAGCGTAAAGAAAGGTAATGCATAAATTATAGGATGTGATTGATATGAAAGCAGTTCTTTTTGATTTTGATGGCACTCTTGCTGATACACTCCCTGTGTGTTTCTTGGCGTTTGAATCAGTGTTTAAAAAATTTGATGATCGTGATGTCACAACAGAAGAAATAAAATCAATGTTTGGTCCTTCGGAGACTGGTATTATTCGTGAAAATCTTAAGAATACTAATCATGAAAAAGCCATTGAGTTATATTATGAGATTTATAGGGATCGACATGAAAATTTAGTTCCGAAAAATGAAGAAATTTACACCTTACTCATTGAGTTGAAAAAACGTGGCTATAAACTGGGAATAGTGACTGGAAAAGCAAGAAAAAGTCTCGACATATCTTTAGAATACCTGGAGTTAAATAACATTTTTGATGTGATTGTTACCGGAGATGACGTGGTGTTACCAAAACCCCATCCTGAGGGGGTTAATAAAGCATTAGAAGAACTGGGTGTATCTAACACTGAGGCAATCTTCTTGGGGGATAGCGACGCTGATATATTGGCCGGAAAGCATGCGAATGTACCTACAATAGGAGTACAATGGCTGCCTAATTTCCAGACAATTGACTTTAGTATTCAGCCAGATGAAGTTTATAGTAAGATAAATGAATTTTTACCTTCCCTTCCAGATACTAAGGTGGAAAGTTAACTAGCTGCCAATTTGGCAGCTTCATTTTTGTATTCAGTTTATTAGTGCGAAACATATTGATACTGCTCAACGGTATTTCAGGGTATATTAGAGGTTATGAGGGAAGATAATTCTGTTGTTAACACAAACTAATGAGGAGTTTATTATGTCAGTAAAAATCACACCAAAGGGAGAGCAACTGATTCTTCAGCAAATAGCTAATCTGGAGCAAGAGCTGAAGCAAGTTCGAGTTGATAAAAATATTGCCTTTAATGCTTGCGGAGATGATAAGATAGCTAATCCGAATTTTCATAAATTAGAGCAGGATGAACGTGTATTGGTGGAGCGCATTCAGGAGATTCAGCATACGTATAAGACTTCTGAGTTTATTAAGGTTGATGAGCGTAATACTGAAATAGTAGATATTGGCTCAATTGTGAAGTGTTCGTTTAAGTATACAGATTTTATGGAAGAAGAAATTTATGAAATTGTCGGCTACGGAGAGTCGAATATAGACGAGAATAAAATTTTCTATGACACGCCAGTTGCAAAGAAGTTACTTGGCTTAAAAATAGGTGATGAAACTGTGTTGTCAGTACCTTCTGGAAAAGTGAAATGCAAGGTTTTGAAAATGTATAGCGGATGGGAAGAAGTAGAGTAATAAAGTTACAATTGGGTAGAAGCGTGCACTACATTTGTTCATTAAACTGATAGCTGCGTTGATTCAAAAAGGATTAACGCTTTTTATGTTGAAATTGCTTTTGAAAAAACGGGAGGTTAATACAAGAACAAACGTTTTTATTAGTTTTAACATGCGTTTGATATTAAAAAGACCTGCCCAATTGTTGGGCAGATTGATTGATTAATTGTTATTGAAATAAATGAAATAAAAGCATAACGAGAAGTCCGATTACAGCGGAGCCCCTTTTTACCTTCCTGTTTTCTATGGGCTTCATAAAAAGCGAAATAATAAATCCGAGAGGAATCAGGATCTAGTTGATTGTGAGATTGAAAATTCCAGTGTGTAATATCCTACCAGTTTAAGCGGAAGTCCCTGTTCATCCACGTCTCTGTTCTTATTAAGGAAGATGACCAATAGAGCAAGAAGGAGGATCCCTATTATAGTGATGATAATGCCCACGCAAATTCTCCTTTATATATAAAATATTAATCCTACCATAATTTCACACTAAGGAATTTTATCCAAACTTAAATACCAACCTTCCTGTCCACTTAGGCTAAATAACGGAAGTCTTATGGTTATTTAGATTTGACCAAATGATAGTACTCGCGGTCGAATATTCGGTAATATATCCATGATGGAACTTTATCGTGATAGGGCTGTACGCTTGCTACGGTTTTCCATTGTGTTTCATGTGCAAGCAGGACTTGTTTGCGTGCGGATGCTTCGGAAGCCATCGGGAAGGCGATTGTAGGTTCTGGCAAGCCTTTATCCCGAGGGTATCGTTCTTTGAAAGTAGGGGAGAGCTTGAGCGCAAGGTCAATCATTGGCTTGGGAAGGGTTGCGAAATAGAGTCGCTTCACAGAAGAATCTGCTTTTTCCATTTCCTCCGTAACGACTTCTTTGGTCAACTTGCTCATCAAAACATGGTCAGGATGTCCGTATAGCCCGACTATATCATCATAGGTAAGGATGGTTGTGGGCTTATATTGATGAATTAGTTCTCTAATTGTTTGTTTGATTGCTTCATGATCCGCATCAACCAGTCCGCTGTCAGGATAATCATAGACTTCCAAATGGTCGATATTTAGGATCTCAGCTGCTTTTTGCAATTCTTTAGTCCGTGTTTCCCCAAGTTTCTCTTTGGGAACAAGGCCTCCAGTACCGCCAGCTTCTCCCCTGGTAAAAGTAGCAAGCACACTGGTAACATCGTTATTCTTATTTAATTTATGATACGTTCCGGCAATCATGATTTCATCATCGGGATGAGCAAAGATGGTCATAATCTTCTTCGGTGCACCATCGGGAAAAAGCTCCTCGGAAACAAGGATATCCTCATCGTTCACATAATAGTTAGCATACATTATCCCTCCAGCAACCAAAATCACTAGCAGGGATACAATTGAAATCAACACAACGAATGATGTTCTTTTCCATTTCTGCATGTTATTCCTCCTTTGAATAGACTATTAATCTAGTATATGACGAAAGACTTATTTCAACTCCTTTTTTATAAAAAGCAAATTCCTATACTAATATATTGAATATTTTAAAAATTAAAATAATTGTTGTTAATTTAAAATTTAGTCCATATAATGTAATTGTAATTCACCCAGAATTTAACTGGTCCGAACTGGTAGGGACGTCGCAACGAGTAAAGGAGGAATGATGATTGGTTGAGATTGATGTGGACAATCCAATTCCTTACCATGTGCAAATAAAGAACTTACTTAGGAAGGAGATTTTAGGAGGCCAATATAAAGAAAAAATTCCAAGTGAAAGGGAATTAATGAATCGCTTTTCGGTGAGCAGGACAACTGTACGTGAGGCGATTACCCATTTAGTCAACGATGGGGTATTAACCAAAGTACATGGAAAAGGGACTTATATATCGCCGAAGAAACCAATTGAAGAGTGGCTGAACTCTTTACATAGTTTAACAGAGACAGTGCGGAAAATGGGGATGAAGCCTGGATCTGTCTTGTTGAACAGTGGAGTGATGACTAAGCCGAGGTACTTTGCTGATAAAATTGGTGAAAAGGAATTTTTCACAATCGAAAGGCTTCGGACTGCGGATGGGAATCCAATTGCGATTGAACGCCATTACTACAGCCGAGAGATCGGCCAGCAGCTTTCTAAGCATGATTTAGAAACATCTGCTATATATGAATTGATTGAAAAGAACCTGGGAATTGAACTTCATCAGGCAGAACAGTTTATTTCCTGTAAAAAGATTTCAGACATGGATGCTGAAAATCTAGGAATACCTAAGGGGATTAATGTTCTTTGTGTGGAGCGTTTGATCAAAGGGGCAGATGGGAAACCAATTGAATTGTATATTAGCTATTACAAGCCTGATATGTATGTTTTTCGGGTCAATACAAAAAGAGAAAAATAGTTGTTCTTTAAATTTTGTAAGCGCTTTACCTGGAAAGGGAGTTTGATATGGTTCAGGAAATGCATTTACCCGGCAGTATTTATCATGGAGCCGGGAGTATAGAGAATCTAGCAGATGCGGCAGCAGAGATTGGGGCGAACAACTTGTTTGTTGTGATTAGTACAAGTGTGCTGAGAGAGCCACTCAATCTGGAAACAGGGTTAAAGAAGATTTTAAAAAAAACAAACCTCCAACTGACGCTTTTTTCCGAACTCAAAGGTGAACCAACTACAGAAAATGTCATAGCGGCCACCAATAACTGCAAGGAATGCAATGCTGATTGTATAGTTGCCGTAGGCGGAGGTAGCGCGATTGATTTGGCGAAAGCTGTTTCAGTTATGACAGTAAATCCTGATATTAAGTATCACGAGATTCCGAGAATGAAGAGAATCAAGAGATTACCTCTCATTGCCGTACCAACGACCGCGGGAACTGGCTCGGAGGCAACAAAGGTTATGGTCATAACAGATATTGACACTGGCATCAAGTTGAATCCAGGTCACCCAGGGTTAATTCCCGATATCACCATCCTTGATCCGGAGTTAACATTAACATTGCCGAAATCGTTTACCGTCTTTACAGGAATGGATGCCTTAGCACATGCAGTGGAGGCCTTTGTTTCGACGAAGGCAACTATAATGAGCGACAATTTTGCTTTAAAGGCGATTCGTTTAATCAATAAAGCCTTACCTGACGCCTATAAAGATGGAAGTGATATAGAGGCACGTGAAACTATGCTTCTTGGCAGCTGCTTTGCGGGTATAGCTTTCTCGAATTCTTCTACTAATCTTGCACATGCAGCAGGAAGGGCATTAGGAGCCAGATTTCATATTCCGCACGGTTTAAGTGTGGCCTTATTGCTGCCATTTGTAGTCGAATTTGGACTCGAATTTGCCCAGGAAAGATATGCAACCATCGGAAAAATACTTAATCCAGGAGCAGATGGCTCAGAGAAAACAATGGCGAAAGAGACCTTGAAAATGATCATGAGTTTAAATGATCAGTTTCACATTTGGGAAGAAGGAGCAAAGTACCTTAACGGGAGCGATGAAAGCATAATACCTCTTCTTGTAGACGATGCATTGGCGGGAAATGGAATCCTCACAAATCAGGTGATTCCGGTTCACGAGGATATTAAACAAATCTATCAAAAATTGCTCAAAAAAATATCTGAATATTCAGTATTATAATTATTTTAAGGAGGGTTTTTATGGCTGAAATGACAGGTGGAGAAGTAATCGCAAAAATGTTAAGTATCGAAAATGTGGAGAAGGTATTTGGCATTATTGACGGTACTTATTTTGGATTCTATTCTAATCTACAAAAATACGGTATCGACTTGGTTTCGCCCAGACACGAAACAACTGCGGCACATATGGCTGGAGCGTATGCCCGGGTAACGGGGAAACTGGGAGTTTGTATGGCAAGCAATGGTCCTGGTGTGGCTAATATTCTCCCTGGATTAGTTGTTGAAGAAGCAGAGGGGAATCGCGTGCTGGTCATTACGAGTGCCAGAAGGACGGGGATCATGTACCCTGACCGTGGGGGAACGTACCAGTGTTTCGATCAGACGGGTGTTATTTCACAGTTTGGAAAGTGGAGTGAAACTGTGCCGTCATTTGAGCGTATTCCTGAGATGATGAGGACAGCATTGAGGAAATGCTACGAGGGCAGGCCAGGTATTGTCCATATTGATATTCCGGAAAATATCCTGAATACGAAAGTGAAATGTGACCTGAACTTTTGGGAGCCGCATCAATATCGCGTTACAGAATTTCCTGGCGCTACAGAAAGTCAGCTTGAAGCAGCCTGTGATTTATTGATTAATTCGCAATTCCCCGTGATCCACGCTGGCAGCGGAGTCATCCATTCCAAAGCATCTGAGGAATTAGAAATGGTGGGGGAGTTATTACAGTCGATGGTAACGACAAGCTGGGCTGCAAGAGGGGCAATATCGGAGAGCAACCCGTTGATGATGCCTATGATTTACTTACAAACGAATAACAAAATCCGGAACGAAGCAGATGTCGTATTAGTCCTTGGGTCAAGAATCGGAGAAACGGACTGGTGGGGCAAGGCGCCTTATTGGGATTCAAACCAAAAAATGATCCAGGTAGACATAGATCACGGCATCTTAGGTGCGAATAAACCAGCACATCTGGCGATTCAGGCGGATATCAAAACATTCCTTACTCAACTCTACCAAAAGCTCCAGCAGCGCCAAGACTCCATTCAAACAGCGAACAGAAAAGCTTCCATCCAGAAACATACCGCTGAAAAAGAAAAAAATCGAAAAAAGCTTGATCAACATTTAGAGGACTTCTCTGTGCCAATGAATACAGCTCATGTTCCTGTCATCAGCCAGCAAGTTTTCCCTCCAGGTACTAACCTTGTGATCGATGGTGGCAATACGACGATTTGGACTAATTTTTATTATTCTGTCGACGATCCTGGCTCGGTTTTCTCGACCTATAAGTTTGGTATGCTCGGAGCCGGAATCGGGCAGGCTCTTGGCGTTGCAGCTGCAAATCCTGATCGGCCTGTCTGCTGCATCATTGGGGACGGTGCTATGGGCTTCCATCCACAGGAAATTGAAACAGCAGTCCGGAATAATTTACAGGTTATCTATATCGTAGTCTGCGACCGTCAGTGGGGAATGGTGAAGATGAACCAGCATTTCGCCCTGAAACCAATCAAGACAGTTTTGAAAAAATCCTTAAGTGCTGAAGAAAGCATTAATACAGATTTAGGAGAAATCAAGTTTGACATGCTTGCTGAAAGTATGGGAGCGCATGGAGAGCATGTCAACGACCCGAAAGATCTTAAGGGAGCAATAGAACGGTCTTTGATGACAGGGAAATGTTCGGTCATCCAAGTTGATGTTGACCCGGTAAAACATATGTGGGCTCCTGGATTAAAGTATTTCAAAGATATGCACCAGGAACCAAAGGGCAAATAAATGGGAATCGATCAAGTAACTCTTAACTTCAACTCCGCCACCCTGACCATTATGAATATTTTGATAGGATTTATTATGTTCGGTGTCGCGCTAGATTTAAAAGTAGACGATTTTAAACGGACACTCTCTACGCCAAAGCCGGTTTTGATAGGTCTCGTTGCGCAATTTTTCCTGTTGCCCGCGTTTACTTTCTTGTTAGTCATGATCGTTAAACCATTACCCAGCATTGCATTAGGTTTATTTTTAGTGGCCGCATGTCCGGGAGGTAATCTATCAAATTTCTTAACGTATTTGGGGAAGGGAAATACGCCCCTATCGATCAGCATGTCAGCTATTTCAACGGTTTTGGCTATATTCATGACACCATTCAATACCCTATTTTGGGGCTCATTATATCCAGGAACAAATGCGTTGATGCGTTCATTCTCAATCAGTCCGGTTGATATGCTAGTCACGATTTTTATCATGCTTGGTGTACCTCTCGTTGCTGGAATGTATATTGGCTACAAATACCCAGGATGGGCAAGCAGGACAAATAATTGGATGAAACGTTTTTCGATAATCTTTTTTATCCTGTTCGTGTTAGCTTCACTGGCATCCAACTTCACGTATTTCCTTGATTTTGTCGGGATGGTTGCCATCGTGGTCTTTCTTCATAATCTTGTTGCCATTCTGTTAGGCTATTTTTCTTCGCGGGTCGCTGGGCTTCCTGAACAAGACAGAAGAGCCATCGCAATAGAAGTTGGCATCCAAAATTCTGGCTTAGGTTTAATCCTTATTTTCAACTTCTTTGATGGACTTGGCGGGATGGCGATCGTAGCGGCATGGTGGGCTATCTGGCACATCATCTCCGGGTTGTCACTGGCTACTTTCTGGTCAAAAAGAGAGCCGAAAACAACAGCAATAAATGGAGGTATTCAAGCATGAACATCCTTATTACAGGTGCCTCTGGTTATCTTGGCACCCAGCTTGTTAGGCGACTAATTGAAATGAATAATACGACAGGGCAGAAATGGAATATTATCGCAACTGATATCAGGTCGGATTCTTCTTTTAAAAAGGAAGAAGGAATCCGATATATTCAGTTGGATGTCCGTTCCCCACAGGTTCAGGAAGTAATGAGAGAAAATCACATTCATACGGTTGTCCACCTTGCGACGATTGTAACTCCGGGTAAAAAGAGCAACCGTGAATTCGAGTATTCAGTGGATGTCAAAGGTACGGAAAACGTATTACAGGCATGTGTGAAAAATCAGGTAAAAAGAATAGTGGTTACCTCCAGCGGGGCAGCGTATGGTTATCATCCAGATAATCCGGAATGGATAAAAGAGAATCATGCAATCAGAGGGAATGAAGAGTTTTCCTATTCTCACCATAAGCGGCTTATCGAGGAGCTTCTGGCAGATTACCGAAATAAGCACCCTGATCTTGAGCAGGTAATCCTACGGATTGGTACGATATTAGGAGACACGGTCAAAAACCAAATTACAAACCTTTTTGAAAAAAGAGTGCTGCTTGGAATTTCAGGTTCGGATAGCCCTTTTGTGTTCATCTGGGATCAGGACGTTGTAGGCTGTCTGCTCAAAGCAATCACTGTTAGGGAAACAGGCATTTATAATGTAGCAGGGGATGGGGCACTGACAATTGATGAAATAGGAGAAATTCTAGGTAAGCCTGTTATCCGTTTGCCAGCCTCGCTTGTAAAGTCAGTTCTTTTTATCCTTAAGCGGCTATCGCTGACTCAATATGGCGAAGAGCAGGTGAACTTCTTAAGGTACCGGCCTGTTTTAGATAACCATAACCTGAAGAATGAATTCCACTACACGCCAAAAAAGACGTCGCGTGAAGTATTTCTTTATTATGTAGAGAAGAAGCATTCCAGCATAAACAGATCAGGTAAAAGTGTAGTAGTTTAAAATCTGCTTTTAAGGCTAAAACAGAATAAAGAACATAACGTGTCAGACTTCTTCTGGCACGTTTTTGTTATTTTGAATAATTTGTTTTAGATAAAATTATTATGTAAACAAGGGTTGGTTAGAATAAATATCTACTTATTGACAAATATAACAAAAGAATTAAGAAAGGGGCTTGTATATGAATTCATATGAAATGACAAACATGATCATTGACGAGGAATCTTATGGTGAGGAACATGTAACTATTGAATTTACTCTTGAGCAACAGAATTATATCGTCACTTTTCAAAAATCAGACCTTGAATTGATGAATGCCTGGATTGTGGAGGGCGACACTACACTGCCGGCAAACTTATCTGAGGAATTAATGGATTCTATAAGAGAAGACATCAAAAAGAAAATCTAGTTCAAGAATAGATCTCAGAGCAAAAGAAATCTACTTACTTAATGAAGATGGAAACCATATTGGGAATGGGTTATAAATATGGACAAAAAGACTGCTGGTTTGACTTTGATAAAATATCATTAGGATTAACCGTACCCTTTTGCAAGGATCATGCTTCCTATATAAGATACGATATACAAATTAAGTTTGAATCGTACATGCTTCCTATAAGGGAGCAATCTGGCGAGATGAGTGTTATGGGGCAATTACCGAGGTGAAAAGAAATATCGCGCATTGCTGCTGGATATCGGGACGGAGGAAATTTTCCATCAACCCACTCATCAATCCTTTAATGAGCATGAAACCGGAAATAAAAAAAACAGGCTCTATTTATAGAGCCTGTTTGTATAATCGATTGATGATTATGCTTTTTGAACGTTTGCAGCTTGAGCTCCACGAGCACCTTGCTCAACGTCAAATGTTACTTTTTGACCTTCATCTAAAGACTTGAAGCCTTCACTTTGGATAGCAGAGAAGTGTACGAATACGTCGTCTCCATTTTCACGTTCGATGAAGCCGAAACCTTTTTCTGCATTAAACCATTTTACTGTACCTTGTTCCATTTTTGTTGCCTCCTAGTGCTAACGCACAACTTATTACTATCCTTGCCCAAAGTGATCATCAAGATGAAAAGTCAAAACTTATACTATCCTTTACACCGAACAAAAATAATTCTTACTCATCATAACAGGAAATAGAAGGAATTGCAAATCTCGTGGGCTTAAGCTAAAAAAGTACAGTTATATTAGCGTTGTAAAAGTATGGTGCATTAGTGTTTGTTTCGAACAAGCAGTGGAGTTGAAAGAAAGCTGAAGAGAAATATAGTTGAAGAGAATAACCTTTTAAAAGAAGAATAATTATTAACATATAGGAAAGGAAAACTTGATCCAAAGAATGGGGGATGGGGAATGAAAGAAAGGAAAGAAAAAAGATATAAAGTTCCAGTTGGTTCTGGAAGTGCAATTACTTTTGGTTCTGCTTTAGCGATTACAATATCTTGGAGTATTCATAAGTCAGTACTTTGGGCAATAATTCACGGGTTCTTTAGTTGGTTTTACGTTATATATTATGTTTTGACTAGGTAAGTCTTTTAGTAAAATTTTATGAAACTATAAGTTTAATGAGGCATTATAAAAAGATAACGCTTGGATTCATATATCCAAGCGTCTTTACAATTTTTGAGATTCAAAAATTCAGTTAGATGGATCCGTTCAACATTGGTTTTAGATTTTAATTTCGTCCGGCACCTCTTTGGAAGGCTCTTAGGTGGCTTTTTGAAGCATTTCCTAATTGGGTAAATACCATTTTTACATCCTCCGGCAGGGAGGGAATCGTTTTTAATTTATCATACATCGCGATATTATCGATTTCCGCCTGAACCCCTTCATTAAATGCATCTTTCAGTGTACCAGGTGCTGATACATATTGTTTGGCATTGTCTTCGGGAACTTGTTTGTCGTACTTCTGAAATAAAGTAAGGAGGGCACTGATATGTTGCTGCTCCGCCGCCTTGATATTGCTAAATGGCCTGATGTTGCCGAATTTTCCGATGACAGCGTCGTAACGAGCCTGTGCAAGGTATTCGTCCTGGATGGCATATACTAAAGCTTCATCCAATGTAATCGAGGAATCTTTCAATGCACCTTTAGCACCAAAGTCAGCAGGCACTTCAGTTTGCGCCCGGACAGCTCCGGAAAAACTCATGATTATAAATAGGCAGGCTACTACCGAGATTATTTTTGCCTTCATTGTTAAACACCCCTTATGTAAAAATTATCAATCTTATTGTCTTCAATGAGGAGAATTTGATTCATAAAACGCTATGGGTTTAATTTGTAGAGATGATTCGATATAATAGACGTAACTTTTTTCAATAGGAGAGATACAATGTTTTCAAATATAGGGTTTCCAGGATTAATCCTGATTCTCGTAATTGCGCTGATCATCTTTGGGCCTAACAAACTCCCGGAAATCGGACGGGCAGTCGGCAAGTCGATGAGAGAATTCAAGAACGCGACGAATGGACTCGCTGATGATGTTAAGAAGGAAATCAGGGAAAACGAGCAAGATAAAAAGAGTTAATCAAAGCTGCCATTGGCAGCTTTTTGTTTATTTAGAAAAAAAACTGTCCAATCATTTACCATCGGACAGTTTTGAATATCTATTTCCTGAAATAAATGTGAATGGAGGACAACAGCAAGATGAGTCCATTCAATATATACAGTCCAGTATAAATTACAGTCAGGATTCCTGCCCCCCACCCGGTGTCATCCCATGTAAAACCGAGGTAGAGAGTGCTGAAAAAAATTACTGGTGTAGACATGAGAAACATCATTCCGGCAATAAGCCGTCTTTTTATATTCTTCACTGAATGTTTGACTGCAAAATAATTCGCCAACCCAAAAAGAGCAATATTCATAAAGAGCGTCAAAATCATTCCGACTGATTCTGGCATTTTATTTTGCTCCTTTTCTTAAAAGCTTCATGACAAAGGCAAAAATGAATATAACGATAGTACAAACTAGTAAACCGGCTGCCAGCATGCCGACACCAATTCCAGCCCAAGGATCTACCGTGGCAGCAACAACAAAGCTTGCCGCTAATGTCAATAATCCAATTGCCAGGCTGATTAACGACGGCAAAAACACTTTTTCATGCTTGACGTAAACAGTTATAAGCATCAACATCACTGTATATAACAGGCCAACTGTCCAGCTGTTGACTGAATAATCAATGGCCTTTATTACCGAGTTGCTGGATTCAAGATCTGGCATTTCAAGCCTAATCTCCTTTAACTTCTTGGTTCCTATGTCTACTGTCCTTAACTTATATTCCTCTGGTTCTTGCGGCCAATTTAAATATTCAAGGAAGAGAATTTCATTTTTATCGTTAAAAAAGACCGGAGAAACAACGGATGAATTCAAGTCGGTGAGCCTCTGGGTTTCTCCATTTTGCAAATCTTTCAGAAATAAATCGTACTCAAACAGGGAAGTGTCCTTTGATTCATCAGTTATTGTCGTAAAAGCTAAAGAATTAAGCTTAGGCGAAAGCGTGAGATGAAAAATATCTGCAGGCATTTCACTGCTGAAATCTGCTGTATACACCCGTTGATCCTCCAGGTCAAACACATTTAAATCGTCAAAATCTTTGAAGAGTATTTCTTTTTTTTCAGCGGAAAAGACCAGGCTATCCATTGTATAGAAGTCTCTATCAGTTAACTGTTCCATTTGTGAGCCATCAATTTTAACGGAAAAAAGGTCATAGCCCTCCTGAGTTTCTCCCTCAGTCTTCTTAAACTCTTCAGCAGGCATGCTTGCGAAGAAAATCGTTTCGCCGTTATCAGAAAAGACAGCGCCAGAAATGTGCTGTGATTTATCTGAAAGTTTTTCAGGATTGGCTCCATCCACATTTGCTATGTAAAGCGATTGAATACGGTTATTGTCCTGTGATAAATATAAAATCTTGCTTCCATCTGGTGAGAACTTCGGATTAGAGTGATAAACCTCGTGAGGATTACTCACTCTTTTAACATCTGTTCCATCCTGACCGGCTGTATAAATTGCTGAGTTACCGTTATTGAAATAGGAAAAGGCAATCCGCTGATCATCCTCAGAGATGGCTAGCCCACTTCCCAGACCTGTATAGTATTTATAAGCGTCCCGGTCTGCCAACAACATATAACTGATGCTTGAAATCAACAACAAAGTAACAAAAGCAATTGCGCCCAATAAAATCTTCTTTCTCTTCACTGTTTATCCCCCTTTAAATACCTATATGTTTACCATACATACAATATAGTGTAAAATTACACTAATTAAAAGGTTTTTTTAGGAAAAAATTATAAAATCTTCATAGTGAGTTTGTTTTTGTACAAGGCAGAGCAGAAGTACATACCTCCAACTTTTTTATAAAATTCAACTGTTGTTCATAATAGGACAATTTAAACCATGGTAAAATAAAAGAGAAGGAACCGCTGAATACCAGGGGGTGCAGAGATGGATAAAAGAGTTCAATCAGGTAAAAGACGTCCATCGAAACGTGTGATCACTGCAAGGAAAGAAATGCGGTCTGCTCATTTTCTTCATGAATTTGATGAAGACGATCATGACTGGGCAAAGGAAAGAAAACAAAATATTCATCACTCCCATTCATCCGTATCAAAGGGGCACAATTACAAGGTATCAAAATTAAAAAATAGGGACGCTTATAGAGGTCAACGAGACGAATATTAAAGTTAGTACTGTAAAGCTGTCAAAAGTGGCAGCTTTTTTTATTTGGTCCTAGTGCCTTTCAGACAGCTACTGGGTGTAAAGAAACCGAAGGGATTAAGACAGCTTTGGGTGTAAGAGTAGAAAAGCTGTCAAGATAACGAAAGAATTAAGACAGCTTTAGGTGTAAATGAAGAAAAGCTGTCAAGAAACCGAAGGAATTAAGACAACTTTAGATGTAAACGAGGAAAACCTGTCAAGAAACCGAAGGAATTAAGACAGCTTTGGGTGTAAATGAAGAAAAGCTGTCAAGATAACGAAAGGATTGTGACAGCTTTGGGTGTAAATGAAGAAAAGCTGTCAAGAAACCGAAGGAATTAAGACAGCTTTGGGTGTAAATGAAGAAAAGCTGTCAAGAAACCGGAGGAATTAAGACAGCTTTGGGGGCAAAAGTAGAAAAGCTGTCAAGATAACGAAAGAATTAAGACAGCTTTGGGTGTTAATGAAGAAAAGCTGTCAAGAAACCGAAGGAATTAAGACAGCTTTGGGTGCAAATGAAGAAAAGCTGTCAAGATAACGAAAGAATTAAGACAGCTTCAAATGGTTATGAAGAAATGCTGGTTTTAGGTGTAATTGCGGTGCTGGATTGATAATCATATCAGATTATAACGCAACTAGATTGGAAAATTAATCTAATTTTATATTGCAGTCACCACTATATAGTGATACGATATACTTAGTAAGTAGTAATCCGATATAGAGGAGGCCAATGCATGAGTAAAACTGAGCTTTTAAAAGGCAGTACTAGCATGATTTTGTTGTCGCTGCTTTCGGAAAAAGATATGTACGGGTATGAAATTACGGAGAGGGTTCACGAGGTGAGTGAAGGGTATCTCAGCTATAAAGAAGGGACATTGTATCCTGCGCTGAAAAGACTGGAGCTATCTGGAATGGTTGAAAGCTACTGGGTAAGTTCTCAAGATGGTCCGCGCCGTAAATATTATCGAATCACCCAAACTGGGAAAAAAGCTTTGGCAGATCAAAAGCAAGAATGGAATATGTTCAAGAAGGTTGTACATCGAATTGTAGGTGATGCTAATGTCAATACAAGTATCAATTAAACAGTTCGACGACTATATCAAAAAACTGGTTCGTGATTTACACCTGGAGGAAGAGGAAAAAAGAGAACTGGAAGAAGAGTGGACCCAGCATTTATATGATCATTTTTCAGCACTGCAGAAACAAGGGGTCGAAAAGATGGAAGCAATCCAAACGGTTCTTGAGCAATTTGGTGACATGCAAAAGATCCAGACAGAAGTGAACCAAAGCTATCCAAGCGCTATCAAGTCCCACATCCAAAAAGAAAGTGTCATTGCGATTCTATGTATCATTGCCAGCGTGATCGGCCCGATGATTTTAATAGGTGCCCATTTCCAGCCATATTTTGTCTTTGCCCCACTTATAGCATTGGTTTTTGCTTATCTTGTTCATCGGTTTATTGCCAAACGTCAGTCGGACTGGAGGCTGTCTGGTATCGGATTGATCGCCATCTACGTATTTTTCTTTCAACTTTTTAATAGAATGTACGGTTCATTGTCATTAGACCTATATGGTGCCCACTTATTCACTTTGGATTGGAATAGGCTGACTGGTTCAGGCGGATTGTTTGAATTCGTGACAATCCACATGATGTGGTATGTGATTATTGCAATGCAATTCATCGGCAGTAACAATTACATTCCTGTATGGAAAAGGATTTTGAACTCGAGTTTTCAATACTGGGCAATGCTCTTAATTGGTGTATTTGTGGCAATGTTTCAATCAAGTGGGGAATGGTCGGTGCTATTTATAAATATCTTCCTTTTGTACGCCTTTCTCCAGCACACGATATCCATCAAGGGAATCACCATTTTCAGCCAAAAAGTGTCACGGATGTTTTATCGGCAATCACTTTAATTTTTTTGGAGGTAAGAATGAGGGAACTTAAAAGGGGACTCATCCCATTTTTATTGGTGATGATCGTTGCGTTCATAATGATCGATTTTGGCGATGGAGAAATCAAATATATAATGGCTCATTATGACAGCTTGCCAGAAGAGAATAAGAACTTTATAAAAGGTTCCGGTCCTGGCGGAACAGGTATGTTCCAACATGATGGTTCATCTTATGCTTTCATTGCGACTGAACCAGATGAGAAAGTGGAAGTGTTATTCGTAGGGAAGGCGGAAGATGGCGTTGGGAATGAAGTGAAATACAAGGTTGTCAAAAATGATGGCGCTGATGATATTAAGATCATTGATGGACGGATGGGAAGGTTTGCGTTATACCTGTTACGGCTGGAAAAAGTAGTGCCAACTCCGTTTGGTTTCAATAATGAAAATCTTAAATAGCTGCCAGGATTGGCAGCTTTTTTTATTTTCATTACGGAAAAAAGTGGTATAATTGGGAAGTGTGAAAAAATGACTAGCTGAAAGGGAGGTACTATCCATGCAGCTTACGCTTTCAGTCATAGCTTTTTTAACAATAGTTTCAATAAGTATTTTCATCATGAGAACCAGAGCCAAAGGGCAAAGGAGAGCGATTGTCGGCTTAATTTTCTTAGCAACTTCATCTGTGGCGATAGCCTTAGCGTTAAATTCGATTTATTCCCTGGTGTTTTTTGCGTCGCATTTGATACTATTGCTTATGGCTATAAGCTTGGCCTTAATGGAACAAAAGAATAAAAGTAATAAAGTATAAAGTAGCTGCCAGTACGCTATAAATGACCGAAAAAACGGACAAGCTCGTCTATTTATTCTTTGGTTCTGAAAAAAACAAAAATGTTGAATATTTTCCTGAAAAAATATAGAGTATTATAGTCTCTACCATTTATCTGTTGGTAAGTTTATCTATTGCTTTGAAAAGGTATATGGAAATAGGTAAATGAAGAAGACATAGAATGAAACTCAGTAAAATAAACAATATTCATTTGGATTTTGTAAGGATTAATGGGTAATTCTATTGTTAATGAGACATTTACATAAGTGTTGTGAAAGAGGAAGGAGAGAGGTTGATGGAAGGGATTTGGCTTGAATATGCCTGGGCATTATTAATATTGATCGGTCTAGAAGGTTTGCTATCGGCTGATAATGCTCTTGTACTGGCAATCATAGCGAAGCATTTACCTGATGATCAAAAGAAAAAAGCAATAAATTATGGAATTATAATGGCGTTTGTCTTCAGGTTTGGAGCTTTATTTGCGATTTCATTCATTGCAAACGTCTGGCAGGTACAGGCAATCGGTGCAGCCTACCTGCTTTATCTAGGACTGAAGCATGTCATCCAGGCTAAGTTTGGTAAGGAAAATGAAAATATTCGTAAGGAAGAAGAGAAGGAAGCAAGAGGAATGGGCTTCTGGCCGACGGTTGGTAAAATCGGTTTAGCAGACCTTGCTTTTGCGATTGATTCAATTCTTGCGGCAGTAGCTCTTGCCCTTGGTCTACCAGACTCACCGCTAGGAGAATTTGGCGGTATGGACGGTGGAAAGTTCATCGTCGTTCTTCTTGGAGGAATTGCCGGTTTGATCTTGATTAAATACGCAGCCACATGGTTTGTCAAGCTGCTTGACCAGCGTCCAGCATTGGAAACAACTGCGTATGCGATTGTGGCATGGGTTGGTGTGAAGCTTGCAGTCATCACCCTGGCTCATGATGATATTGCAATTCTACACCATGATTTCCCACATAGTACACTTTGGACAACAATCTTCTATGGAGTATTGATCGGAATAGCCCTATTAGGATGGTTTGCTCCAGCGAAAAAAACTAAGGGTGAAGGCAACTCTTTATAATGAATGAACCAAAAAGTGCGTGTAATCCTGATAGGGGTTGCCGCACTTTTTTGTTGTTTTTCAACTCCTTGCTTTCCTTAAAGTTTATCTGAACTGCTGTGTGGAATAGTCTTTTATAAGGATTATTCCACGTGAAGGAGTGTTGATATGAATGCAGCTGAATTAATGATTAAATGTCTGGAACGCGAGGGTGTTGAATACATTTTCGGTGTTCCCGGTGAAGAAAACCTTGATATTATGGACGCTCTCCTTGATTCGAGCATTGAATTTGTTGTAACAAGACATGAAACAAATGCCGCGTTTATGGCTGGAACTTACGGAAGATTAACAGGTAAGCCGGGTGTTTGCCTTGCGACTCTTGGGCCAGGCGCGACGAATCTTTTAACAGGAGTTGCTAATTCAAATATGGACCACAGCCCGATTGTAGCGATTACCGGACAGGCAGGCTTGGACCGTCAGCATAAAATATCCCATCAATATTATGACTTGGTTTCCATCTTCGAGCCGGTGACGAAATGGAATACCCAGGTGAAAAAGGCAGAAATCATTCCTGAGGTTGTCCGAAAAGCATTTGATGTTGCCCAGGGCGAAAAGCCAGGAGCCACCCATATCGATTTACCGGAGGACATTGCCGCAATGGAAGTTGAAGGTAATCCGCTGGACATCAGTGAACCAACAATCATGGAAGCCGGGGAGCGTGTGATCAAGGATGCAGCTAAACTGATAGAACAGGCAAAGCATCCGCTGATCCTTGCGGGAATGGGTGTTGAAAGGGGACAAGCTGAAGAAAGTCTGAGAGCATTTGCCAAAAAAACAGATCTTCCCATCGTTCATACCTTCATGGGGAAAGGGGCGATTTCCTGGAAAAATGATTTAAGTCTATTAACTGCTGGTATCAGCGGCAAAGACTACATTACATGTGGTTTTGCACAGTCTGACTTGATCATTGCGATCGGTTTTGACATTGCTGAATATCCGCCGAAAAACTGGAATCCTGGTGGGGAAAGCCCTATTTTGCACATCGATACAATAGAAGCCGAAACTGACGCTAATTACCCGGTAAAACATAGTGTGATTGGTGATATCAATGAAAACCTCAAGCAATTGGAGAAGGTCATCTCACCCACGGAAAGGGATAACAAGTGGGTAGCAAACGTGAGGGGAAAAACACTAAATGAATATGAGGCCTATGCTAGCGATACGAGCTATCCAGTAAAACCGCAGAAAATCATCCATGATCTCAGGTCAGTGATGAACGAAGAAGATATTGTTATCTCGGATGTCGGAGCTCACAAAATGTGGATGGCAAGAATGTACCATACTTTTGAGCCAAACACCTGCTTGATATCTAACGGATTGGCATCAATGGGTATTGCCGTACCTGCGGCAATCTCTGCAAAAATGGTCCATCCTGAACGGAATGTTGTCGCGGTCGTTGGCGATGGAGCGTTCCAAATGTCCAGTGCAGAACTTGAAACCGCAAAAAGATTGAACCTGCCGATTATCATCCTTTTATGGCGAGATGGAGGCTACGGTCTGATTGAATGGCATCAGATGAAGGAGTTCAACAGATCTTCGAATATCAAGTTTGGCAATCCTGATTTTATCCAGCTGGCAAATTCATACGGTTTTGAAGCAATTGGGATAGAAGAAGGCGGAGAACTGAAGGATGCGATCAAAAAAGCGGTCGAGATGAATAAACCAGTTTTAATCGATTGCCCTGTCGACTACAGCGAAAACATGAAGCTAACCGAAAAATTAGGTGAAATCTTATGCTAGGAACAGGAGGTAATGTGATGAAAATTGCTTCGATTATCAACGGTGCTGAAAGAATTATTGCCAACGCTGAAACGATGGAAGTGAGGAATCCATATAGCGGCGAGTTGGTTGCCGAAATGCATCTTGCTGGAAAAAAAGAGATGGAGGAGGCAATCGAAAACAGCCTCCAGACCTTCCATAAGACAATGAAAACAATGCCAGCCCACGAGCGAGCAGATATTCTTCTTAGAGCATCCAAACTTTTGGAAGAAAAGAAAGATGAATTTGCCGAGATCATCGCGATGGAAGCGGGAAAGCCCATCAAGCATAGCAGGGCCGAGATTACGCGGTCAATCCAGATACTGAGATTCTCAAGCGAGTTGTCTAAACATACGGCTGGGGAAGTGGTGCCGATGGATGCTGCGCTTCGCGGGGATAACCGAATGGGAATGGTGAAGCGGGTTCCGATGGGTGTAATTGGTGCAATCACTCCATTTAACTTCCCATTGAATTTATCGCTGCATAAGATTGCCCCGGCAATCGCGGCGGGAAATACGGTGATTTTTAAGCCAGCTGAGAAAACGCCTGTTTCAGCCTACATGCTTGCCAAGCTTTTAAAGGATGCAGGGTTGCCTAATGGAGCGCTGAACCTGGTCCTGAGCACCGGCAAAACAGCAGGAACTACACTTGTCCCGCATAAGGATGTTCCGAAGATCACTTTTACAGGGAGTTTGACAGTCGGGAAAATCATTCGCGACACTGCCGGCTTTAAAAAGGTCACAATGGAACTAGGGTCAAACTCGCCAAATATCGTATTTGAGGACGCAGATATTGATGATGCAGTCGAAAGGCTGGTAAACGCTGCCTTTGGTTATTCCGGACAGGTCTGTGTTTCAGCGCAAAGAATATATGTTCAGGAAGACGTTTATGATGAGTTCCTGAAAAAGTACATTGAGGCAACGAATCAGCTGAAAATCGGCGATCCATTGGAAGAAGAAACTGATTTTGGCCCGATGATCGATGAAAACGCGGCAAAAAGAATACAGGAATGGGTGGAAGAAGCAAGAGGCCAAGGGGCGACTATTGAAACAGGTGGCGAAAGAAAGGGTACGATGATGTATCCGACAATCATCACCAATGTGAAAAAAGACATGAAAGTCGTCAAAGAAGAAGCATTTGCTCCAATTGTAACTGTGATACCGTTCAATACAGAAGAAGAAGCGGTTGAAAATACAAATGACTCCATCTACGGTCTACAGGCAGGCGTATTTACAAAAGACATCAGCCGAGCTTATCGAGTTGCAGACAGCCTCGAAATGGGAGGAGTCTGGATCAATGACTCATCCGTTTACCGTCAGGACAATTACCCATATGGCGGCGTGAAACTGAGCGGACTCGGCAGAGAAGGTGTGAAATATGCAATGGAAGAGATGACTGAATTGAAGTTTATTGGGGTTAGGTTGTAAAAGCAAAAGACCACTTTCTATATATGGAAAGTGGTCTTTTATCTTTACAAAAAGGAAGAACCTATAAATAAGCAGGTACCAAGCTACCACTACTCTTCCAAAACCCTGTTCCATAATGGTTCTATCTTGCCTGGGTTAGCCACTTCATTAAGGATCCATTCCGCTTGATGGTTCAAAAGATCACGAAGAAGCACAGCAGCTATCCGATGTTTCTGTGGAGTGATGTTTTCCTGGATTTCGCTGACATTTTTAATGACTTCTTCAGGCAATGATGCTTCTACCGTCTTCAAGCCCAATTGTGCTCGTTCAGGTTTATATCTATGCAGCAGCACTCTTGATAGATTCAACATGACATGATTAAGCATATTCACTGACCATAAATCATTGCCGCGTGCTGCTGATTTTTTATATTGAAAAAGAAACCAGACGGTGTCATCGACTGCATCCTGGAATTCATTTTCAGATAACCTGAGGTTTTGAGTGTAATGGAACTTTTCCAAACGATGATCAGGGTCATAAATGATTTTAAAGAAGTCTTTTTCAATAAAAGTCTGCTCTGTTACTGTAAATAAATCGACATGAAGCATATCTTCATATACGGCCAGGATTTGTGGTGCAACGATGAAAATGTCGTCGTGAAAAAGTAATTTTCCATATGACTCTAGATGATGTATCCGAGTGTGAAGGAAATCATCAAGGTCTTTCTCTCCTACAAGGCAATACAAATCCAAATCAGAATGTTCGTCTTGCTCCCCGCGTCCAACAGATCCTTTTATAAAAATAGCTTGGACTCTTTTGTCTTGTTTAAGGCTATTCGACAGAACCTCAAGTGCATCAATTAACATCATCTTTACTCTCCGAGCCAGTCTTTCAATTCATCGAAACTTTCTTTCACATCTTCATATCCTACTTCATACAATTGAGTCAGTTTATCGGGATTCCGCTCAACTCTTCCTACTTTCAGATCCTTTGAAGGCCTTATGACGAAGACTTCATTTTTTACTTCAAGTTCTTCAATATAGTCAAGAGTTTCGTTATACAGCTTGTAGCGAGTCTCGAGCGCTGTGTGCAGCCCTTTATATTCCTTATATACATATCGTGGCAGCCAGGACAGTGAAGATTTCTTCTTGCGATATCCTTTTGGCTTCGTAAGAACGATTACGTTTATTCTCACTCCATCAGTCATTGCTTTCCTTATTGGAATGGGATCAGCAATTCCGCCATCCATCAGCGTCCTGCCCTGGAACTCAATGGCTGGTGCCATGAACGGCAGTGTACTGGATGCTCTGATGATTTTAAGGAAATCCTCTGGCACATCATTTTTATCAAAAAATACTGGTTCGCCGGTGATACAATCGGTCGTACCAACAAGAAACTTTTCAGCAGCGCTGTTGAAAGTTTCAAAATCAAATGGAACGAGCTCATTAGGGAGTTTATCAAAAATGAAATCCATCCCGAATAATTCCTTTTTTAATAATAAATTTTTATAAGAAATATAGTCTTGGTGTCTTACATAATCAATCGTGACCTGCTTGTTGCGTCCAGGCTGCCTGGCAATATAAGAAGAGCCCTGGCATGCACCAGCAGAAACGCCAATGACATACGGGAAAAACAATTCATTTTCTAAAAAGTGCTCCAACACCCCGGCAGTGTAAACACCTCTCATGCCTCCGCCTTCAAGGATCAAACCACTGTTATACACTACTACTCCCCCTTAAAATCTATTTCTATTAGTCTCATGTTGTTTTCTATAAAAATAGTCTATCACAGAGTATGCAAATATTTACAAGTTATGATTGTGAAAAAGTAATTTTGGGGATGACAGCCTTAAGGTCAAAGATAAAAGGTTTGACGAAATTTTATTAGTAAAATAAATCCTCTGCCGTCGTAAACAATGTTAGTACCAAATCTGTATCGTTTACTCATATTTATGTCGGGTAAAGGTTCAATATAGTTTGGAAAGATGTGCGGTTAACGGATCAGAAAATCTAATGGATTTAGGGGTATACATATTGCAGAATGAGCTTTTTTGATGTTGAAAAAGGGAGGTAGGTGTTGTGGAATTAAATAAGCAAGAATTAAAGCAGGCAGGATTGCCATTTTTGCTGATGATCGCTGGAGCTGGAATGTCAATCCTTTTTATCGTCATATTCTCGGAATTAGCAGAAGAAATGCTTGAAAACGAAATCAATGCGATTGATGAGGCGGTCATTCAAAGGATTAACATAATCGAAAACGGTACATTGGACCAAATCATGATTTTTGTTACAGAGCTAGGTTCTGTTTGGTTTTTATCGTTATGCACACTTGCTGCGATAATTGCATTATGGATAAAGGCGAAAGATAAACTAGGGATTCTGTTTTTATTAATAGCCATCGGTGGCGGAGGTGCGCTGACCAAATTGTTGAAATATCTTTATGCAAGAGGGCGTCCTTCTATTAATCCTGAGATCGATGCAATTGGCTACAGCTTCCCAAGCGGACATTCAATGGGATCGCTGATTTTTTATGGATTTATCGCCTATTTGATTCTCCGCTCTTCCAGAAAGCCTTTGACTAAATGGATTGCGATTATTGCTGCAGGTTTTCTGATTATCTGGATCGGGTTTACGCGAATTTATCTGGGAGCCCACTATCCAAGTGATGTCCTGGCGGGCCATTTAGCCGGTGCAATCTGGCTTTTGATTTCCATCCTTGCCCTGGAATGGATTAAATGGCAGAGTGCAAATTTCATTAAAGTGATCAGGGTTTTTAAGCAGATTATCAATAAGCATTAAATGTGTATAACATTTTTCGGTATTTATTCAGTTAATAGATGATGGATCATCCTTGAGGTATTATCGAAAAACTGTTTCATGATGCGATAATGATTCGTTTCTTCCAGCTTTCTTTTAAAAATACCTTCTTCACTGAATTCATAGATCGCTGCATCTGGATATGCCATGATGATTGGCGAGTGTGTGGCGATGATAAGCTGGGAGTTATCATTCACGAGATCATGGATCCGTGTCAGCATCGACATTTGCCGCAATGGAGAGAGTGCCGCTTCTGGTTCATCCAAAATATACAGGCCATTGCCGCGAAACCTGTGTAGGAAGGTTGAGAAAAATGCTTCGCCATGTGATTGTTCGTGTAAAGACTCTCCGCCAAATGAATCAATAATCTTCGGACCTGTTCCTTCGCGGTCGAGTTCTTCAATATTGGAAGCGACATTGTAAAAGCTTTCAGCACGCAGGAAAAACCCATCCTGTGGCCTTTCTATTCCTTTAACAATACGTAAATAATTGCCTAAATCCGAATGGGAGTCATAGGTTGAAAAATTGAAATTATATGAACCGCCTTCAGGATTGAAGCCGAGGCCAACAGCAATCGCCTCAAGTAAAGTCGATTTTCCCATCCCATTTTCTCCTATTAGAAATGTGACCTTTGGGTGGAGAGTTAATTCATCTAATGCTTTAAAACTCGGGAGATTAAACGGATAATCTCGAAATGATGCCACTTCCTCGCTCTTAAGACTGATACTTCTCACATATTGCCAATTAAGCATAAATACAACTCCCTGACTAAGGATTTACTTTATTTTAACAAATTGAAACTGGGAAAAAACAGGCTAAATTTCCAATTCGCTATAAAAAAGTAAAAGTCGCTATAAAAATAAAAAATCGCTCAAAAACCGTCATGTAGCATGCTGAATTTCTAAATTATGATCGTAAAATTCCGTTATAATGCTAATACATATCAACTTAGGAAGTGATTCTCATTTTTAGTGCGATTATTTTGTTCATTGTTGCAGGAATAGCCGAAATTGGCGGAGGATATTTGGTCTGGTTGTGGCTAAGGGAAGGAAAACCGTTTTATTGGGGGATAGGAGGAGGACTGGCACTTGCTTTTTATGGCGTCATTGCTACGTTTCAATCCTTTCCATCATTCGGAAGAGTTTACGCTGCTTACGGAGGCGTGTTCATTGTTTTGTCTGTTCTATGGGGGTGGGGTGTGGATAAGAAAACTCCTGACTTTTACGATTGGATTGGGGCCGGTATATGTATGATCGGTGTTTCGGTTATGCTTTTTGCTCCACGACAGTAAAAAACTACATACTTTTCTTATTAGAATTCAATAACTCAATAATTTTTTCATTCTGTTTTTTTACAAGTTCCAGTTCTTTTCGAACCTTTGAAACATCATTTACAGCATGTATGAACATAGCAATAAATACGATAGCGATTGGGATAAAGATAAGTTCCATTGATCTTGCCTCCGTCCAGAAGTAGTTTTTCTTCAATTATAAACTTTCTGATGATTACTTTGAAAAAAAATTTGCTTGTTAAGCTAGTTATCCACCCGCTATAGGCATACCTCCCATCCTGTTATTTTTCAGTAAAATAGGGAAAAACAAAAGTATCCCAGTGCTTCTTTTTTGCATAAATTTAGCATAACTGGGATAATACATTATAGGGTATAAAAAATTAAAGGAGGCATTTAGAATGAATGATATTACTGTTTACACAACGAATACTTGACCTTACTGCACAATGATGAAACAATTCCTTGAGGGTCAAGGATTAAACTACAAAGAAGTTAATGTACAATACGATCAAGAGGCTGCGCAAAAGTTGGTTGAAGAAACTGGCCAGATGGGTGTGCCACAAACAAAGGTAAATGGCAGCTGGGTTCTTGGTTTTGACCCGGATACACTGATGCAATATGTGAAAAAATAATGATTATCAAAAAGAGGCTTTTGCCTCTTTTTTGTTTAGTTAAATTAATTAGTTATGAATAACTACATGTCATATTCTGAATCCAGCTCCAGCGCCTAGCCCCTCCAGTCACTTGTCCAGCTGCGGCTCCTAACTCCTCGAGACGCTTCGGTCCTGTCTATGAAGTCAAAGAACGACTTCACAGCCAGGCCCTCCAGCGCTTGTCGGAGTTGAGCAGTCGCCTCCGCTTTTCGAATTGTCTAGTTTCGCCTCCTAGAAACTCCGAAACTTCAACCGGCCCTCCGAGGCACAGGACGTGCTAGACCCGCCAGCCACAGGACGTGGCGCTTTTAGGCGGGCAGCGTTTGTCGGGGCTGAACGAGGCGCTTGCGCTTTTTGTTCATGAAGAAGGATTTCCAATGTTCTATGTGGAAATAGAATCCAATAGAATGGTTTGGAAAGGATGTGCCATATGGTTAAAGATCGAAATGAAATCTGGGAATGGGTGAAGGCATTTCTGATTGCAATAGTATTGGCTTATGTTGTCCGGTCGTTTTTAATGACCCCCATTGAGGTAAAAGGTGCTTCTATGGAGCCAACCTTGCATAGCCAGGAAAGGATGTTCGTTACGAAAATTGGAGAACCAAAACGGTTTGATATCGTCGTTTTCCATGCAACCGAGGACAAGGATTACATCAAACGGGTAATCGGACTTCCAGGTGATCGGGTTGAATATAAGGAAGATGTGCTGTACATAAATGGGAAGGTATACAATGAACCATATTTGGATGGAAGCAAAAAGAAAATAACTCATGGACTGCTAACTGGTTCATTTACGCTAAGTGAAACGCCAGTTGGCAGCGATGTTGTACCAGAAGGGCATGTTTTTGTGTTGGGGGATAACCGAAGGAATAGTAAGGATAGCCGGCATATTGGGGCTGTTCCGATTGAAAGTATCGTAGGAAAAACAAAGGTTGTGTTTTATCCTTTAAAAGAAATGAAGATTATCGGTCAATAATTATTGCATAGTTAAACGCGTTGATCCTCTGGGGCAACGCGTTTTTAAGAGCTCCTATCCTTGTCGATGATGCTGCCTAAGAACATAAATCTTTTCTGCAAGAAAACTGGCAATCAGGCCAAGAATCAAGGGAAGCATTGACCCGCCTGAAATGAAGAATCCATCTGAGTCGGAAGTAAACTCGTAATGAAACATTAACCAACGTATTGAAAAAGAATGTCCAATCAGATAGAGAGTACCCGTAGTAAGAATGAGCGTTACAAGAGTAACAATCAAGCTTTTAAATGTCATTCGAACACCTCCTGTTTTGTATACGTTTTATGTTCGGTAAAGGTTTCGGTTTTTGATGGTATTCGACGTTGACAGGCTTACCCTATAGAATTGAGTTCATGGAATATTTATCGGCAGATGAGAAAGAAGCGATATTTATTTTCGTATAACTTTAAAGCTTAGATTATTTAACAGATTAACCTTGGAGTGCATAAAGTGTTTTGCTATAATTAAAAAAAACGAACGATAGGTAGGTACCAATGAACTCGCTGGATCGTATAAATCAAGAAGCACTGATCTTATTTGCGGAAAGAGGATATTATGGTACTTCGCTTTCTATGATTGCTAAGGAAGTTGGCATAAGAAAGTCTTCTATTTATGCACATTATAATAGCAAAGATGAATTATTTATCTCAGTGATTCAATATGTCGCAGATATCTACAAAGCTCAACTGGAGCAATTTTTCTCTTTTTTAAAGGAACAAAATCAACCAGTGGAACTTCAACTTTTTCATGTGTACCGATGGTATATGCAGCTTTGGATTGATAAGAAAGATTTGACAAAGTTTTGGCGAAGAGTAAATGTCTTTCCACCAGAACACCTCGAAAATCATATTAAAAGTATTTCTGCCGAAACTGTGGCACAGAGATTTCACAAAGAGCTTACTGACATATTTAGACAAGGTGTTGAGAACGGGGAAATATTAAATGCTCCAACAGATAAACTAGTTTCTCTTTTTCAAATATTGATAGATGGTATCCTGACAGCACGATTGTTAAAAGGAAACGAGGTCACTGCTGAATTATTACAGGATGGTTGGGATCATTTTTGGTCGGGGATCAAGGCAGCGGATAAAAGACAGACCAATACGGGGGAAATAATAAATGTCTAGTGCAGTTCAATCTGAAATATTACTTTCTACAATGTTAAACTCGGTAACTGAGGCAGCCATGGCTCTGGATCCACAACATAATGTGATCTTTATAAATGATTTAGCAAAGGAGATTCTAGGTGTTAACGGTGATAGCGTATTGGGTAGGAACGCTTACGATGTTTGGCCAGATGCCCCAGATGATGTCCGTTTTGTAGAGAAAACTGTAAGTGATAAAGAAGAATATTATGTAAAGGCCATGCCTTATAAATGGGGAAAATATAATAAATATTTGGATATCCGTACATCCATTTTAGAACATCAAGGAGGATTCATGGGCGCTGCGGTGTTTTTTATGGATGTTACCGACACGATTGTCATACAAAATGAATTAAGTGAACGGATTGAAGAATTATCTGCTACTCTCATTCCACTTAAAAATAAGGTAGCCCTTCTACCAATTTATTGGATGCCAGGGCAGTCAGGGTTAAAACTTGAACGAACATTGAAACAAGTGTCTGAAAAAACTGTTAAATCCTTAATCATTGATTTATCGACTGTCAGAGACCCTGATTCAGAGTTCCTAGAAACCTTAAAAAAAGCAAAACAAGCCCTTGAGTTGCTGGGGGTTGAAGTTTTAATAAGCGGGATACGGCCGGAACTGGCAAGAAAATGGGTAGAGACCGAATCAGACTATAATGATTTTAAGTTTATAAACAATGTAAGCACAGGACTGAGCAGATTTATAGATTAATTGACCAGAAGCGTAAGGATATAATCCTGCGCTTTTTTCTTTTTGAATGATTGCATGTTCATTAAAAGGCTCATTCTACAGGTTATTGCTTAGAATGGACTATGAGATAAAATCTATAAGAGTAGACAGTTTCGTTAAAAGTACATATGGGTATAAACTGATGGCATGGAAAAAATGTGATATTTTTTTGAGAAAGAATTTAGATATACATATTAAAATCCATTTTTTATCAAGAGTGAGAATAAAGTGAAAAATGAAACCTATTAGTGATTACATCGTATATTAAGTAAATGATTGGAAGGAGTGTTGTTTTATGGGATTTCTGAATTGGTATGACTGGCTAGGTCCGACGAATCCGGCAGCTGCTATTTTCTTTGGTATCATATTTACCATCATTGTTTCTTTGACCGTTTGGTTCGATTCGAAAAAATTAAGGACTACTGGAATCGCGGCTTTAACTGGTATTTGTGTGACATTGGTTGGTGTATTTATATTGAATGCTGCGGGATTCTATGGATAGGAATTCGAGATACTGACTAAGGGAGAAAGGATTTCTCTTATACAATAGATTCGGCTGTATGCATACATTAAGGAAGGATTGTGACAGAATCACTGATCCTTCCTGAATCCATCCAGCTTATTCTGAGCTTTAGCATTATGGTAGATGGACAAACCTAAAATAACATTACTCATTACACCCAAAGACTTCCGACAAAGAAACCTTCTTTTTAACTGTTCTTCAACAATTTCAGCTCATTTTTATTTACAACAATTTACCCTATGAAAAAATAGAAAAGCTATGCTTCTTAACTTATCTGAAATAGAAAGATACCGGTTCTACTGCCAAAATTGTCATATTTTGAAGGATTCGAGAGCTTTAAATCGAATTTAAGTAATAAATCTCAATTTACTTTTTACATAATTTATTACTAGTAGGTGAACTAAATGGAGATGCAAAAGGAACTTGTTGTTGGCGGAGTGGAATTGAAGTGGGATTTAACCACTGGACAAGTGTTGTTTGAAGGCGGAGATGTCGTTTTTTTCTGGGTGTCTGCCATGAAAACCTTCTTCGATACAATCAATGAAATAACGGGCGAAGAGGCAACAAATCTGGTACTTGAGGCGACTGGTTTTCGTCAGGGAATCATCGTCGGTGAAGGCTTCAAGAAAATGAAGGAAATCAATACATCCAATGTAGTAGCCTGGCTGTCAGATACCTATGTTCCAGCTGGATGGGGTTATGTCAGAGTCGAAAAAATGGATGTGGAGACAAAGAAATTCACTTTATATATTAAAGATGACTGGGAATATAAAATGAATAAACTTGGAGCCAAGGAAAAACAAGGAATTTTCGTTCCCGCGCATTATGCTGGTGTTTTTACTGGCTTGTTCGGTAGGAACTTCTGGTATGAAATTGTAGAGTACCAAAGTGACTCCAACCCATACACCATTGTGAAGTACTTTCCGTCCGATATGAATATTCAGCAAAACATCCGGCAAATGGTTAGAAAGCAAGAAGCCAAGCAGATTCAGCAGCTGGAAAGCCTGGTAGCAGAAAAAACCAAAATGCTCCAGGATTTGGTCAAGGAATTATCATCTCCGCTCATACCAGTGCTTGACGGAATTGTCGTTGTCCCGTTGATCGGCAGGTACGATGAAGATCGTGCCGAGGATTTAATCATGAACACGCTTAGCAATCTGCCAAAATATCAAGCCAGGTATGTCTTGCTCGATTTGACAGGATTGAATAAAGAAATATCACCTTACACAGCCGAATTGATCGACAAATTAGGTTCCGCGGCAAGATTGCTCGGAGTAGAGGTAATTCTCGTAGGGATTTCAGCAGAACTGGCAATGGTGATAACCGAAACATTGACCGGCCTGAAAAAATATGAATGTCTGCAAACCCTCCAGCATGGTATTTACTATGCTCTTGGTAAAAGCGGGCGCAGGATTGTTTAAGGAAGAAGTGAAGTAAAACTATCCTACCATACGCAATTCTCTATTAAATAGCAAAAACTTTACTCCATACTAAATTCACATCTTTGGATAAGAAAAACAACTTAATTAGAATGTTTTTAAATAACCTGGTGCATTAATCCTAAGAAGGGGTAATGCACTTTTTCTTGTAATTCATATTATTCCCGAAAAGTAAGGAGTGGAAAAATGAATCATAAATTTGGAGGATAATATCAGGTGAAATATTTCATTTGCAATATTGCTAATTAAAGGATTCCATCCCATGCAATTGGGTTTTTATATGGAGCCTATTAGCGTTTAGTAACGCTAGGGTTCTTGTAGTGGTGAACCTGAAAATATAAAAATACAACAAACTAGAAGAAAAGGGAGATTTGATTGAGAAGCAACCATTTACTTTTGATTACAGTATTTCTAATAGTATTAACCTCTTTTTCACCATGTAAGCCAATGGCAACATCTTGGGCATATTCATTTGTAGTTTGGGACGGGTATATTTATGTGATAAGTGATGAATATGTAGCAGAAGTTGATAGTGAAATTGGTCAAGTCTCAAAGTATTCGGATATGGAACAGTACTCTGGTAACTTCTCTAATGCTTATAAGAAAGGTACTAAATACTATTCAATTGAAGGTATAAGTACGGACGAAGCAATAGCCATAGAAGAATCCGATGGACAATATATAAAGGCATACAGAGAAGGAGAATATGAATTAAGAAGTATTTTTGATGGTAAGCCTGGTATTATAAAAATTTTCATACTTTCGATATTGTGTATTTTAGTCGTTATTATTATAAATAAAGTCCGAAATAATAATCGATGAAAAACAATTCGCTGAATGTGATGGCTTCCAATGGATTAATAACCTTTCAAAATTACATAGTCTAGATTACTGGAATATGGCAGTAGAGATTTCGAGTTTGGCCGATAGTCTTTATATAACTAATGAAGAAAAGTGCAATACACAAAACCCTCCAGGATTTTTAGGATGACCGGAAAAGCAGCTTCTAAAATCAGGGGAAATATATAAGTGCGATAATCCAAGGAAGGATTGCCGCCTTTTTGTGGTGAGACTTTATTGAACATACGGAGATTAGTTGAAGAAACGTGGTTTAGTTTCAAAAATCGCCTGTTGCACCCCTGTGGTGCAATAGGCGAAAGAGAAAACCAATTCGAAAAAGTAAATTGAATTGGCTTTCTCAAGGCATCAGCTGTTTAAAGATTAATCGTATATTACATCTTTTCCTTGTTCACGTAACTTTTTAAGAGATGCAAGCATATGATTGATCTCTTCATCGGAATGTCTTTCCCATGAACTTAATTCCGCCACTATTTTCAAAGGAGAATTAGACCTATAAGAACGTGTTGGGTTACCAGGAAATCTCTTGTCAGTTAAGTTGGGGTCATTTTCAAAATCACCTAATGGTTCTACAATATAAATTCTTTCTTTTGATTTAGATGTTGCTAATTCAGCACCCCATTTAGCAGCATCCAGTGTTGCAGTAAAGTATATAAAGTTGGATTTTTTATCTTGGTAATTTGATAAGTGATGTGGTTCTAATAAATCACCTAATTTTAACTCTGCTTTAGTACCATGAAAAAAAGGACCTTTATCTAAGACATCTTTTTTGTCATTCATACTGATACACCTCTTATATTTTTTGATTTGTGTAAACAGTATATTATTGGAATTACAAAAAGAGTAGTCTGTAAATTATTTATTAATAGTTGTATAATGTAAGTAGAGGGATTGATATTGAACGACCATTAACCAACATTTTCATTTAGCATCACCATTTTGGGTTGCTGCGGAATTTTGAACTGACAAATGGTCTTATACTTGTAATCAAGCAATAGGGTGCGTTGATCCAGAAGGATTAACCGCCTTTTTTGTTTGAATCCCTTATTAAATAAACGAATAACACAAATGAGGTTCAAAGCAGGGGTGTGATCGTATTTTTCACGATGGATTTCCAACCAATTTGAGAGATGATGTAACTAAAATAATTAAACTCATTCCTCAAAAGACCTATAATAATGTCCCTATTGGAGAATCAGAGGACATTGTTAAGTATGTTCAAGATGATACCGTGATTAAATTTCCTTATCGGATTTATTACATCGACAATTCAGATGAATTTATAGACAGTTTAAATAAAAAACAAAAAATGATTGTACATTGCATTTATTCAAGAAGTTGTGACGGTATTGTACGACAAAAACATATGAATTCATTGCTTTTGATGGATTTTGAAGATTGGACAATACCATACATCGTAAAAATATGTGATGAATATGTCTTAGAAATATTAGAAATGATTTATGAAATCTTAAAAGACCAGGACACAGAAAGAATCAAAAAATTTTGTCTTCAAAATAATGTTTCGTTTTGTAAAGGCTATAACAGAATGATTAGCTATTGGAACGAATATTACAGATTTAAATACAACGATTTTCAACAATATATCGGTAGAAAACTATTTAGAGATTGTTTTGGATACTCTAAATCAATGGAAGGCAGGAAAAACAGGAGTTTGTGAAACGCAATTAAACTATCGGGTGCGTTGATCCAGGCAAGATTAACGCTATTTTTGTGGAATTCCCTTATTAAACAAACTAGGAAGGTTTGATGAATGAGGGATATAGTAGGCTCTATTTTTAGTGATTGAATTTTCGGATTATTGAATGTATATTTAACAAAACAACCACAAAGTTATATTCGATTAAGCTATGTTGTTATTGAACTAAAGATGCATAATGTTGAATAAGAAATCACAAAAGTAATGAGTATTTACATTAAAATAAGCTTAAACGGAGTTTTGAGATGCGAAAAGTTTATCTAGATAGAACAGAATTAACTGGAGCCATAAATGTAAATTTAATAGATACTGAGGTTATACCATCAGGTACAACAATTTACCCTATGAGTGTTTATCATAAAAATGAGGAGTATCAAAGATATGCTAATGATTATGATATTCAATTTATCTTTGACGATGATATTCCACATTTAAAATTTTATACGGTTCCATATGTAGATATTATGGCAAAAGATAGTAAAGGTGGATTTATCGGAACTGTTGGTCAACAATGTGATTTGAAAAGTGACGCACCAATTTGTTATATCAATAGGGATTTAGAGTGCTTGATAATTTCTGAAAACGGAGAAGATTTTCTGAGTAATATAGAATCATGGCAAGACAACTTGATATCCTATGATAAAATTACTGTTTATCGTTCGAAAGCGGAAGCAGAAATGGAACTAGAATTTATCGATTTGTCTGTTTGATAGTCCTCCATCATTATAAATTCATATTGAATTAACGGGTGTGATGATCCAAGAGGGTTATCCACTTTTTTGTTGAATTCTTTTTTAAACAAACGGGAAGTTGAAGAAGCATGTCATTATTGGTTAATACATAGTAGACTGACTACGCAACAACGAAGTTAACAGGATGTGAACTCAATCCTTTTGTCGGTATCGAAAACTTTACCAGAAAAAAACATTGCTAAAATTTCTTAAAACGTCAATTTCTTGATTTAAGTCAATGAGAATCTTCCTAAGACAGAATACAATTTGAGTGAAACCAATTTCGAGGAGGTTCTTTATGACAACAAATAATAATATGCAACGAAAAGCAGCCGTCATTTCAGCTATCGCATTGCTCATTATGACGCTGGCGGCATTTTTTTCTCAGGGATATGTACACAGTTCGTTAGTGATTAATGGAGATGAGGTAACTACTTTAGAAAACATCCAAGCATCTCAATCCTTGTTCAGACTTGAGATACTTGGATGGATAATCATTCTCATTACGGATCTAATTGTATCATGGGGCTTTTACGTGTTTTTGAAGCCTTTTCATCGCGAATACGCATTATTGGCTGGTTGGCTCCGTTTGCTTTACACAGCAATTTTGGGAATTGCGGTATCACAACTCGTTATCGCTAATAGTACCCTTCATGAATCAGTGACAGGTGAGGCATTGGGTACTATACCACAACAAGTTATGCGGTCCATCACAGCATTTGAAGAAATATGGTCAGTGGGATTAATCATTTTTGGGATACATCTTATCACAGTCGGCTTGGTAGCAATGAATACAAAAAAGATACCCAAAGTCCTTAGCTTTCTAGTAATCTTAGCAGGCTTCAGCTACTCGCTCATTCATTTCATGTACGGATTTATTCCACAGCTTGAAGGTTTTACCAAAATATTAGAAATGATTCTTATTGCTCCGATGTTTATTGGAGAATTAGGTTTTGGTATCTGGTTATTAGTAAAAGGGAGAAAACTGACTATAGATTAATACTAATCAACAATTCTGAGGTGACTTGCTTCTGAGCGTTTTTTAATACGACTAAGGGACTCTGGTTTTATTCCAAGGTAGCTTGCTAGTTGGTACTGGGGAACTCGGTCAATTAAATCTGGTCTTTTTTTCATCAAAGCATGATATCGCTCTTCTGGAGTCGAAGAAATGAAGGAGGAGAAATCATCCCTCATAGCACCCATATCTCCTTCAATCATTTTGCGAGTCATAGCCTCTAATACCGGATGCATGTCGTAAACTTCCTGCTCAGTAGCTAAATCGCCTACAACAAGCGTACAGTCCTCCAAACAGCCAAGCGAGTATGGCGAAGCTTTATCCGGAGTATGTTGATTAAAGATCGTTACACTTCGTTCTTCCGTAAAGAAATTGTAAGTATTCTCATTTCCATTTTCATCAACAGCATACTGACGTACACAGCCTTTTAAGACAAAATAGCATTTGTCAGGAACTTCTCCTTGATGTAGAAGGATAGTTCCTTTCTTAAAAGTAGCAACAGGAACATCTAATGTCAGTTTTTTTAATTCTGCTTCACTGAGGTCAGAAAAACGTTTCATATATTGGATGAGTACATCTTTCATGTTATATAACTCCTTAACAAGTATTGTAAAGATATTATTAGTATAGCAATAGGGACAGGTCATTGTTCTCATCTCTAAAGAAAAAATTTGAAAGGGTAGATGAGGAAATGAAAAACAGAAGGCGACATCTGAAGATAATGATTCCTATATCCATAGTTATTTTTTAAGCATTCTTTATCCCCTGGGGTATGTTGGCCTGTGGATTTCTCCATTACTGGATTCGGTACAAAAGGAAGTCGAACCATGGACTTGATGGCATAATCGTCTATGCAGATGAACCAGAAGGAACATCGATATATTCTGCCGGGTGGAATAATAAGGACGACAAAGTTGAAGCTGATCCTGAGACATTGTTCAAGATCGCAAGCATCAGTAAGCTATATATTGCGGTTGCTGCTGCAGAAGATGTGGGAATATTCTTGAGGTCATTAAACGATGGCACATTAGTCAATAAAAAAGACTTTATGGCTACCCAATATATTGGCTGTACCGGTCACAACAACCTTCCAATGCTTAAAGCATTCCAGAATAACGGATGTACAGTTATAGAACGAAATAAGGTTTTCAAAAGGGAAAACAAAAATTTGTTCAGAGTATAGGGTGAGTTGATGAGGAAGGATCAATGTGCTTTTTTTTGAATTCCTTAAGCTAAAGATGCAGAATAGTATAAGAACAGTAATTGGACTATTGGTCTATTTATTCGTAATATTCGTATTATATAAAGGGATAAAACGAATTTGAGGTGGATAAATGAAAGCCACTGTGTACACAAGGTACGGTCCCCCCGATGTTCTTGAACTGAAACAGGTAGAAAAACCTATTCCGAAAGACAATGAAATCTTAGTTAAAGTAAAAGCCACAACCGTAACAGTAGCAGATATCCGGTCACGGAATTTTACAGTTCCTCCTGCTTTTTGGCTACCTGCACGTATCACACTTGGATTGAGACAACCAAAAAAAGAGATATTAGGAATGGAGTTAGCTGGAGAAGTAGAGTTAGTTGGAAAAAAGGTAAAAAGGTTTAAGCAAGGGGACCAAGTTTTTGCAGCAACCTTGGCTGGATTTGGTGCTTATGCCGAATATAAGTGTTTGGAGGAAGATGGCCCTGTAGCTATTAAGCCTTCCAATACAACTTATGGAGAAGCTGCTGCCATTCCTATTGGAGCTCGTACAGCTTTGTATTTTCTTAGCAAAGCAGGTATAAAGAGCGGTCAATCGGTTTTAGTCTATGGAGCTTCAGGAAGTGTAGGAAGTTATGCAGTTCAGATTGCCAAATATCTCGGAGCAAACGTTACAGGGGTTTGCAGTACCACGAATTTGGAATTAGTAAAATCTCTGGGAGCTGACAAAGTAATTGATTATACAGCAGAGGATTTTTCTAGTACAGACGAAACATATGATGTCATCTTTGAAGCGGTAAACAAGAGTTCCTTTTCAACTTGTATGAAATGGTTAAAGAACAACGGTACCTATATAAATGTTTCTGAACCGCTACTAAGTGTTCAAATGCTATGGACTAAATTGACGAGTAGCAAGAAACTATTATTGAGCCGAAATTCACCTGAAACTTCTGAAGCATTAAACCTTCTTAAAGAACTTGTTGAGATGGGGAAGTTAAAAGTGGTCATTGACAGATATTATTCGTTTGATGAGATTGTCGAAGCTCATAGATATGTCGAGAAAGGACACAAGAAGGGAAATGTAGTTATAAATGTGGAACATAACACTTAATATAAGATGTACTAAATACACGCCTCTCCTTGAAGAATATATTAGTTCGAGTTAAGTAGTGTATCACCCTATAATAAATGTAAAGTTAGTGAAATAATGTACTTAAACTATAGGGTGTGTTGATCCAGGAAGGATTAACCGCCTTTTTTGTTGAATCCCTTATTAAACAAACGATGCAGTAATGTAGAAGAAGAAGGCACTTTCTTTCTAATATCGAAGTATTTAAAATGAAAATGAATAAGGGGGATGCAAATGACGTTGTTTAGAATATTAACTGAGGTTACAGGTGGTATGGGGATTGGCATTATACTTTTGTTGACATTTATACTTATTTTTGTCGGTTCAGCTTTCTATATGTTGAAGAAATATAAAGGATTAGCATCTCCAATGAAGTTGTCTATTGGTATTGCTATTTATTTAGTTATTTCAGCGGTACTATCTGATGTTTTATTAAATTCTTTATTATTTTCACAAGGAGAGTACATTAATTATGGTCTTGGTGCAGGCCTATTCAGACTACTGTTTAGTATTTTAGTCGGTCTACTGGTTGGCTTTTTAATAACAAAAGTAGTTTATTTCAAGGTAGTAAGTAAATCCTTATTGAGCTAAAGAAGCAGTAATGTTGAAGAAGATAAGATGAGACTTTATTAAAAAGGATGGATAGATGTGGATAAAACGTTCGAAGAATATATACTTAGTATGAATAAAAGAGCTGTTGGATATGCTAAGTCTTTTGATAAAGACTTTAATTATAAAGAGGATAACATAGAAGATTTGGAAGAAATATTAGATTATTACTCTAATGATTTAAAGAGTGAAATGCCTACTGAAAATCAAATATATTCAATGGCTTTGATATGGGGTGCTTATCTCGGACAAATGATAAAAGAACATGTCAATCCGGCACTAAACTGGGTTAATGAAGATGTATTTGATGATGGAGAAATTATTCACCTTAAATCTGGAGAAAATAGGATTTTCCCAATTGATAAGGTCTACAAGAGATTAATAAATGGTAAAGAAGATAACATAATCTCTTTTTATAAGGTCATTAAAGAAGAATTCAATAATTAAGTTTTTAGGTTAATTAAGTGGGTTGATCCAAGCAGGATTGATTCACTTTTTTAGAAACTACTTTGAAACTAAAGAGACAGTTATGTTTAACAGGGCTTAATGAGGTGAGGAATTTGTTGAAAAGAGAAATGAAATTTTTAAATCGTTTATCAAAAAGAGCCAAAGTATGTGCATCAGGAGTAATCATAAGTTTATTGAGTATTTTTATTGCGGATTCTTCCCTTATGTTTTTTAGCGTAGTTTATTTACTTGGAGTATTTTTAATCTTTATCAGTACATTTATTGGTATTGAGAAATTTAATAAAAATTCAATAGGAGAGATAATATCAAGTTTTGCTTTGGTATTAATTATGTTAGGAGTATTTGCACCTATAGGTATTAGCCCGAAATTTTATTATGTTCAATTCGCAGGAGCTACACTGATGTTGGTCGGAACAACATTAAAAAGTCCAAAAAAGACCATCGATAACAATCCTTAAACTAATACATGCGTTGATCCGGGAGGGATTAATGCTTTTTTGTTGAATTCCTTTATTAAGCTAACGGGGCAGTAATGTTGAAGAAGGGTATTGTAGGGGAGAGGAATAAAAATTGGATAAACAAAGAACTTTCTTTTATGGGTTTATTGTTGGTTTTGTATTAATGATTTTACCTATACCGCATTTTTTCTTTTGGAAAGATGTTATGGATAATGTTGAAGTAATATTTCGATATGGTGGGTTCGTTTTGATGGTAGTTTGCGGAATTCCTTTGATTATTGATGTCTTTAGGAGTTTTTTTAAATGAATTACAATAATGAGTTCCCGATTTCCAGATCGTACTGTTTGGTCAACTAAAGAGGCAGTTTAATTTAATAATGATTTATATCTTTGATACATGATTAGAGATCACATTCTTATATATATGTATGAAACTGATAGATAAAATTTGCGACATAGAATTGAGGTATTAATAAGCAAGATGACAAAGATATTTGAGGATTTTTTTTCCGAATTACAAGCAAATATAGTTTCAGCATGTTTAGATTATGTTGATGATAAAGCTGACGAAATCTTTATTTATTGCTCCTATGAACCTAAAATGTATTTTTTTGATGTTTTCTATAAAATCCACGGAGAAATAATCCATAAACACAAATTAAATCAGGTAGTTGATAATACTAACAACAATCATGTATATGATGTATCAAGAGAAAATCAGAGGTATTTATTAAAAGCTGGCAATGAATTATTCAAAAACCTGCATAAAAAATTTCTGGAGTTTAATAGAGAAATGCCTACAGAAATGAAGTTGCATTTTGATGTTAAGCATCATAAATTACATGGTAAATATAATTATGAACTAGTGTATTCTAATGATAGTGAATTATTTCTTGATAATATATTTGAGCTTTGGTATGACGAAATTAAAGCCAAAAATAAGGGTTAAAAGCTGGCAGCTTCTTATTTAAACAACGGGAGAGGAGAAAAATAACTATCTTTGTGAATAATTGCACTTAAACTATAGGGTGCGTTATGTTGAACAAGATTGTATACATTTTAGATGCGCAAATACAATAAATCAGAAAAATGGCGTGTTAAAACTGTAGTCAGTTTACACGCCATTTTAATTGTCATATATATGATATGCACACTGAAACGGAAGGGTTACATTTTTAACCGACCGGGTTAAGTTCACTAGTAAGTGATACTTATTTCCCTGATTAGATAATGTCATCCTGGTAATTATCATGTACAGGCAGGGTAATCGTAACGGTTGTTCCTTCATCAACGATGCTAGAGAAATCGATTTTGCCGCCATGGTTTTTAATGATTTTCTGGCAAATCATTAAGCCGAGGCCGGTTCCTTTTTCTTTTGTGCTATAGAAGGGTTCTCCTAGTTTATTGAGACGGTCTTCTGGAATTCCTGCTCCCTGATCCGTAACCTGAATGGAAGCTAGGTTTGCTTCTTTTGAAATAGCCACAAGAATTTCTCCGCCGTTTGTCATCGCCTCTATAGAATTCTGGATTAAATTGATTAACACCTGCTTTATTTTATCTGGTTCACAATCTATGTAAATGCTAGGTGAATCAGTTTTGATCTTAATAAAGGCATCCGATAGCGTTGCCTGAGGATTGAGCAGGTTCACAACGCCATTCACCAGAGGGATCAAATCTACATTCGATAGATTGGAAGCCTGAGGTTTGGCTAGGACCAGTAAGTCTCCAACTATTGACTCTATACGGGCGAGCTCATCCAGGATGATCTCGGCATAATCTTCTGCTTCTTCTGCTGGGTGCTCACTCAAAAGCTGAGTAAAGCCTTTTATCGCGGTCAACGGATTCCTAATTTCATGAGCGATGCCGGCTGCCATTTGGCCGATTACTGAAAGCTTTTCAGCTACCTGCAGCTGGTCCTCGGTTTTCCTTTGTTCTGTAATATCTTTAATGATGACAAGGGAAACGTCTCTGTTTTTGAATACCGTCGGGATAAGCTGCACCTCAGCTCTCTTCGAATCATTATCTTTCCGAATCAAACTGATTTCAAGGTCACTGGAGTCTCTTGAGTCCAGGCTTTCTCGCAGCAACTTATAGTCCTTTGGGTCAGTATAGTCATACAAAGACGTACCAACTATTTCATCGAAACTGGTTGCCCCCATCAATTTCTTACCCTGTTCATTAATGTAAGTCCATACACCGTTTTTTGTGATGATCCCCATTGTATCCTTGGAATGTTCAAGGAATAACCGATCTCTTTTTTGACGTTCTTTCAGTTTTTCCTCCCGATTTACGCGGTGGGTTACATTTCTTGATATGAGCACAACCTCTGTGTGTGAATGCCCCTTCGTGCTGCTAGACTCCAGCCAAAGATAATCACCTTCTTTTCTCCTGAAACGAAACATGATTTCTCCGTATTGATTGGAAGAAAAGTAATGTTCTAACTTTTCCTGGTCGAACGGATGGCAAAAATTAAAAATGGACTGCTCGAACAGCTCGGCTGACGTATAACCAAAGAGAGTTTCACAGGAGGGTGCTGTATAAGTAAATCTTCCGTCCAATGTATGACTGGAGAGAAAATCATTTGCATTCAACAGTGCTATGCTTATATCATGTAAATCTTTTATATCTGAGGTATAGGCTCGTTGAGTTTCTTCTTTGATCATGTTAAAAGCCTCCCTTACAATTAATTTCTGTATAATATGTCCGCATGATTAAAATCCACTTTCTATTTTACTAGACGAAGGACAGGAGGAACGAATATTATTTTCAATTTTTAAAAAATAGAACTTTTATCCCGATTTTAAGATGTGAAAAAAAGTTACTAAAACCTTTTTTAGAATATGTCGTCTATAACTAATGAAGGGGGAACGGTTGTGGATGAAATAACAGCAGAGATGAATGAAATTGAGAATGCGGCAGAGGCGATTGATGAAATCATGACCAGATATGGGAAAGAGATTCTGCAGCTAACGTTTTCGTATGTAAAAAATAAACAAATCGCTGAGGATTTGACTCAGGAGATTTTCGTGAAATGTTATAAATCGCTTCATACATATAGCGGAAAATCAAAGTTCCGGACCTGGCTATGGCGAATTGCTTCCAACCATTGCAAGGATTATTTGAAAAGCTGGTACAACAAGAATGTTTTTACGACCGATTATCAGCCTATTTATGATTCACTGCAGAGTGATAGTGTCGAGCAAACAGTCATCCAGTACGAAGACGATGGTCAGTTGGCCGCTGCCGTTATGGAGCTGCCAGTTAACTATCGGGAAGTGATTTACCTTTTTTATTTTGAAGAGATGAGCATCAAGGAAATCTCGGCGGTGACAGAGGTTAAAGAAAATACAATTAAGACACGTCTTAAGCGAGCGAAAGAACTCCTGAAAGAAAGATTGGAGGAAATATAAATGGAAGAACGGCTGAATAAACTCCGGAAATCTATGGAGAAGTCCATTTTTAAAGAATTAAGTTTTTCAGAAAAAATGAGAAAAGAAATTCATAAGCAAATAAACATGCCTGATGAAAGTGATGATTTGCTTACGGTAGCAATTCTGCAGCTGCTTCTTCATGAAAAAACAGGGTATGAATTGACGGGACTGCTAAGGTCGAGAGGCTTCAAGAAGTTTGAGAACAACGAGGGAACCTTATACACGATGCTACACAAGCTGGAGCAAAAACGCTTGATCACTTCCTGCTGGAAAAGTGAAGGAACGAAATTCTATCAGATTATCGATAAAGGGAGGAAATATCTCCGTAAGCATAAGAAAGAATCGTCTTCAGGCCGTATCGTCATAAATGGATTGCTGGAGGAGTGATAGAGCTATGAATAATAGATGGAATCATTTTTTAAGTGAAGTGACAAATCATATTCGCTCAAAGGAAGCGAAGAAATTTGTGGCATCAGAGTTGGAATACCACCTAAATGAGGTCAAAAAAGAATGGGTTGGTAAAGGTTTGAGTGAGAGAGAGGCGGAGGAAAAAGCGGTTAGCCAAATGGGAAATCCGTCAATGCTTGGACACGAGTTGAATAAACTTCATAAGCCCAGGATTGACTGGTGGTTGATCGGTTTGTTGGCTATTACCATGGCACTGAGCTTCCTGCCGCTGATCACATTGGGTGATGAGCTATCAGATAGATATTTAGTGATGAAAGCTATTCATGTTTTACTAGGTGTGATGATTGCAGCAACCATGATGTTTATTGATTATCGAAAATTGGAAAACATAGGATGCGTATTTTATTCTATCGGGATATTGTTTTTATTCTTATTATTAACGATTCCAAATGCGATCATAAATGGGGTTCCATATTTTATGATTGGTCCGTTCCAGATTGAAAGCCACTACTCACTGCCATTCTTGTTTCTGGGCTGGGCTTCATTTTTCAACAATCCGAAAATCAAACTATGGCAGCACTTTTTATTATTTGCTTTACCACTGATTCTTTTAATGGCAGTTCCGAACATAGCAGTTAGCTTCATCTACATCGTAATGATTTTTATAATGATGTGGTGGAGCACGATTAGTCGTAAAACTGCAACTCTCATAATGATCACGTCGATATTGGTAGTTGCAGCCTTTAGCACGTTTGCCTGGTTCACAGTGAAAGAATATCAGCTTGCAAGGATATTAGGATTCCTGAATCCCGAAAAGTATCCAGGCAGCTGGGGATATATGTATCTGCAACTGAAAGAACGATTATCCTCTGCAGGTTGGTTCGGTTCAGCTGCTAAAAGTGAACCATTACCATTCGAACATACGGACTATGCCTTTATTAATCTGACCTATCACTACGGTTATTTGTTTGCGATTGGCTTATTCGTTATTCTCTCACTGTTTGCGGCGAGGATTGTTATGATATCCATTCAAACCAACTCTGGATTTGGAAACCTGTTGCTGGTGGGCGGTGTAACACTTTTTCTCGTTCAATTCATCTATAATGTTGGAATGATGATTGGCTTGCTTCCACTGACGTCCATGTCCCTGCCATTCATCAGTTATGGATTTATCCCGATGATATTAAATGCGTTTATTATGGGAGTCGTACTGAGTGTATATCGGAGGAAGGATCTTACTTTAAATAGAGCAGCTTGATGAAGAGGGAGGAACTGTATTGGTTCCTCTCTTTTTTTTGTAGGGTAATTTAAATTGGGTTTTTATTGGCGCCCTCTTTTTGGGCATTTTGAAGGTTTTGTTCACCAAAAGGCTGTATTGGCGCCCTGTTTTTCGTATTTTTGAAGATTAAGGTCGCCAATAGGCTGTATTGGTGCCCTGATTTTCGTATTTTTGAAGATTAAGGTCGCCAATAGGCTGTATTGGTGCCCTGTTTTTTCTCATTTTGGAGATTTAGGTCACTAATGAATACAATCGTGATTCTTTCCTTTTTAAATTCAAACTGCAAAAATAAATATTTACCATTTTATTCTTTTGGTGTAAAATTACACTAAATAAATGTTTCATTGGGGGTCTTGGTAATGAAGAAGGATGCCGGGTTTATAGTTATTTATCTAATATTAATGCCTCTATTTCTATCTTTTTTCGGGATTGCGGTTTTACCGATTGAGAAGTTCGGTCCGCCAGCCCTGTTAGGGATTATCTCGATTGTTGCTATGATCATAGGGTTTCGATTTGGGAAAAGGCCGCAGGCCAAAACGTTTTATGGTCGGTATCTGCCGATTTATACTCCGCTTTTGCTGACCGTGTTTCTTGCTGCAGTTGGGATGATAATATCAAAGGGATTCTTCGGTCATCAGGTATGGGCAATTTTCGTATTCACGCTATTCCCTTTTTTGCCGAATTCGTTTATATCCGCGATGATGGGACAATTTATATACACATTTGCAGTGCCGTTCGCTTATTATTTATTCTTTTTAATCGGCTATATCGTCTCTGAACGGAGGACGAATTCTAAAGTTACCATCAGCAAGCTGAATCTGTTTGCAGGGATAGGCACCATTATCCTGTTGTTGGCTGTCATTGGTTCAATTCATATTGAGCGCAGCAAGCATATTCTTCCGCCGTCCTATGGCTTTGATTATGGAAATGGCTTTTCGAGTGTCGAACTGGAGCCGTATTATGTGACGAACCCAAATAACATCCTGCCAAAGCTTCAAAAACCGGCGAGTTTCAGTGTGGAAACTCAAAGCGAAATGCCCATTTTGGATGGGGCGGAGGCAGCGTATCCCGTTTATGCTGCATTCGCAAACGCAACCTACATAGATATTAAAAACAAAAACGCGCTTCCAACAGGTGAGGAGATTGTTAGTTTTACGAATACAATTTATGCCTTTGAAAGACTAGTATCAGGTGAGGTTGATATTTTCTTTGGAGCCCAGCCTTCTGCTTCGCAACAAAGCCTGGCAGAGAGCAGGGGGAAGGAACTCGTTCTCACACCAATAGGCAAGGAAGCCTTTGTGTTTTTTGTAAATGAAAAGAATCCTGTTGAATCCCTGTCTTCGGAGCATATTAAATCCATTTATTCTGGTAAAATATCCAATTGGAATGAAGTTGGTGGAGAGGATAATAAGATCATGGCGTTCCAGCGGCCAGCGGACTCGGGCAGCCAGACAATCATGGAAAAATTCATGGGTGATACACCGTTAATGCCAGCGCTGAAAGAAGAAGTTGCGGGAATGGGCGATGTAATGGAGGAGGTTGCCAGGTATCGCAACTACAATAATTCAATAGGTTACTCATTCCGCTTTTTCACAACAGGCATGAATCCGAATGAAAAGATCAAGCTGATCTCACTGGACGGAGTCGAGCCATCACCTGAAAACATTGCCTCAGGTAAATATCCATATGTCGTCAATCTATATGCAATTACAGTAAAGGACAACCCAAAAAAATCCGTCCAGCCTATGCTTGAATGGATGCAGGGTCCTGAGGGCCAGAAGTTGCTTGAGGAGGTTGGATATATTCCATTACAATAGGATAACGCATGATAAATCGACCAACCAAAAAGGCTAAACCTGGGTAATACCTGGTTTAGCCTTTTTTTGTCGTCGTCGACTTTATAATAAGAAGATTAAAGGTACAGACTAGCTATTCCGCCTAGCAGTAAAAGAATGGTGCCGGTTAATAGGGCTATTTTGGTAGGACGATTTGATTTATGAAAAATCCTTGAGAACATCCGTCAACACCTCGCTTAGAAAGAGTTTAGCTAACTTTAATACGTTTATGGAATGGAAAAGATTCATGTATTACAGGTAGGTGCTCTTTGTTCCATTATTCTCATATGAAAAAAGGATGGTTCCTGACTCGGAATCCATCCCCATTTGTTCATCATTAATCACCATCAAGCATTCTGAAGACTCCACCAAGGACACTGCCTTCGCCTTTGTTTTGTCCTCCGGCTTGTGGTGCGGCTGCAAATACTCTGCTGGCTAGGCGGCTGAATGGAAGTGATTGGATCCATACAGTTCCTGGGCCTCTAAGTGTCGCAAAGAAGAGACCTTCTCCGCCAAATAAGGCTGTTTTAATGCCTTTTACCATTTCGATGTCGTAATTCACGTTGCTTGTCATTGCAACCAGGCAGCCAGTATCGACTTTGATGACCTCTCCTGGTTGAAGTTCTCTTTTATGTATCGTTCCGCCAGCGTGTACAAATGCCATCCCGTCTCCTTCAAGCTTCTGCATGATGAAGCCTTCTCCACCAAAGAAACCTGCTCCAAGCTTCCTTTGGAATTCAACTCCAACTGAAACACCTTTTGCCGCAGCGAGGAAAGCGTCCTTTTGGCAGATGATCTTGCCGCCATTCTGACTTAAATCCATCGGAATGATTTTACCAGGATAAGGAGACGCGAATGATACATGCTTCTTATCGTGACCAGTATTGGTAAATGTGGTCATGAAAAGGCTCTCGCCCGTCAATAACCGCTTTCCGGCACCAAACAGTTTGCCAACAAAACCGCCTCCACTGCCTGAACCATCGCCAAAAATCGTTTCCATTTCAATTTGCTGGTCCATCATCATCAGACTGCCAGCTTCAGCTACAACCGTTTCATTCGGATCCAATTCAACCTCGACAAACTGCATGTCATCGCCGTAGATTTTAAAATCAATTTCATGGTTTCTCAATGCTATTCCCTCCAAATAATTGAGTTTACATGTTCATTGTACAACTTTGTGTTGGAAGTTGCAGAATATTTTTATAGTAAATGATTAGGGATTTATGCTTCATTTTTTGAATCAATGGCCGAATCAATTCGATTTTTCCAAACTCTTGCGCCTCATGTACTCGAAGGAACTGAAAGTAATCAGTTTCAGCCGTATTCTTCTGTATAAAATTAAATAGGCTTTTGCATATGTGACAAAGGCCGTTTCGTCTTCATAAATTGGTGAAGAGTATTCTTATTAATTATGTTTGTACCATGTATATAGGAATATTTTCGGTAGTGCTCAACGCTGTGACTTGTATTTTGGAGCCCTGTATTTATCCGAGGAGGTAAAGAATGATGATGAATAATTTTCAAAATGAATTGCAAATGCTGAATGTTGGTGATTTCCAGGCAACTCAGCCGGTTAGCTGGGATCAAAACCAGTACCATTCAGGGGATGAGCGGATTTTTCTAGGTTTGGGTGGTTTTGGCGGTTGTTTCGGTTTTTCTTGCTTCTTTAGCTGCTTTGGCTGCGGTGGATGTTTCCGTTGTGGAGGCTGCGGTGGTTGTGGAAGATGCGGACGTTGCGGCGGTTGTGGACGCTGTGGTGGTTGCGGCCGCTGCCATCGCGGTTAAGTTAGACAATCCAGATATTAGCCCCTGCGTAAGTTCTTGCGGGGGCTTTTCTTCATCATAAGACATAAGGGACAAATTGCGCTACATACGATGATAATGACAGTCAATGAAGGAGAGTAAAGGCATTTGTGCCTGAGGAGGAGTGAGATGGTGAAGCTGGACCCTTCTATGGTATTGAAGGTGAAAAGAGATACATTTTATCTCGCAGAACCAAACAGTGGTGTGTATTTAAGGAATAATTCATGTTCATTCCGTCTCGAAGGCAATGGAATTGACCAGTGGGTTGAAAAGCTTTTGCCAATGTTTAACGGGGAGTATTCGCTGGGAAAATTGACCGATGGCCTGCCTGAACCTTACAGGCAGCGCGTTTATCAAATTGCTGAAGTTCTTGTTGAAAATGGTTTTGTCAGGGATGTGAGCCAGGATGAACAGCATCAGTTATCTGAGCAGGTACTGAAAAAATTCGCCTCGCAAATTGAGTTTGTAGACAATCTGGCTGGTTCCGGTGCGTCAAGATTCCAGTCATTCCGCAAGGCAAAGGTACTGGCCGTAGGCTCCGGTCCCATGTTGAATTCTCTCGTTTCCATTTTGCTAGAATCCGGTCTGCAGAAACTGAATGTCTCTATTACAGATGAAATCCCGACGAATAGAAAAAGGGTGGCAGAGCTTGTGAATCATGCACGTAAAACAGATTCGGAGGTGGAGTACGAGGAGCATAATAGTAACGATTGGAGCGAGGTGATTAGCCCTTTCGATGCGGTCCTCTATGTTTCACAAAGTGGCAATGTTGAAGAACTGAGGCTTTTGCAATCGATCTGCAGGGAAGTTAAGAAAACGTTCATTCCAGCCATACTGTTCAAACAAACAGGGATGGCCGGTCCCTTGTTTGCTCCTGATTCAGAGCTTTGCTGGGAATCGGCGTGGAGGCGATTGCATTCTTCTGTTTTGGAAAAAGAGCAGAAGGTCTCTGCCGCATCTTTGACCACCGGAGCATTGCTGGCAAACGTTATTACATTTGAATTATATAAAGAACTTGCGGGCATCACGATAGCTGAACAAAGAAACAGAATTTATTTGCTGAATTTAGAAACTCTCGAGGGAAGCTGGCATTTGGTTTCGCCACATCCACTGGTAACAGGCAATTTCACATCCATAAAGGTAGGAGATCTTGAGAATCGGCTTGGTCATGACCTAAGAGTAGCTGAACCTGGAAAGCTTCTGCAGTATTTCAGTCTATTGACTTCAAAAGAGACTGGGATATTACATGAGTGGGAGGAAGGGAATCTTAAGCAGCTTCCATTGGCACAATGCAGGGTCCAGGCAGCCGATCCGCTGTCAGATGGGCCGTCTGAATTACTGGCAGCAAGGATTTGTACAGGGTTCACACATGAAGAAGCACGAATGGAGGCGGCGTTGACGGGAATTGAAGCATACGCAGCCCGCATGGCAGAAGTGATTGAGAATGGCCGAAATTTGGGTGTGGGTGCCGGTGAATCTTTTCCTGAAGCTGTTGCGCGAGGGCTCCAAAAATGTCTCTCAAAGGAATTTAACAATCGACTGCTCAGTGTGAAAGAGTCTATTTCCCTTATTGACCTTGAGCTTATTGAGGATGAGAGATGTGCTTTCTATTTAAAGTCTCTTACTACGATACAGGGAGAAACACGAGTGGGGGTTGGGGAGGAAGTTCGTGGTTTCCCAGTTATCTGGATCGGTACGCAGAAAGGCTGGTATGGAAGCCCTGGTCTGAATACAACTTTGGCGTTAAGGATCGCTTTACAGAAAGCATTATCCGATTTTCAAAATGAGTCAGCTGGAGATGGAGCTAAAGTCCTGAAAGAGTCAGAGGTTCATTATTGGGAAAGGGATAAACAAAGCTTAACGATTCCGGAATGTACTGGAAGGATTCAGCGTGAAACCCTGCAGGCAGCGATTGATGTGCTTAAACAGAACAGAACCCAAATGTCAGTGTGCGAATTAAGCTTTGAACAGATTTTCAACCAGCAACTTGAAGGCGTATTTGGTGTATCGCTGCGAGAGGAGGGATTGAGTTGAGTTCCTTCGTAGTCATTATTGGGGAAGGCTGGCTGGCTGATTCGGTTGCTGGTGAATTATCATCACGCTATCAGGTTTTCAGAAGGACTGATTTTGAGAATGGGCTGCCAGAAAATACAGAATTGATGCTTGTCCTTCATGATTTTTGGAACCCAATGGCGCATCACAAAGCTGAAGAAGCGGTAAGACTGACTGGCAGTCCCTGGCTCCGTGCCTTTGTTTCGTTTGGAGAGGGAATCATCGGACCGCTCGTCAGGCCTGGCACCCCCGGATGCTCCCAATGTGCTGACCTGAGGAGACTGCTAGGAGGTCAGGAACGGAGCGAAATGCGTGAAGTGAAGCGAAGGCTGGCGGCTGAAACAGAAACTGGTTCGAATCCATGGGCATCGAAAAATGGACTTTTGCATCTGACTCATTTAATTGTAACTGAAGCGGATCAAGTTCTTGCGGGCAAAGAGTGCCTTTCGGCAGGTAGAATGTATTTTACCGAATTAAAAACATTGAATGGATCCTGGCATTCGTTTCTGGCCGATTCCCTGTGCGAGGTATGCAGTACTATTCCGGATGATACAGCTTCACTTGCAAAAATCACATTAAATCCAAGTCCGAAGATCAGTGCGAGCAGCTACCGATGTACACCGCTGGACAAGATGAAGGAATCTCTCATCGGCGATTATTTTGACAATCGGACAGGACTGCTAAACAGTAAAATGTACGATTTGGTCACTCCATTCGCCGATGCGAGCGTTAATCTGCCAATGATCTCCGGAGGAAATGAGGGCACAGCCGGCAGGACACAATGCTACGCAGAAAGCGAATTGACTGCCATACTGGAAGGGCTTGAACGCCACTGCGGACTTCAGCCGCGCGGGAAGCGGACAGTCATCCATGACAGTTACCGGAACTTGGAAAAGCAGGCATTGAACCCATTGGAAGTTGGTGTCCATGCCGATGAAGAATATGAAAAGCCTGGCTTTCCATTTGAAAAATTCGACCCTGAGCGCGCGATGGATTGGGTATGGGGCTACTCTCTTATTGAAGAGCGTCCGATTCTCGTCCCCGAGTTGCTTTCCTATTATAGTCTCGGATGCGGATCAGCCGGGTTTGTCTATGAAACTTCAAATGGCTGCGCGCTTGGCGGCAGCAGGGAAGAGGCGATTTTTTACGGCATCATGGAAGTGGTAGAGCGTGATTCCTTCCTTTTGTCCTGGTACTCAAAATTGAAGCTGCCACGTCTCGATCTTCAATCTGCTGAAGATGAAGAACTGCTTTTAATGGCGGAGCGGATGAGGGCTGTAGCTGGTTATGATTTGTATTTATTTAATGCCACCATGGAGCATGGTATTCCAAGTGTTTGGGCGATGGCGAAAAACAGGAAGGATAATGGGTTGAACATTATTTGTGCGGCAGGTGCCCATCTTGATCCGGTTAAGGCAGCCAAAAGTGCTGTTCAGGAGCTCGCCGGAATGATGCTCAATCTCGATGAAAAACTGGAATCGAACAAGGAAAAATACTTGCAAATGCTCGATGATGATTCACTAGTGCGAGAGATGGATGATCACGGAATGCTGTACGGATTGCCGCAGGCGGAGGAACGCTTAGGCTTCCTGCTCGATGAAGATCGACCATTACAGAGTTTTCAAGACGCTTTTCAAAAGGAGTCGCGACATTCGGACCTGACGGAAGACTTGAATGATATCTTAAAGGAATTTAGACGATTGGGACTCAATGTCATTGTTGTCAACCAGACTCCTCCTGAATTAAACAAAAATGGCCTTCATTGTGTGAAAGTATTGATACCGGGGATGCTGCCAATGACCTTTGGAAACCATCTGACACGTCTCAAAGGGCTAGATCGTGTACTACACGTCCCGATGAAGCTTGGTTATGTGAAAGAACCAATGTCATTTGAAGAACTAAATACCTTCCCGCATCCGTTCCCTTAGGAGGCAGCAGGATGAACCTTGATCAATTTTTAAGAGATCTTCAGTTTAATATAGAACGTGCCAATCAGCAAAACTGGGAACCAAACTGGGAAGACGCTCCTCTTACCTATAAACTGTATAAAGGCTTGCCAGTGGTGCCACTATCCGGTGAGGTCCCCTTGTCCCTGGCAGAAAACAAGACGCCAGCCAAGCCGGGGATAGAGGAGATTGGACATTTCCTTTGGTATGTTTATGGAATCACTCAAGTAAGCGAGTCGTTTTTTTCTGATGATGCTGATCCAGTCCATACTTATAGGAGGCATGCTCCTTCTGGTGGGGGACTCTACCCGAACGAACTTTATGTATATTTGAAGATAGATGATCTCCCTGAAGGGATTTACCATTATGACCCTGCACATCACCGCCTAGTTTTGCTCAGGGCTGGCAACTTCGATTCCTATATTGCTGCCGCTCTTGGCGAACGTTGCGATATCTCTTCCTGCTTTGGGACCGTATTCATTTCAACGATGTTCTGGAAAAACTTCTTTAAATACAATAATTTTTCATACCGTTTGCAGGGGTTGGATGCTGGTGTACTGATGGGGCAGCTGCTGGCAACGGCAAAACGTTTTGGTTTTGCTTCTGGTGTTTACTATCAATATCTGGATTCGGCAATCAATCATCTTCTCGGATTATGTGAGAAGGAGGAAAGTGTGTATTCAATTATTCCGCTGTCAGTGGAAACAACCAACTGGTCTGCGAATAGTAAAGATTCACACAATAATCTAACCTCAGCTGAGTTGGTCAGGGAACTGAAACCTGTTGCTTTGAAGAGGCATGAACGGTCGAAGGAAGTATTAGAGTTTCCTAAACTAATAACCTTGAATGAAGCAGCAAAACTTGAGTCGACCGAGTCGTTTAATAGGCTCTGTAACCAGCCTAGTGAAGTTATGGGGAATCGACAAGTTAGTCTTCCTAGAACTGAATCAATAGCATTTGATTTGGCAGAGGTAAGCAAAAAACGTTCATCACCAGAAATGGATTTTGTTTTATCCAGTGTTAGTCAGCAGCAGCTGGCTGACCTGTTGAAGGAGTCGATGTCTGCTTTTTCCTATCGCAATGATTTAAACGGAATTTACTGCAGCAATGAGCCAAGAGTTTCGATCTACGGCTGTTTTTATAATGTAGAAGCCATCCCGAATGGAGCGTACTATTACAATCAGGCACAACATTCTTTACAAGAAATTCAGCAGGGGGACCACCGTCTGCAATTACAAACAGGGTTGTCCATTGATAATGTCAACCTCATGCAAGTACCACTTTGCTTGCATGTCGCTGGCAATAAGGATTTTTTACGAGAAGAATTAGGTTATAGAGGCTACCGGATATTACAAATGGAAGCAGGAATGCTCGTACAAAATTTACTTTTAACAGCTTCTGCTCTTGGATTAGGGGGCCATCCCCTGCTAGGGTTTGATGCAGGCAGGGCTGATGAGCTTTATAGAATGATAGGGAACACCAGCTTAATCCAGATACCAATTGGATCATTTCGTCCGCGTCAATGGTTAAAAGGAAGTTTGCATAGCTAGAAAAGCAGAAATAGTAGATAAAGAAAGGCAAGGGAACCCACTCCCTCGCCTTTCTTTTGATGGCCCGAACTTATTTTTATAAGTCCGTACTTGTATAGGATTAACATCAGAAAAAAAAGCTGATGCAAAATCCTATTTTAGTTTTCGATTGGATCAGTGATAATTCCATCATCAAAGGAGATGTTGCGATGATGGGTGACGCCGAATTTTTTATAGGTAATCCTTAATAAATTTATATCATTTTCTGGAGTCGTGCCATTGTATTGTACAGCCAATATTAAATAAAAATCCTTGTCTACTTGGTAATTTTTAATATCGATGAAATCCTCGTGCAGCCCTTCTTTTAGTACTGATTCCTCATCCAGTCCGCCAATACTTCGATTTTTTGATACATATGGTTCAATCTTAAACTCATCATCATCCTTGGCGACAATAGTTCCGTCTTTCTTAATGAACTCGACTTTTTCCAGGGTTGGTTTTCCGATGCCTTTCCATGTAAAATCATATCCCAAATAATATTTCTTTCTGTCCTCGTAATGCTCATACCCTATGGTAGTATGGCTCCATTTAGTGAAATCCCCATGAGAGCTGACATAATCAAATGTCCAAAATGGTGCAATAATTACAATCATAACCACTAACATAATCACAATTAATCTCTTCACTAAAAAACCCCCTATTCAATCCAAAAGTCAATTAAATATATTTTTGTGGCATTCAAATATGTCTTGAAGATTCTTATTTTCTATATACTTCCAGAATACTCCTTCTTTTTGAAATGTTTCTGGAAGGAAATTAATTCATATGGTAAAATTTTCATCAAATTAATCGAAAAGAGTGTGTAAGCATGATTGAAAGTTTCTCAGTGTCATTGTTTGGAAAGGAAAGGAATATTAGAGTCTATTTGCCTTCGAATATGAAAGACAAGAAATATCCCGTTTTATACATGCATGATGGGCAAAATGTGTTTGGCAATGAAGAGGCGATTGGCGGTGTGGGGCTTGAACTGGACGACTACCTGGAAAAGAATGATGAGGAACTCATCGTTGTGGCAATTGATCAGAATTCCGGGGAACGAGTGAATGAGTATTGTCCCTGGATTAATGGAGAATATACAACAAAGCTGCTTGGCAAGCCGAGTGCTGAAGGTGGAAAAGGCAAGGAATATGTTGAGTTCATCGTGAACGAATTGAAACCTCTCATTGACTCGAAGTATGGTACGAATCCCGATGAAACCTATATGGCCGGCATCTCTTTGGGCGCATTAGTCACAACATATGCAGCATGCACTTACCCTCATATTTTTAAAAGAATCGCGGGTCTTTCATCCGGTTTTTACCGTAACCAGGAGGAAATCGAGCAGCTGATGAAAACGGCAGATTTGTCTCATCTGGAAAAAATATATCTGGATTGCGGTACAAAAGAAGGTGGCGAGAAACTTGCTGGGCCATTCCTGGAAACCAATGAAGCCATTTTCGAGATTATCAGGCAAAAAGGAATCAAGGCAGAACTGAAAGTCATTGAAAGTGCCGAGCATAATTATCAAGCCTTCAAAAAACGTATATCAAAGGTTATTTCGTATTTACTTGAATAAAACCAGACATTGTAAAAAAGCAAAACATTCTGTTTTAGGGTGCATATCATTTAAATGACAATAAAAATGGCGTGTAAATTGACATCAGTTTTGGCACGCCATTTTTCTAATTTAATGTATTTTCGGATTTGAAATATAATGGTTCTTATTCAACAAAGCACCCGTTTATTCCACACCATAAAAGAACGGACCCTGGTGAAGGGATCATCATGGGCTGCTAAATAAGCGGAGAAACTTCCCTTATTTAGAAAATGGCACGGAAAACAGCTTAAATAGACGGAAGATTTCCGCCTATTTACTTGAAAAACATAAAAAATTGGCAATCGTGCTTGCTTAACCGGAAAACCTCCGCTTATTTACCCCTTACCGAGCTATACTCTACTGTTTATCCGGATATTCTCCGTTTATTTCTAGGATTGTTAGTTACTCAATTAAGGTTAAGCCTTCTCTTGTTTTAGAAAAAATCAATCTTCCGCTAACTGCTCCCTTCGTTGAAGAAAAAAAGTAAGTTAATCGTTATACTGGCTTTACTTGAATGCAATGTTCGTAGAATGGAACCCTTAAATTGACTTCCGAACTGGCCATAAAATTGACAGTGTAAATGACCGAGGTTATGGGTCGATATGAAAAAATAGGAAACATTTCCACATTTATTGCGTCTAATTGCAAAAGGGGTGTTTTTATGTGGAAATATTTCTTAATCGTCATCATGCTTTTTGGACTTTTCCTTGCAGGCTGTTCTGATAATGGCTTGTCTGGGTTTAAGCCACCAGCAGCTTTTGTCAATATTGGCGATGAAAAATATGAAACGGATTTAGGAACTTATTGCTGGAAAGGTACATGTGTCGACACAGTTAGACCAGTCGAGCGTTTAGAAGGCAAAGAACCCATTATCGTAAAAGCTGGGGAAACAATTACTTTTGAAATGGATTATGACCCCAAGCCTAATGAAATCCACTTAATCCAATTTCATGATAATCAGGAAAAGGAAATTACCGTTTCTGATAACAGCTTTACCGCCCCGACTGAGGCAGGGATCTATTATTATTCATATGGCGTTTGGTGGATGGATGAAAAGGAAGAGCACTTATCACTCGGAGATGCTTTTTACGCATTTGCCATTGAGATTAAGTAAATGACTAAAAGCGATTTTGCAATAAGTTCCTTCCACAACTAATGCTAGAAAAATTTTCAACTTTTTTCGTAATTTTGTGATAAATTAGTTTGTAAGGGGTGGGATAAATTGACAAAAGAAAAAATACAGGCATTTGCCATAATTAGTACATTATTTGCTTTGCTGGGTATTATTTTGATTGCATTCAGTGTTAAATTTGGAACTTCTTATGCGGATTCGTGGTTAGCCAGCCGCGGAGGAGCAGATACGGCCTACTATCATCTGGTTGTCAAAAGCTACATCAATAATTTTCTAGTAAGCGGAAGTATTTTGTTAGGATTCGGATTAGTAAGTTCGGCGTTCATTTATTATAAGCTGTTTAATTTTGAAAGGTAATTTTTGTGAAGAAGTAGGAGGAAATCAAGATATAAATAGATTTCTTGTAGAAAACAAGTGTAGACACCAATGGAGGATGAAATGAAGCCGTCAGCAAAGGTAAAAACATTCATATTCATAGGGATTTCAATGGTTATCGTATCGATATTAGATGTTCTTACAATGAATACCCTTTTACAAGGAAATAATTATTTCTTCGTTTTTATAATAGGAATTGTCTTTTTGATTAGAGCTATAATTTTTTATCGGAATGAATAAATATAGAGTTGGTCTTTACTGACTAAGCGGATTAGTTGTAATCGATTAATACGGTCAACCTTAACGGGAGCGGCAAAATGGTAAATTGATACCAGTGATATTTCTAGTCTCTTAATTTGAATATGAACTAGAGTATAAATATCAATGGAAATTGGTTAAGGAGGGAATATGAAAAAAACGAGGATCATAGCCATAAGTCTTTTGGCAGTCTTAGGCGTTATTCTTTGGTTTTATATATCTGAGTTTGAATTCGGAAAATACGATGATTTTCAAGAGGCGATTGAAAAAGGAATTCCATATGAAGTAAATAATATTGTCCATACCGAAGAACAAGGAGAAATTACAGTTGTTATGTACACGACCGACCCTGATGAAAAAGATTTTCCTTTAGCAGATTGGGAAGCTCTTGCCGTAGCATTCTTTACAGGCAGTGACGAAAATGGCTGGGAGAGTAAAGGGGGTCATGGATGGTCTCATTACGAAAACGATAATATGACGCTTTATATTGAACCTTTTCTTGATTTTGATAGACAAGGCAATGCACTTTATGATCTTTATGTCGTATTCGGTGAAGTTCACAATCCTGAAATTTTAGCAGTCGAAACAAAAGGACATGAAGAGGATTCATTTGAAGAGATTGAAATCATTGAGAATGAAGGGAAACGATATTATTTTCGGATCGGACGAGAGCCTATCGTAAGAGGACTCTCTAAAAGTGGAGAAGTTATCGATAGAAAAGGCGGCTAAATATAACACTTCTCCACACAAAAAAATAAGGGAACCGTCATTCATCTGGGGCTAACTTTTCAACTTATCATTACATATGCAGGTGGGAATTTTATCAATATTAACTAAGGGGAAATGTAAATAATGGAGATAGGAAATGAGATGTTTATACAAGGTACAATAGGTGTTTTTTCGATTATTGGATTTATCACTGTTGTGGTTGTTACATTTAGGGTTATTGATGGTTTTTTCCAAAGTTCCAAAGGTGAATAAACAATAAAGTATGAGGCTAAAAAAGAAGAGCTTATTAAATAGATGGATGTGTTGATCAATGAAGGATTAACGCATTTTTTTGTTGAAATCCTTATTGAACAAACGGTGCAGTAATGTAGAAGAAGAAGGCACTTTTTTTCTAATAACGAAGAATTTAAAATGAAAATGAATAAGGGGGATGCAAATGACGTTGTTTAGAATATTAACTGAGGTTACAGGTGGTATGGGGATTGGCATTATACTTTTGTTGACATTTATACTTATTTTTGTCGGTTCAGCTTTCTATATGTTGAAGAAATATAAAGGATTAGCATCTCCAATGAAGTTGTCTATTGGTATTGCTATTTATTTAGTTATTTCAGCGGTACTATCTGATGTTTTATTAAATTCTTTATTATTTTCACAAGGAGAGTACATTAATTATGGTCTTGGTGCAGGCCTATTCAGACTACTGTTTAGTATTTTAGTCGGTCTACTGGTTGGCTTTTTAATAACAAAAGTAGTTTATTTCAAGGTAGTAAGTAAATCCTTATTGAGCTAAAGAAGCAGTAATGTTGATGAAGATAAGATGAGACTTTATTAAAAAGGATGGATAGATGTGGATAAAACGTTCGAAGAATATATACTTGGTATGAATAAAAGAGCTGTTGAATATGCTAAGTCTTTTGATAAAGACTTTAATTATAAAGAGGATAACATAGAAGATTTGGAAGAAATATTAGATTATTACTCTAATGATTTAAAGAGTGAAATGCCTACTGAAAATCAAATATATTCAATGGCTTTGATATGGGGTGCTTATCTCGGACAAATGATAAAAGAACATTTCAATCCGGCACTAAACTGGGTTAATGAAGATGTATTTGATGATGGAGAAATTATTCACCTAAAATCTGGAGAAAATAGGATTTTCCCAATTGATAAGGTCTACAAGAGATTAATAAATGGTAAAGAAGATAACATAATCTCTTTTTATAAGGTCATTAAAGAAGAATTCAATAATTAAGTTTTTAGGTTAATTAAGTGGGTTGATCCCAAGCAGGATTGATTCACTTTTTTAGAAACTACTTTGAAACTAAAGAGACAGTTATGTTTAACAGGGCTTAATGAGGTGAGGAATTTGTTGAAAAGAGAAATGAAATTTTTAAATCGTTTATCAAAAAGAGCCAAAGTATGTGCATCAGGAGTAATCATAAGTTTATTGAGTATTTTTATTGCGGATTCTTCCCTTATGTTTTTTAGCGTAGTTTATTTACTTGGAGTATTTTTAATCTTTATCAGTACATTTATTGGTATTGAGAAATTTAATAAAAATTCAATAGGAGAGATAATATCAAGTTTTGCTTTGGTATTAATTATGTTAGGAGTATTTGCACCTATAGGTATTAGCCCGAAATTTTATTATGTTCAATTCGCAGGAGCTACACTGATGTTGGTCGGAACAACATTAAAAAGTCCAAAAAAGACCATCGATAACAATCCTTAAACTAATACATGCGTTGATCCGGGAGGGATTAATGCTTTTTTGTTGAATTCCTTTATTGAGCTAACGGGGCAGGATAGTTGAAGAGTAAAAATCTAGTGTTTTCTTAATTAGGAGGATAAATGATTGAACGACATATGGTTTTAAAGAGTCTTATCTCCTTAAATGATATTAAAACAAAGTCTTCTGAAGAAATAGTAGAGATAATTGCAACAAATTTATATAGCAACGATAACTTGAACATTAGAGATCCAGATACATTCTACAATCTTCCCGTTATTATTAGAGATATTATTTTATTAATTGATTTTGACACTGAAGTTACAATGCAAGGGATATTAGGTTTTTTAGAAAATTCAACTGGTTTATATTTTAAAGATACAATTAAAACCTTTGAAAAAATCCAAGCGATAGAGGACTACAAAATCCTAGATAAGATAGAATCGGTATTGAAAAAATATTATATATCAACAAGTGATTTAAGAAAGAACGTAAATAATCAAGGATTGTACAATATTAATAGTTTTTCGAAACTACATGGTCCTGATTATGAGAATATGGCAGAAGAGATTTCGAGTTTGACCGATAATCTATACATATCTCATGAAGAAAGAAATGTGTTTGACCTTCTTACGGAGTATGTGAGTAGAGAGAAGAAATTCTTGATTCAAGAATTAGAACTATAGACTAAAAATCAAAGGTAAAGCGTCTAGAACTTCTTGCTTCTTCGACTAACGAAGCAGGTTAGTTGAAGTAGGAAAATGGTTATTCGAAAGCGAAAAGGTAATTTGGGAATAAACACTACATATATGTGGAGTGAAAAAAATGACAGAAAAACCGATTGTTTTAGTTGTTAGTGTTTCAATAATTAAAGGTGAAGAAGTTTTAATGATTAAAGAAAACAAATCAAATGTAATAAATAAATGGAATTTTCCAAGTGGACACATTGAAATTGGAGAAGACATTCCTTATGCAGCTATTAGGGAAGTGAAAGAAGAGACGGGACTAGATGTAGAACTTACTTATACAACTGGTGTTTATAACTTTATAAGTAGTTATCAAGACCAAGTTATTATGTTTCATTTTGTAGGGCGGGTTATTGGGGGTTCAATATATCTTGAAGAAGATGAAATTATAGACAGTGCTTGGGTGAAGGTGAGTGAATTAGAAAGGGCTAATGATGATGAACTTCGCGATCCGAGTGCTATTAAACAAATAGCAAATTGTCTTGTTAATAAAAATTATCACCCCATTAATGTATTCCATAAACAAATTAAGTAAGAGTCCTTGTTCAACTATCGGGTGCGTTGATTAACGGCCATTTTTGTTGAACTCCTTTTTGAACAAACGGGTCAGGATTGTTGAAGAAGGAAAAAGAGGAACTTGTAAGGAGAGTATATAGTATGAGTACATTTGTTTATATGGTGAGACACGGTGAATCGCCAAAAGAAGGAAATGAAAGAACAAGAGGGTTAACAGAAAAAGGGTATATAGATGCTCAACGAGTGACTGACATATTGAAAAATGAAGAAATTGATGTAGTTGTTTCAAGTCCATACATACGGTCAATTTTAACTGTTGAAAGTTTAGCTCAACAAATAGGGGAAGAAGTTTTACTGTTTGAAGATTTAAAAGAAAGGATATTTTCTTCAGAAGAAAATAGAATATCTGATAAAGAATTGGGTCCACTTTTAGAGAAGTCATTTTCCGATTCAAATCACTCTTTAGAGGGAGGAGAATCAAATGCTGATTGTCAAAAAAGAGCTATAAAAGTCTTAAATGAACTTTTAGAAACTTATAGAGATAAGAAAATACTTATAGGTACACACGGGGCTGTTATGAGCTTGATGATGGGATATTTCGATACCGCTTATGACTTAAACTTTTTACATAGCACCACAAAGCCTGATATTTATAGAATGGAATTCATTGAAAAGGAATTAGTGAATGTTCAAAGACTATGGGGTGTAAATATTGGTGTTAACTAATAAAAGTTAGTTTTCTTTCTAAAACTAATGGATTGCGTTTATCCAAGAGGATTAACGCTTTTTTGTTGAATTCCTTATTAAACAAACAGGTTTAAATAATAACTGTTGAAAATAAATTGGAGATAAATTACAATTATTATATACATAGAAATTCTATGTATATAACTTGCCAAGGTAGTCGTATAACCAATAAAATATTTTAAAAGGGGATGGCATTGTGAAGAAAAGTATGTCTTTAACAATTACAATTTTATTAATTATTCTTTTATCTGCTTGTACACATTATTACAGTTCTCCCATTGCACCAAATGAGAATAGTATGGTTATCAATATAAAAAATAATGCTAATTTTGATTTT